>NZ_MUXB01000114.1:0-457916 GCF_001994935.1 Herbaspirillum sp. VT-16-41
TAAATCGTTTCTTCATGCTGCCTCCGTATGGGGCAGACTCTACATCATTGCCGTACTAATCTCGGGGAGCAGGTCACTGCAGGTCAAATTCGGGAATTTTCTCGTGAGTTTCAGCGTCCAGAATCTGCGACCCTGGCTCTCGTGGTTGATCTTGGGGATATTCTTGCTGTTTCTTTTTTTGAGCTTGCTCTGCAAGCTTCAGCTGTCTTACCGCTTCCAGCTTTTGTTGGCGCGCCTGCTTGCGCGAGGGCTTTGGTGGCTTGATCTCCTCTGTTGGTGCTGCGCCTGGGGCAGGGCGATCAAAGGAAATCTGTTGCGGGGTGTTGATGGCGATTGCGCCAGGATGTTTCTTCCAATGGGCAGCGCCGAACCAGGTTTTTTCAATCGTGTAGTAAGAAAGCCTTCTTGCCTTTGACATCGTCACCCCTGAGCATGGTCGAAAAGCTCAGACGGTACGTGTGTGGACTTGTGTTAGAAATCGTCCATAGGTGTGGCATTGGACAAGACAGCGAGAAATACCTGTTTTTTCAGTCATTCCAGAAGGCATTTGACTTCATGTTCTGTCGGGTCAGATTTGCACTTGGCGGATTACATCATAGCGAACCAATGCCTCACCCTTCTTGATCCGCACCGATTCAATCCGAATCTGTCCAATCTCCCCCAGTGCTGCCACATGCGTCCCGCCACAAGGATAGGCGGGCAACTCGCCAAATCCAATCTGCCGCAAGCCATTTTCCACGGCCATCACGCAGGGTAGATTCTGCGCCAGCAAGCCATTGCAGCGGCGCTCCAGTTCTGTCTGCGTCAGTTCCTGTGCCGTGCCATCTTCCGCAGCAACCATGCCCACTACACGCGCTTCCCCTGGCCAGTGATGAGCCTTGGTCGGCTTCCATCCCAGTTCCGCCATCACGTGCCCGATCACATGGCCTGCCGAATGCAGTTGCGCATGCAACTGGCGCGGCTCGGCGTCGACGGTCGCCACGGCCGGGCCTGGCGCGACCGGGGCTGCGGTGTAATGGACGATGCCTTCATTGTCGCTGACCACGCGCAGCACTTCCACGTCATCGATTCGGCCCGTATCACTGGGCTGTCCGCCACCCTGGGGATGAAAAGGCGTGGCCGACAGGCGCACGGCGTAGCGCCCATCGTCCTGCGGGGTGCAGTCCAGCACGTGGATGTTGGCGCGCAAGGCGCGGTCGGTCATGTAGAGGCGATCAGTCATGGCTAGGCTTTCAATATGGCTTGCTGCGAGTGTCGTGTATTGTATCGGTCGGACTAAGTTGCGATAATCCATTGCTATCGCAAATAATCTTTGCCCCATGAGCACAAATCAAAGCATCGCCCTGCTCAACGAAATGGCTGTTTTTGCCAAGGTGGTGGAGACGGGCAGTTTCTCGGAAGCGGCGCGCCAGCTGGGCGCGACGCCCTCGGCTGTCAGCCGGGCCATTGCACGCCTGGAAAAGGCACTCGGCACGCAGTTGCTGCAACGAACCACCCGCAAGCTGCGGCTGAGCGAGAGCGGGCGTGACATCCACCAGCGTTGCCGGGAAATGCTGGACGCCGCGCAATCGGTGCTGGCCGCCTCCGGTGGCTTTGATGCCGCGCCGCAGGGGCAGGTCCGGGTGAGCGTGCCCAAGGCGGTCGGGCATTACCTGGTGCATCCGCATGTGCCGGATTTCCTTGCCGCCCATCCCAGGGTGGACGTCCTGTTGAGGCTGGAAGACCGCTACATGGATCTGATCGATGAGGAGGTGGATCTGGCCATCCGCATCACCGACCAGCCGCCGCCGGGCCTGATGGGCCGCAGGCTGACGCGCATCGAGCACCTGCTGTGCGCCACGCCGGAGTACCTGGCGCAGCACGGGACGCCTCAGCATCCACAGGGACTCAAGACACATTCCTGCATCTACCTCGGCGAGGCGCCCGGGGACGCGCGCTGGCGCTTCCGCCGGCAGGGCGAACGGGTCACGGTCGAGGTGCGGGGGCGTTATGCGGCCAACCATACCGGGGTGCGACTGGATGCAGTGCTGCGCCATCTCGGTATCGGCAGCCTGCCGTATTTCGTCGCCCGGGAGGCGCTGACGCAGGGGCGTATCGTCCAGGTCCTGCCGCAATGGGGTTTCAGGACGCACTATTGCGGCGATCTGTGGGCGCTCTATCCGGCGACCCGCCATCTGCCGCCGCGGCTGGGGGCTTTCGTCAACTTCCTGGCAGAAAGGCTGGCCCGGGAGCCAACCATGGCCGATACCGGCGGACCTGGCTGATCCGTGCCGGCCTTGCCTGATATCTCAGGCTTCAGCGATCAGGCTTGAGATCAGGCGGCCGCCCGGTGCCAGACGCGGAAACTGCCCTCCATGGCGGACATGGCGGCGATCACGGTTTCGTAGTTCTTGTCGTTGTCATAGTCGGGCAGGCGCTGCTTCATCGCTTCCATCAGCTCTTCCAGGCCATCGGCGTCGTTGGGGACCAGTACGCCCTTGATACCCTCGGCAGTCTGGCCGGCGATGATCCATTGCGGCTGGGGCAGGCTGTCGTCGCTGATGCGGATGGTGACGTCGTCGATGGCGCTCCAGGCGATGCCTTCGCGCTTGGCGCCACGCACCATGGTTCGGATTTCCTGATCGTCGAATTCGACACTGATCTTGCGCGCCTGCTGTGCCGCGAGGCGGCCGCTGGACAATTCGGCCGCGCCCGGGGCCTGCACCTTCCAGTCGGTCTTGCGCACCTTGGGCGGAATGAAGCGGTTCTTGATCTGCTGCCCGAAGGCGAAGGCGGCGCCGAAGGAGAGGCCGGCGATCAGTCCGTAGAACAGGCTGGCGTCATTGGACATGTAGTGGATGCCGGCCCACAGTCCCACGGCGAAGGCGGCCACCAGGCCCAGCAGGGAAAACAGGACGGGAACATCGCGCTGCGGGCGCGGGTCGGGCTGGTCGGACATGGGTGGAGAGGCTCTCTGGATGACGGGAATGGGCCGAATGGTAACCCGCAAGGCCGGTGGCCGCTACCAGGGCCGCAGCATTTTCTTGCGGGGGAAGGGGGCTGGAACCCCGTGACGGGCGCGCGACTTGGTACAATCGCGGTTTCCTGCTTCAAACCTATCGTATTTTCTCCCCATGATCGACATCCAACTCCTCCGTAAAGACATCGAGAACGTTGCGGCCCGCCTGGCAGCCCGCAAGTTCGTCCTGGACGTGGCCGGCTTCAACGCGCTGGAAGCTGAACGCAAGCAGATCCAGACCCGCACCGAAGAACTGCAGGGCAAGCGCAACACCCTGTCCAAGCAGATCGGCATGCTCAAGGGCCGTGGCGAGGATGCCTCCGCGGTGATGGCCGAGGTCAATGGCATCGGCGACGAGCTCAAGTCGTCGGCGGCGCGCCTGGAAGAAGTGCAGCACCAGATGAACCTGTTCCTGCAGGCGGTTCCCAACCTGCCGCACGAGTCGGTGCCGGCCGGCAATGACGAAAGCGGCAATGTGGAATTGCGCAAGGTTGGCACGCCACGCCAGTTCGACTTCGAGATCAAGGATCACGTCGATGTCGGCGCCCCGCTGGGCCTGGATTTTGATACTGCCACCAAGCTCACCGGTTCGCGCTTTGCCGTGCTCAAGGGTGGCATCGCCCGCCTGCACCGCGCGCTGGCGCAGTTCATGCTCAACACCCATACCATGGAGCATGGCTATACCGAGTGCTATACCCCCTACATCGTCAATGCCGACAGCCTGCGCGGCACCGGCCAGTTGCCCAAGTTCGAAGCCGACCTGTTCGCTGCCAAGAAGGGCGGTCAGGAAGGCGAGGCCGAGAATGCCGCGCTGTACCTGATCCCTACGGCTGAAGTGCCGCTGACCAACTTCGTGCGCGACGAGATCGTGGCCGGCGATGCGCTGCCGATGAAGTTCACGGCGCACTCGCCTTGCTTCCGTTCGGAAGCCGGCTCCTATGGTCGCGATACCCGCGGCATGATCCGCCAGCACCAGTTCGACAAGGTGGAAATGGTGCAGATCGTCCACCCCGAGAAGTCCTACGAAGCCCTGGACGAGATGCTGGGCCACGCCGAGACCATCCTCAAGAAGCTCGGCCTGCCGTACCGTGTCATCACCCTGTGTACCGGTGACATGGGCTTTGGCGCGGCCAAGACCTATGACATCGAGGTCTGGTTGCCGGCGCAGAACACCTATCGCGAAATCTCGTCGGTCTCCAACTGCGAAGCCTTCCAGGCGCGTCGCATGCAGGCGCGCTTCCGCAATGCCCAGGGCAAGCCGGAACTGCTGCATACCTTGAACGGTTCCGGTCTGGCCGTGGGCCGTACCCTGGTCGCCGTGCTGGAAAACTACCAGCAGGCCGATGGCAGCGTGGATATCCCCGAGGTCTTGCAGCCCTACATGGGCGGCGTGAGCAAGCTGGTGCCGGGCGTCTGATCGGCTTTACCACTGCAGGACGCACGAACGGCCGCCTCGTTGATGAGGCGGCCGTTTTTTTATCGGTGCGGGGGCGAGAAAACGTTTTCCTGAGCGTGCCGGCTAGCCGTCCTTCATGGCCCAGGAGAAGGTGGCCGGGATGCGGCGCTCGATGAAGAGACTGTTGCCCTGGATCTTCTTGGCCTGTTTCTTGGCACGGGTGGCGGCCGAGGCGATCTGGTGCGGTGATGAGTATTGCGAAGGCTCGATCTTCACCGCGCCCAGCGATACCGATACCAGCGGGTGGAACACCCGGTTGCCCTGGCGATCCTCGGTGTAGTAGCCGCCACGCGCCAGGTCTTCGTCGTAGTAGAAGGCGCGGGCCTCGGCTTCGAAGTTGTCGAGGATGACACGGCAGCGCTTTTCCCAGTCTTCGCTCTGGAACATGATCAGGAAATCGTCGCCGCCGATGTGGCCGATGAAGTCCAGGGCAGGATCGCAGGCCTGCTGCAGCACGCGGCCGGTAGCCTGGATCATGTCGTCGCCCTTGCGATAGCCATAGACATCGTTGAAGGGCTTGAACTGGTCCAGGTCGCAGTAGCAGATGCAGAATTCGACGCCGCTTTGCAGCAGGTATTCGATGTGGTCGTTGATGGGGACGTTGCCCGGCAACTGCGTGAGTGGATTGGCGTGGCGGGCGGCGTCGATCTGCATCTGCGTGATTTCGCGCAGCAGGTCGTGGCCGGTGCCCAGGCCCACATACTGGCCCCGGTCGGTGATGATGAAGCCGTTGGAGAGGTGGTGCGTCTCGGCCTGCACCAGCAGGTTGGAGAGATCTTGCAGGCTGGTGTCCTGCTCGGTCAGCAGGGGATTGGGGTCCATGAAGAAGGCGCAGGACTTCTTGCCGTACAGCTCGCGCCCATACAGGCGGGCGAAGCGCTCCACCATGCTGTAGCGGTTGATCAGGCCGATCGGCAAGCCGTTGCTGACCACCGGCAGGGCCTGCAGCTGCGGATCGTTGACGAACATGTCGTAGGCCGCATCGTTGGTGACTTCCGGGCTGACATATTGCGTCTCGCGCAGCAGCTTGGCGACGGTGGCGCTGCGCTTGCCGGGGCCGTACTTGTTGGCATGGAGCGGTACCTTGTCGCGGCGCAGGGTCTTGCTGACGTCTTCCGAAATCGAGACCGGCGGCTCCGGCAGCGGGCGCGAGATGTGGTAGCCCTGGCCGCAGGCGATGCCCAGATCGCGGATGGTCAGCAGCTCGGCCTGCGATTCGATGCCTTCGGCGATGACGATGGAGCCGGACTTCTCGGCGATCTCCTGGATCGAGCGCACGAACTGCAGCTTCATCGGATCATGGTTGATGCCCTGCACGAAGTGCATGTCGATCTTCACGTATTCCGGCTGCAGTTCCGACCACAGGCGCAGGCTGGAAAAGCCTTCGCCGAGATCATCGATGGCGATCTGGAAGCCCATGTCGCGGTAGTGCATGGCGGCATTGCGCAGCAGGGCGTAGTCGTAGGTAGGTTCGTTCTCGGTCAGCTCGATGATGATGCGCTGCGGATTCACGCCCAGCTTTTCCAGATAGCGCAGGGTTTCGCCCTGGATCGCCTCGGGCTGCATCAGCGCCCCGGGGGAAACGTTGAGGAACAGGTTGCCCGGCAGGCCGAGTTGCGCAAAGCGGGTCAGCACGATGTGCCGGCACAGGTATTCCATCTGCACCGACAGATTGTGGGCGCGCGCCACCTTGAACAGCGCCAGCGGGGAGTGCAGGGGCGTATTGGAGGGTCCTCGGATCAATCCTTCATAGCCCAGGATTTCGCCATTGCGCATGCGCACGATGGGCTGGAACAGGGCGGAGAGCTTGCGCTGGGCGATGATCTCGTGCAGCAGGGACAGCATCGGGTCCGGATCTTCGACGCCACGCAGGGCGGCACCCGAGGCGCGGGCAATGAGATCGACGACTTCTGCGCCGAGCGGGAAGGTAGCGTTGGATAGGGGCGCCATCTGGCTGAATCCGGGTCTGAAGGTCCAAAGAACGGCAAATAGTTTACGGATGCTAGAAGTGATTTATGACAACATGATGATGAGGAATGCAGTCTGAGCGGTTTGTAGGTGAAGAAGGATTCTTTCGCCACGCTGCTTCCGGTTCAAGAGGATGAAAAGCTCTTTTTTTAAAGTTTTTTCAAAAAAACATTCCACTATGAAAATAGTTCTGATATAGTCGCTGTCTTTGCTGCACCACGCAGTGAAACGACCGAAGTTAACCGGAGAGGTGGCAGAGTGGTCGAATGTACCTGACTCGAAATCAGGCGTACGGTTTCCCGTACCGTGGGTTCGAATCCCACCCTCTCCGCCAGTTGGCTCGCAGTTGTAGCAGTTGTATAGATAAGGCTCTGAATTTTTCAGGGCCTTATTTTTTTGCCTGTCGTTTCGGGTTGTCGTGTTGGCTGGTCGCCTTTGTCTGAGGTTTCGTCATTGGCGACCTGATCTGCCCGCCCGCCGCCTGCGCGGGAAATGCTTCCGGACCAAGCGCATCGCCGCGCTTTGTTCATCGTATCGGTGGTCACGCGTTCACGAGGGGGAAGCGCGTGATGCGCCGGTTTCTCCCATGACGTGGGAGTGCATGCCTGCTTTCGTGGCGCCTTGTCTGCGCTGCCCGCTTTTTTCATCCCTGCTCGCGATGTGGTCGTGCCGTCGATTGATCGGCCTTGTTATATTCGTCAAATGCACTTGCCTTCGTAGCGGGCTCATCATGTCCTTGAATCGTCTGTTCCGGCTCATTTCCATCGGCTTGCTGATGCTGTTTCTGGCATTTGCAGTGGCGTTGGTCTGGACGGAATGGAGTACCTATCGCAACGGCGCCAACAGCGTGCCTGCATTGCGCAATCTGCGGCTGGCCCTGCTGGCCATGGAGAAGGTTTCGGCCGAGCGTGGCCCGGCCAATGCTTTCCTGGGCGCATCACCGCAACAATCCGAGGCACTGCTGAAGCAACTGGCCGGCGCCCGGCAACAGACCGACGTCGCCCTGGCCAGTTTGCATGCGGCGCTGGAAGCCGATGCCCGCTTGCGCCAATCTTGGGCGCTGGACAAGGTGCGCACGGTGGAGCAGGGACTGGGGCCGGCCCGGGCCAATCTGGATCGGGTGGCGCGCCTGTCGGCCGACAATCGCAGCGACGTGCTGGTGCTGGCCGCCGTCGCCGGCATGGTGGACCTGATGCCGCTGATGATCCGCGTGGTCAGCGAATTGACCCTGGAAGTGGATCGGGCCGACCCGCGCCTGCGCGATGGTCTGTCGGCCGTGCGTGCCACCGCCAGCCTGCGCGAGTACGCCGGGCAGGTCGGTTCGCGCTTCGTCGCGCCGCTGATCGCGCAGCGCCAGCTGACCCAGGATGAGGTCATCGAAATCGGGCGCCTGTATGGCCGCATCGAACTGCTGCGCGGCGTGGTGGCTGCGCAGATGGCTGGCTACGCGAGCCAGCCGCAGTTTGCCGAGGCACTGGACCGGGTGGACAAGGAGTATTTCGATAGCGGATTCCAGTTCCTCGACTTTCTGCTGCAGATTGGCCTGCATTCCAGCAGCTATGGCGTCAGCACCGCTGATCTCTACAAGTTCTATGTGCCGCAGATGCAATCGATCACCGATCTGCGCGACCTGTTGCTGGCTGAATTGATGCGGCAGGCTGAACAGAACAATGCCCGGGCGCGCAACCTGCTGGTGCTGGTCGTGGGGCTGACGCTGACGGCCTGCCTGTTCTTCCAGTTGCTGATGGTGCTCATTCGCCGGCGCGTGGTGCAGCCGCTGGTGCGGGCCACCGATCTGGTGGCCGGTCTGGTGGAGGGCAAGCTGGAGCAGGAAATCCCGGAGGCGCGCCATCGCGACGAGATTGCTGCCATGATGCGCGCCCTGCGGGTGCTCAAGCAGCGCATGCGAGAGCGCAATAGCCTGGCCAGCGAGCGCGAAGCATTGATCACGCAGCTGCAGACCTCCTCCAATACCGATTTCCTCACGGGTGTGCTGAACCGGCGCGCCTTCTTCACCCAGGCCGGCCAGCAGATGGGCCTGTCGCAGCGCTATGGGCGGGGCATGGCGGTGGTGTTGTTCGATATCGACCATTTCAAGCGCATCAACGATACCTACGGCCACCAGGCTGGCGACGTCATCCTGCGCGGCGTGGCCCAGCTCGTGGCTGGCTTGCTGCGCAAGGTGGATGTGCTGGCGCGCTATGGCGGCGAGGAGTTCATCATCCTGTTGCCGGAGGCCGACCTGGAGCAGGCGGGCAGCGTTGCCGAGAAGTTGCGTGCGGCCCTGGAGCATGCTGATTTCGAGATCGAGGACGGGCGCCGGATCAAGGTCAGCGCCAGCTTCGGGGTGGCGGCGTTGGGTGATGGCGAGGGACTCGACGAACTGATCAGGCGCGCCGATCTGGCCCTGTACCGGGCCAAGCGGATCGGGCGCAATCGGGTCGAACAGGCGACTGCCGACGACCTTATGTCCTGATATTCCTGGGCTTGCTGGGCTTCCTGATCTTTAGGCGCTGTCGCGTTCGAGGATGGCGTAGCCGAGATCGCATACCGTTTGCGTGACTGCATCGCCATCGAAGCGGGTCAGCAGCATCTCGGCGGCCGTCAGTCCGATCTGGTGGGCGCTGATCTGGACGGTGGTGAGGGCGGGCAAGACTTCCGGCGCGATATCCAGATTGGCGAAACCGGCCAGCGCGACGCGCTGCGGCACGGCGATGCCGCGTCGGGCGCACTCCAGGGCAGCGCCTGCGGCGAGGACGTCATTGCTGAAAAAGGCGGCGTCGATGCCGGGTTGTAATGCCAGGAGCCGGCAGATGGCTTCGCGCCCGGCCTGCAGGAAGGAGCCCATGGGCATGACCAGATGCACCGGCTCCGGTGCCGACTGTGCCAGCAGCGCCTCGCGCATGCCGGCATAGCGTGCCAGGCCACGCGGGTCTTCGCCGCCCACGAAGGCCATGCGGCGATAACCCTTGCGGTGCAGGTACTGCCCCATGGCGTGGCCGGCAGCATGGTTGTCGAAACCGACCAGCATGTCGATCGGTTGCGGGGTTAGATCCCAGGTTTCCACCACCGGGATGCCGGCCGCCTTGAGGCGCTGGCGGGTACGTACCGAATGCTGCACGCCGGTCAGCACCAGGCCGTCGACCCGACGGCCGATGAAGGCTTCCACCAGCCCTGTTTCCGCTTCTTCCGAATAATTGGTCTGTCCCAGCAACAACTGGTAGCCCTGCAGGCTGAGTTGTTCGGACAGCCCACGCACGGTTTCGGCGAAGATCGAATGGCTGATGGTGGGCACGATGGCGGCCACGATGCGTGTGCGCCGCGAGGCCAGCCCGCCGGCCAGCATGTTGGGGATGTACCCCATGCTGCTGATGAAGGCCTCGACCCGCTCACGGGTGGCGGGGGCCACTTTCTCCGGCGTATTGATGACCCGCGATACCGTGATGTGCGAAACACCGGCAGCGCGCGCCACGTCTTCCTTGGTGATGGCGCGGGAGGGCGCAGCGGCGATGGCGGGTTTGCGATTCATGGGGATGGGTGGTGGCAAGTTGTCGCAAGCATAACAGCAGCTTGCCGCGGCAGGGCCTGCGGACATCCACAGGCGCCCAGCCGGACGGCGATGTGCAAGCTCAGTCGCGGTCGTTGAAGGCCGAGATGTGCGAGACCTGGAACACGCCCGACAGGGATTGCAGTTCGTCGCGGTGCAATTGCGCCAGGCGGTGCAGGTACTGCTCGCCCAGTTCGGTCAGCCGGACTTGCACCAGTCGCTTGTCGCGATCATCCGGGGCACGGGTGACCAGTCCCGCCTTCACGCAGCGCGTAACCAGCGCCACCACGCCGTGGTGCTGGGCCTGCAAGCGTTCGGCCAGTTCGCTGATGCTGGCCCACTCGCGCCCGGGAAAGCCCTTGATGTGCAATAGCAACAGGTATTGCAAGGGGGTGAGGCCCTCACTTTGCGCGGCGTCTTCCGAAAAGCGCAGGAAGCGGCGCAACTGGTAGCGAAAATCCGACAGGGCTTCGAAATCCTCCTTTTGCAGGCGGCTGGCGCTTTTCATGAGGGCTGGCCTTCATCGTGGAGGGAGTTTGCCGGTGCGCGGAACTGCGCAATACGGGGTAAGCGGGACATATATATCATCTTGTGATGTAATTGCGGTTTGGCCTGGTACGTGGCTGCGTCCCAGGTTGTCGTCTGCCCAAGTTGTCAGGGAACGGATATGCCCGATTCTATCTTGCTGTGGTTCAAAAGTTTTATTCCTGCCAAGACCAATGTCGATCGCTTCGAGCGCATGCGCTCCTGCGCCGGCAGTCTGTTCGGGATTCTGCTGGTCGGCCTGATCAGTTATGCAGTCCTTCCGCATGAAGTCCACACCATCTGGCTGATCGCGCCCATGGGGGCGTCGGCGGTGCTGTTGTTCGCGGTGCCATCCAGTCCGCTGGCCCAGCCCTGGTCCATCATCGGTGGCAACCTGTGCGCGGCGCTTATCGGTGTGACCTGCGCGAGGCTGGTCCAGGAGCCGGCGCTGGCGGCGGCATTGGCAATCTCGCTGGCCATCGGCGCGATGTTCCTGCTGCGCTGTATTCATCCACCCAGCGGCGCGGTGGCGCTGACCGCCGTACTGGGTGGGCCGGTGGTGCATGAGATGGGCTATGCCTTCGTGTTGTCGCCGGTGTTGCTCAATTCGGCGCTGCTGTTGCTGACGGCACTGTTTTTCAACAACGCCACCGGGCGCCGCTATCCCCATGCGCAGCACAGCGCGGCACCGCATCCGCACCAGACGCGCGATGAACTGCCGATCACGCGGCTGGGCTTTTCGCATGAAGATCTGGATGAGGTGCTGAAGGATTTCAACCAGGTGCTCGACATCGGTCGCGACGACCTGGAGGAAATCTTCCTGCAGACCGAGATGCGCGCCTACCATCGTCGCTTTGGCCAGACCCTGTGTGCGGCGGTGATGTCCCGTGATGTGGTGGCGGTGGAGTTTGCCACCGGGCTGGATGAGGCCTGGCGGCTGTTGCAGCAGCACCGCCTGCGCGCCATGCCCGTGCTGGATCGGGGGCGGCATGTAATCGGCATCGTCAGTCGCAGCGATTTTCTGGAGCATGCCGGGGTGGAGGTGCATACCGGGCTGGTGGCGCAATTGCGGCAGCTCTTGCGCCGGGTGCCGTTCAGTCATTCGGACAAGCCGGAGGTGGTGGGGCAGATCATGAGCCGCCCCGTGATCACGGCCCAGGTGGATACGCCGGTGCTGGAGCTAGTACCGCGCATGGCCGATGGCCTGCACCAGATCCCCATTGTGCAGGCCGACGGCAAGCTGGCCGGGATGATGACGCAATCGGACATGATCGCTGCGCTCTACGAAAAGAACCTGGCCAGCGCCCGCATGGAGCCGGGTTTGCGCAGCGTGGCTTGACAGGCTGCCCGCCAGGGGGGATCGTGCTTGCATGATACTTCACATCGGGAGCTGATCATGAGAATGAGCGGCGCGGTTCTGGCGCTATGCGCGCTCTTGCTGGTGCAAGCATGCGAGCGCAAGGGTGGTACTCCGCCACGGCCGGTGACGTCGGCTCTGCACAGTGTTGCTCAGGTGGCGTGACGCGGGTGAGGTGGATGAGGTGGTGCTGCAACAGTTATGCGGGTGGTGAATATCTGCTATTGCCACAATAAAGCAGACTCGGCAGTGGGCCGTCGCTATAGTTGCACCTGTCTCCTCCAATCTCCTCCTTAAGAAATTGGATTGAAGCCCGCACCTCTTGGTCGCGGGCTTTTTTTTGTCTATCGTTTCCGCATTTCCGTTCGGGTTTTCCCTGTCTGGAGTGATTGTCCCTTCTGGTGTCAGGGGTGGTAGTGCACCGGTTCTTGGTAAGATGGCGGACACGGCGCGCATGAGGCTGGTCGCTACGACCGATCATGCCGCTTCACGTTTTCTGTTCAGATTCTGTCAATGTCTTCCACATCCCTGTCTCCCTCGTCCTTGTCTCCTGCGCCCGAGCGGCCCGATACGCCATGTGTGGCGGTTTGCTCGACCACGTTCGATGATGTCTGCCGCGGTTGCGGTCGCACCGTCGATGAGGTCGCGCAATGGGTCTTCATGGATGTGGAGCAGCGCGAGGTGGTGTGGCAGCGCATCCTGGCCGAGGGTTATCCGCGCCGCAATTACTGATTGCCGGCGTTCTCCGTCGTGAAGAAGCGGATTCCTGCCTGGCGCAGCATGCCGGTCAGGGCGATCAGTGGCAGGCCGGTCAGTGCAGTGGGGTCGTCGCTGCGGATGCTTTCCAGGATGGCAATGCCCAGGCCTTCATTCTTTGCGCTGCCGGCGCAGTCGTAGGGCTGTTCGATGCGCAGGTAGGCGTCCAGCTCTGCATCCTCCAGGTCCCGAAAGCGGACCAGCGTCTGCACATTGCAGACTTGCGCGGTCGCGCCAGCCTGCCCATTTCGACCATCCCACAGGCACAGGGCGGTATGGAAGACGACTTCCCGCCCGCGCATCAACTGCAATTGCCGTAGTGCATTGGCATGGTTGCCGGGTTTGCCGATCTGCAGGCCATCCAGGGTGGCGACTTGGTCCGAGCCGATCACCAGGGCCGGCCCGCTGCGCTCGCCGATGGCAGCGGCCTTTTCGCGCGCCAGTCGCAGGGCGGTGGCCTCCGGCGTCTCTGTGGCATGCGGGGCTTCGTCGATGTCCGGGATCATGGTCTCGAAAGGCAGGCCGAGCCGGCTCAGCAATTGCTTGCGATAGATCGAGCTGGAGCCCAGGATCAGGCGGGTAGGGGAGGTTTCGGGATGCTGTTGCAACATGGTGTGTGGTGGTGTGGTGGCTGATGTCGACAGGCGACGTGGGCAAGTAAAACCGGGATTCTGGCGGAAAATCGACGTAAAAGAGGGTTTGCCGCGACAGGTCTGGCGATTTTTTCGCCTGTCTGCCGCAAATGGTGTGCTAAGGCTTTGACTGGTAAGGAAATTTTCTGTTATGATCGCAGGTTTTCCGGATTTTGCTTTGGCTATGAATGCATTTGTTATCGACGCGTTCGAATTCTGCAGGCTGAAACAGCAGGCGCAGGGTGAGATTCCGGTTGCTGAATTAGGTCGTCTGGCGCAAGAGACGGTTGACCGTTCCGGTACGATTCGCTGGGCTCTGTCCGGCGACATCGACAAGCTGGGACATGCTCAACTCAGTCTGGCAGTGTCGGGTGCAGTTAATCTGATCTGTCAGCGTTGCCTGACGGCATTGAATTTCGAGATTGATTCGAAGTCGCTGCTGGTATTGGCAAAAGATGAGGCGCAAGCCGACACCATCGAAGAACTGCTGGATGATGACGAGATCGATGTCATCGTCGGATCGGCAGCCTTCGATGTGAACTACCTGATCGAAGACGATGCGCTGCTGGCCCTGCCGGTGGCACCCAAGCATGATGTCTGTCCTGAGGGTGGTGTGGCGGCCGAGGCCAAAGGTGCTGAACGGGCTTCCCCGTTTGAGGTACTGAAGAAGTTGAAGCAGTAACAAGTATTGTTGGGGAATGTCTGGCGTTGCCGGGCAGCGGCACAGTGGGTTTGCGGAAAAACGCAATCCGGTGTGTTAAAATTTTCAATCTTAAGTAAGGTTTAGGAGTAATCATGGCCGTTCAACAGAACAAAAAGACCCCGTCCAAGCGCGGTATGCATCGCGCACACGACTTTCTGACTGCACCCCCGCTGGCTGTGGAGCCGACGACTGGTGAAACCCACCTGCGTCACCACATCAGCCCGAACGGTTTCTACCGTGGTCGCAAGGTGCTGAAGACCAAGAACGACGAGTAATCTCATTCATTGAGCTTGCTGTTTTTGGAGAAAAGCGGCGCAATGAGCTTCTGATTCAGGAGGTTCATTTTGCGCCGCTTTTTTATGTCCGTAGCATCCGTGTAATCCGTGTGCGGACGTGCCTGCCTGCTTGCGTGAACCTTCACTTTCCGCGCTGTACGTGCGTGCTATTTTGAACGGTCTCCAATCTGCCTCATAATGTGGGCTGGCAAGGCTCTGAATCAAATCGATGACCATCAAAATTTCAATCGACTGCATGGGTGGCGATCATGGCCCGTCAGTCACTCTCCCGGCCGCTGCCTCCTTCCTGAAGCGTGAATCCGATGCCGAGCTGATCCTGGTAGGGCAGGAAAGCGTGCTGCTGCCGCTGCTGAAGAAATACCGGCTGGCCGGCGAGCCGCGTGTGCAGATCCAGAACGCCACCGAGGTGGTGACCATGGAAGACCCGATCGAGGTCGCACTGCGCCGCAAGAAGGATTCCTCCATGCGCGTGGCCGTGAACCTGGTCAAGGATGGCGTGGTCCAGGCGGCCGTGTCGGCCGGCAACACCGGTGCCCTGATGGCAGTGTCGCGCTATGTGCTCAAGACCCTGCCGGGCGTGGACCGCCCGGCCATCTGCACCATCCTGCCGAACCAGAAGGACGGCCCTACCTACATGCTCGACCTCGGCGCCAATGTCGACTGCGAGCCTCAGCATTTACACCAATTTGCACTGATGGGTTCGGCCCTGGTGGCGGTCATGGAGGGCAAGCCCAAACCGACCGTGGGCCTCTTGAACGTGGGTGAGGAAGACATGAAGGGCAACGAGCTGGTCAAGGCGACCGCCGGGCTGCTGCGTGCCGACCACGAGAAGGGTATCCTCAACTTCTACGGCAACGTGGAAGGCAACGATATCTTCGAAGGCACGACCGACCTGGTGGTGTGCGACGGTTTCGTCGGCAACGTCACCCTGAAGGCCTCCGAGGGGCTGGGGCGCTTCGTCAAGAGCGTGCTCACCAGTGAATTCAAGAAGGGCTTCATCAACAAGCTGGGCGCCCTGATCGCCTACGGCGCCATCAAGGCGCTGTCGCGCCGGCTCAATCCTTCCCGTTACAATGGCGCCAGCCTGCTGGGCCTGAAGGGCCTGGTGTTCAAGAGCCATGGCGGCGCCGATGTGTATGCGTTCGAATGGGCCATCCGCCGCGCGTATGATGCGGCCAAGTATGATGTGCTCGCCCGTATTGCCGCCACCATGGCGGAGCTGATGCCCCAGGGACAGGGGCGCGCGGCCGAGACGGCTGTCGTGGCGATGGAGCCTGCGGCACCGGTCTCGCTGGATCAACCGAATTAACAGAGCAAGAAGACGGCATGACCACTTACAGCAAAATCGTCGGCACCGGCAGCTACCTGCCAACCAAGCGCGTGACCAATCACGAACTGGCTGCACAACTGGCAGAGCAGGGTATCGAGACCTCGGATGAATGGATCGTCACGCGCAGCGGTATCTCCGCGCGTCACTACGCCGAGCCGACCCAGCTCTCCAGCGACCTGGCCCTGGCCGCGGCGCAGCGTGCGCTGGAGGCGGCCAACATGCAGCCCAACGACATCGACCTGATCATCCTGGCGACGTCCACCCCGGATCACCTGGGGGGCTTCCCCAGCACCGCCTGTGTGGTCCAGCGCAAGCTGGGCATCACCAACGGCGCGCCGGCCATGGACGTGCAGGCAGTGTGCAGCGGCTTCGTCTATGCCATGTCGGTGGCTGACAGCTTCATCAAGTCGGGCGCCCACAAGAATGTGCTGGTGATCGGCGCGGAAGTCTTCTCGCGCATCCTGGACTTCAAGGATCGCACCACCTGCGTGCTCTTCGGTGATGGCGCCGGCGCCATCGTCATGAGTGCTTCGAAGGAGCCGGGCGTGCTGGCGACCAAGCTGCACGCCGACGGCAGCCACGGCCACATCCTCTGTGTGCCGGGCAGTGTGAACAATGGTGCAGTGGCCGGTTCCGCCTATCTGTACATGGATGGTCCGGCCGTGTTCAAGCTGGCCGTCTCGGTGCTGGACAAGGTGGCGCGTGAAGCGCTGGAAGCAGCCAACATGCAGTCCAGCGACGTGGACTGGCTGGTGCCGCACCAGGCCAATATCCGCATCATGCAGGGGACGGCCAAGAAGATGGGGCTGCCACTGGAAAAGATGGTGGTCACCGTTGCCGAACACGGCAACACCTCGGCTGCCTCGATCCCGCTGGCGCTGGACCAGGCGGTGCGCGATGGTCGTATCCGGCCAGGTCATACCGTCATGATGGAAGGCGTGGGCGGCGGCTTCACCTGGGGCGCCGTGCTGGCGCGCATGTAAGCAGGGCAGGGAGCGTGGCGCCGGATTCTCTGGCGCCGGCCCCGCATTTTTATCCAAACTCAATCACATCCAAGCATGACAACATTTGCTTTTGTTTTCCCGGGCCAGGGTTCTCAGGCGATCGGGATGCTCAACGGTTTTGCCGACAACGAGATCGTTCGCCAGACCGTCTCCGAAGCCTCCGACGCGCTGCAGTTCGACCTGGGCAAGCTCATTGCCGAAGGCCCCAAGGAAGACCTGGACCTGACCACCAATACCCAGCCCGTCATGCTGACGGCTGCCGTGGCGTTCTATCGCGCCTGGCTGGCCGCCGGTGGCAAGGTGCCGTCGCTGGTTGCCGGCCACAGCCTGGGTGAATACTCGGCACTGGTCGCCGCCGGTGTGATCCAGTTCAAGGATGCCGTGCCGCTGGTGCGCTTCCGCGCCCAGGCCATGCAGGAAGCCGTGCCGGTCGGGCAGGGTGGTATGGCCGCCATTCTCGGTCTGTCGGACGACGACGTGCGCGCCGCCTGTGCCGAAGCCGCGCAAGGTGAAGTGGTCGAGGCGGTCAACTTCAATGCGCCGGCGCAAGTGGTGATCGCCGGTCACAAGGCTGCGGTCGGCCGCGCCTGCGACATCGCCAAGGCCAAGGGTGCCAAGCGTGCGTTGCCGCTGCCGGTGTCGGCGCCGTTCCACTCGTCGCTGCTCAAGCCGGCTTCGGATCGCCTGCAAGCCTATCTGGCCAACGTGGCATTTGCCGCACCGCAGATTGCGCTGATCAATAACGTCGATGTGGCCGTGGTCAGCGATCCGGCTGCCATCAAGGATGCGCTGGTGCGCCAGGCTGCAGCGCCTGTGCGCTGGGTTGAGACCGTGCAGAAGATGGCCGCCGGTGGCGTGACCCACCTGATCGAATGTGGTCCCGGCAAGGTGCTGACCGGCCTGACCAAGCGTATCAATGGCGAACTGGTGGGTGAGGCCATCGTCGACCAGGAATCCCTGAACAAAGTATTGGAGTTGCTGAAATGAGTGCACAGAATCTGCAGGGCCAGGTCGCCCTGGTGACCGGCGCATCGCGCGGTATCGGTCGTGCCATCGCCACTGAACTGGCGCGCCAGGGTGCCAAGGTGGTCGGTACCGCCACCTCCGAGGCCGGTGCGGCCGCCATCAGTGAATACCTCGCGGCGCTGGGGCCGGAAGCCGGTCGCGGCGTGGTGTTGAACGTCAACGATGCCGAGGCCAGCGTGGCCGTGGTGGAGCAGGTGCAGAAGGAATTCGGTTCGCTGTCCATCCTGGTCAACAATGCCGGTATCACCCAGGATCAACTGGCCATGCGCATGAAGGACGAGGAGTGGGACAGCGTCATCGCCACCAACCTCACGGCCGTGGGCCGTCTCTCTCGCGCGGTACTGCGCGGCATGATGAAGGCCCGCACTGGCCGCATCATCAATATCACTTCGGTGGTGGGCGAGGCCGGCAATCCCGGCCAGATGAACTACGCCGCCGCCAAGGCCGGCGTGGCCGGCATGAGCCGCGCGCTGGCGCGCGAGATCGGCAGCCGCAACATCACCGTCAATTGCGTGGCGCCCGGTTTCATCGATACCGACATGACCAAGGCCTTGAACGAGCAGCAGTCCGCCGCCATCTTGCAGCAGATTCCACTGGGTCGCCTGGGTGCGGCCGAGGAGATCGCCTATGCGGTGGCCTTCCTGGCCTCGCCGCAAGCCGCCTACATCACCGGTACCACCCTCAATGTGAACGGTGGCATGTACATGGGTTGAGTAAGTCCTGAGGGCTTGATTCAAGTCCTTTTGCCGACTTTTGTTTGAAGTTAAGCTGCACTTGGCGCAATCTTGCCAGGAATAGTTAAAAGTAAATTTTCCCCGCGCAAACCTGCTAAAATGCGCGCACTTTTGTAACCTATCATCCCTCTGGAGGAACACTATGTCCGATATCGAACAACGCGTGAAGAAGATCGTCGCTGAGCAACTGGGCGTCGCCGAAGCCGACATCAAGAACGAATCGTCGTTCGTGGACGACCTGGGCGCCGACTCGCTGGACACCGTCGAGCTGGTCATGGCACTGGAAGATGAGTTCGAAATGGAAATCCCCGACGAGCAAGCCGAAAAGATCACCACCGTGCAACAGGCGATCGACTACGCCAAGTCGCAAGTCAAGGCCTGATAAGGGCTTTGGTCAAAGTTTCAGGAGAATTGCTTGAGCCGCACTCGTGAACGTCGTGTAGTCATTACCGGCCTGGGATGCATCTCGCCTGTCGGCAACAACGTCGCCGATACGTGGAGTGCCATCAAGGAAGGCAAGTCCGGCATCGCTACCGTCACCAAATTCGACGCTACCCCCTTCACCACGCACTTCGCCGGTGAAGTCAAGGGCTTCAATATCGAGGATTACATCCCCGCCAAGGAAGCGCGTCATATGGACACCTTCATCCACTATGGCATGGCCGCCGGTATCCAGGCCATCCAGGACAGTGGCTTGACGGTGACCGACGAGAATGCCGAGCGCATCGGCGTCATGATCGGTTCGGGCATCGGCGGCTTGCCGCTGATCGAAGATACCCACGCCGAACTGACCAACCGTGGTCCGCGCCGCATCAGTCCCTTCTTCATCCCGGCCTCGATCATCAACATGATCTCCGGCAACTTGTCCATCAAGTTTGGTCTGAAGGGCCCTAACCTGGCGATTGTCACCGCCTGCACCACCGGTCTGCACTGCATCGGCTCCGCCGCGCGCATGATCATGTACGGTGATGCGGATGTGATGGTTGCTGGTGGCGCTGAATCCAGTGTCTCGCCGCTGGGCATCGGTGGTTTCGCTTCGGCGCGCGCGCTGTCGACCCGCAACGATGATCCCGCGACCGCGTCCCGTCCGTGGGACAAGGATCGCGACGGCTTCGTGCTGGGCGAGGGTGCCGGCGTGATGGTGCTCGAAGAGTACGAACACGCCAAGGCCCGTGGCGCCAAGATCTATGCGGAACTGCTCGGCTTCGGCATGAGCGGCGACGCTTACCACATGACTGCCCCCAACCTCGACGGTCCGCGTCGCTGCGTGCTCAATGCACTGCGCGATGCAGGCGTCAATGGCGATGAGGTGCAGTACCTGAACGCGCACGGTACGTCGACCCCCTTGGGCGACAAGAACGAATCGGACGCGATCAAGGCCGCATTCGGCGACCATGCTTACAAGATGGTTGTCAATTCGACCAAATCCATGACCGGTCACCTGCTGGGAGGCGCTGGCGGTCTGGAGACCGTGCTGACCGTACTGGCCGTGCACAATCAGGTGTCGCCGCCGACCATGAATATCTTCAATCAGGATCCGGAGTGCGATCTGGATTACTGCGCCAACCAGGCGCGGGACATGAAGATCGATATTGCCGTCAAGAACTCCTTCGGGTTCGGTGGTACCAACGGTACCCTGGTCATCGGCAAGATGTAAAATGCAAGACCCGGCTTCCCAGGAAGCCGGGTTTGTCGTTTTAACGGCGCCATCGCTCCCGAGCATCTCATGTCTATAGCAGTTTCTGCGGATATCAAACCGTCCCGGCTACTCCTGCTGGTCACTGGCTTTGCCTGCCTGTGCGTGGCGCTGGCCGGCATACTGATGTCGTTGCTGATGCCGGGCGCGCTGTCGTTGCCGGCGCGATTGGGCCTCGCTGGAGGCTGCATCCTGGCAGCCGCAGTCGCCCTGGCCATGGTGTTGCGTGATCGCAAGGTCATCTGGCTGCATATTTCCGGTACCGGGCAGATCCGCGTGGTGGAGCACCTGGTGCAGTCGGCGCGCGCCAAGCCGCAGGTCATGAAGGCCGGGCTGGCCCAATTGCTGGCCGGCAGCACCATCTGGCCAGGCATGCTGTTTCTGCGCCTGCGCCTGGAAAACGGCAAGACCCGTACCATTCCAATTCTTCCGGATTCGGTTTCTGAAGATACCTTCCGTTCACTTTCCGTGGCATGTCGCTGGCTGATCAGTCACAATACGGCCAAAGCGAAGATGCTCGAAAAATAAGGTCGGCAGACTTGAAAATTGCCGGGCTGGAAGCATCTGCCACGGGCAATGACGATAAAACAACACGGCCATAAAAAACAAGGAACCCGGTTTGACGACAGAACGCGAAATAGATCAGCAGCTTGTTGAGCGCGTCCAGCGCGGCGACAAGAAGGCGTTCGAGCTATTGGTAGTCAAGTATCAACGCAAGCTCATGCGGCTGGTCTCGCGCCTGGTGCGCGACCAGGCCGAAGCTGAAGACGTGGTACAGGAAGCCTTCATCAAGGCATATCGGGCATTGCCGCAATTTCGCGGCGATTCGGCCTTCTATACCTGGCTGTACCGCATCGGTATCAACACTGCCAAGAACTATTTGGTCACCATGGGCCGTCGGGCGCCAACTTCGACAGAAGCCGATGCAGAAGAAGCTGAAACTTTTGACGATGCGGACCATCTGAGGGACATCAACACTCCAGAGTCGATGTTGGCCACCAAGCAAATTGCTCAAACGGTCAACGTGGCGATGGAGGCATTGCCGGAAGAATTACGTACTGCCATCACGTTGCGCGAGATCGAGGGGTTGAGCTACGACGAGATTGCAGATGCGATGAATTGTCCGATCGGCACCGTGCGCAGTCGCATTTTCCGCGCCCGGGAAGCAATTGCCGAGAAGTTGCGTCCCTTGCTGGATACGGCGGCGGACAAGCGCTGGTAATGAGGCCACAAGCCTGTTGTAAGAAAGAAAATAATAAAGCGGGTATGGAACTAAGATTTTTGCCGGGTGACTGCTTATGGATACCAAAGTAACGACCAGAGAACAGATCTCAGCCCTTGCCGATGGCGAGTTGAGCTCTGACGAAATGACCCTTGCCTTCGCGGCCTTGCGTTCTTCCGAGAACGCCCAGGACGCGTGGGAAGATTACCACCGCATCGGCGAGGTGCTGCGTTCGGAAGAGATGGATGTCTCCCTGAGCGCCGGCTTCTCGGCCCGCATGGCGGCATTGCTGGACGCCGAGCCGGCCATCGTGGCGCCGCAGGCTGCCGCAGTGACCGCGGCAGTGCCTGCCGCTGCTGAGGTTCAGCCAGCTGCAGTCAAGACTGCTGCCAATGGTGATCATCGCGCGGCTCGTCCCAGCCGTCTGGTGCGTCTGTTGATGCCCAGCGCGGCAGCGGCTGCAGCTGCCGTGGCCGCAGTGTTCGTGGCCATGCCGCAGCAGGCGGTAGTCAATGCCGATGCCAGAATGGCGGCTCCGGTCGCTCAGGTGGCTTCGGCTCCCTTGGCTGCCCCTTCGGTACCGTCGGCGATTGCCACGGTGGCCGATACCAGCGGCAATCCGCAAAACGTGAACCAGTTCAGTTCGCTGGCCCAGCAGGGTGAAGTCAAGCGCGACCCGCGTATCGACCAGTACCTGTCTGCCCACCAGCGTTTCTCGCCTTCCTATAGTTCGGCGCAATACGCCCGTTCTGCTGCCTTCTCCTCTGACGCCGATAAATAAGATGCGTCAAACGGGGCGTCTGTACGGCGTACTCTGCTTCCTGCCCATGTTGTTCTCGCCATCCGCTCATGCGGCGGATGGCGTTTCAGCATCTCCTGCCAGTGAAGCTTCCACTCCTTCCCCATTGCCGACGCAGTTGCAAAAAATGCAATCTGCCGCGCAGCGATTGAATTATTCGGGTAGTTTCGTCTATCAGCAGGGCTCTTTGATCCGCAGTTCGCGTGTCACGCACGTGGTCGCCGGCAAGACCGAGCACGAAAAGCTGGAGCTGCTCGATGGCAAGCCCAGCGAATTCATTCGCAACAATGATGATGTCGTCGGCTATCTGCCTGACGTACGCATCATGCGCATGGAAAAACGTGTGAGCCGGGATGTGTTCCCGGCGATCCTGGATGCCCGCCCCGATGAACTGGCTGTCCACTATCGATTCAAGGCTGGCGCCCCCGAGCGCGTGGCCGGACGGGTGTGTGATGCCGTGGTGCTGGAGCCACTGGACAAGCTGCGTTACGGTTACCGGTTCTGCGGCGACAAGGCCACGGGCCTGTTGTTACGCGCCCAGACGCTGGGAGCGAAGGGGGAGGTGATCGAGCAGATCGCCTTCACACAAATAGAGATCGGCGGGATTGATCGCAGCCGCGTCAACCCCACCTACAGGGATACGCGCGGCTGGCAGGTGGAAAAGACTGCCATGAGCCCGGTCGATCTTTCCGCATGGCGGATTACGCCACCGTCGGGATTTCGTAAGATCCAGCAGGTAAGACGCATGATCCCCGGTGTGACGCCGGACGGACCGGTGCCTGCCCAGAACCAGCCAGCCGGACGTGAAGTGTCGCAGATCGTGTTTTCTGACGGTCTGGCCGCCATCTCGGTGTTCATCGAGCCCGGTAGCCAGGGCGGGGAAGAAGGTACGATCCAGCAAGGGGCCCTGAATATCCTCGGTCGTCGCCAGGGAGACTACTGGTTGACCGTGGTTGGCGAGGTGCCCGCCGCCGCGATCCGGCAAGTCGCCGATTCCATTGAACTGACATCCAAATAGAAGAGAGACTGTTGCAATGACTCCGTTGAAGAAGACCTTTGCCAGCGCCTTGCTGGCCGCCTCCGTTGTGGCCGCCGCTCCGGGCGTGCTGGCTGCGCCGCCCGTGGCGTCGCCAAGTGTGGCCGCGCTGCCCGATTTTGCCGACATCGTCGAGCGCACCGGCCCCGGTGTGGTCAATATCCGGACTACCGAGCGCGTACGTCAGAATGCCCAGGGGCAGGGCGGGATGGATGATCCGGAAATGCAGGAATTCTTCCGGCGTTTCTTCGGTATCCCCGTCCCACGCCAGCAGCAGCCCGGAACGCCTCGTGGCAATGGCAAACAGGGTGGGCAGGGGCAGCAGGAGGAGGTACCGCGTGGCGTTGGTTCCGGCTTCATCATCTCCGCCGACGGCTTCATCCTGACCAATGCCCATGTGGTGGAAGGTGCCAGCGAGGTCTATGTGACCTTGACCGACAAGCGTGAATTCAAGGCCAAGATCGTCGGCTCCGATACCCGCACCGATGTGGCTGTGCTCAAGATCGACGGCAGCAACCTGCCGCGCCTGAACATGGGTGACTCCGACAAGATCCGCGTCGGCGAGTGGGTGCTGGCCATCGGCTCGCCGTTCGGGCTGGAAAACACGGTCACTGCCGGCATCGTCTCGGCCAAGGCGCGTGATACCGGCGACTACCTGCCGCTGATCCAGACCGATGTTGCCGTCAATCCGGGCAACTCCGGTGGCCCACTGATCAATCTCAGGGGCGAAGTGGTCGGCATCAACTCGCAGATCTACAGCCGTTCTGGCGGCTTCATGGGGATTTCCTTCGCGGTGCCCATCGATGAGGCGCTGCGCGTGGCCGACCAGTTGAAGGCCAGCGGCCGCGTGACCCGTGGCCGTATCGGCGTGCAGATCGGCGAAGTGACCAAGGACGTGGCCGAGTCGCTGGGCCTGGCGCGCGCCCAGGGTGCCCTGGTGCAGCGTGTGGAGGCCGGCGGCCCGGCCGAGAAGGCTGGCCTGGAAGCAGGCGACATCATCCTGAAATACAACGGCGCTGCCATCGAGCGCCCCAGCGATCTGCCGCGCATGGTGGGTGCCACCAAGCCGGGGGCCAAGGCGACCGTCAACATCTGGCGCAAGGGCAGTGCGCGTGACCTGACGGTGACCGTGGTCGAGCTGGAAGCCGACAAGCCCAAGCAGGCCGAGGAAAAGAAAGCCAAGCCGGATAACACCCCCAATGCCCTGGGCCTGGTGGTGAGCGACCTGTCTGACGCCCAGAAGAAGGAATTGAAGGTCGATAACGGCGTGCTGGTGGAGGCCGTCAGCGGTGCCGCCGCAGCCGCCGGCATCCGCCCGGGCGACGTGATCCAGCGCCTGAACGAAGTCGATGTCAAGGATGCCAAGCAATTCGGGCAGTTGGTCGCCAAGCTGGATGCCAAGAAGCGCGCTGCGGTACTGGTACGCCGTGGCGACTCCTCGCAATTCGTGCCGCTGCGCCCGAACGGCGGCAACTGAGGAAGTCCGCTCCGCTAAGCAATGCCTGCGGGCATTGATCCTCAAGGCTGCGATTCCCGGGAGTCGCAGCCTTTTTCCATCCATCGCCCGGGATTGATCGCCCTTCTGTCACATGTCCCATACGTCCCCTGCATCCCCTAGTGAAGGTCAGCCAGCCCAGCCCGCAGAATTGCAGTTCATCATCTATTCGCGCAGTTATTGTCACCTGTGTGATGACTTGCGTGACGCCTTGCGCGCCGCGCTGGGTGCGCAGCCGGCGCAGATCGAAATGATCGATGTGGATGCTGATCCGGCTCTGGTGGCGCGCTATGACGAGCTGGTGCCGGTCCTGATGGGGCAGGCGAGGGATGGGCAGTGGTTGCAGTTGTGTCATTACCATCTTGATCCGCTGCGCTTGCAGGATTTTCTTGCCGCCAGGTAAAGCTGTGTGAGGGAGCCCGTCGATTCATTTCCACGCAAGTAAAAGTTGCCTGTCGGTCATGCTCGGCAGCGCCGTGTGGCGCGCTTTCCTGAGGTTTTTTCGCCTCCGCGAGCGCAGCCCGGCACCTGAAAGTCGGGCTTGTCACTCTGAAATCCGGTAAAATGCCGGGTCGAATAAGCTGTTGCAAAGGCGCTCGGCTGGGCACTGCCCGCTTCGGAGCGCCTTTTTTCATCGTTTCCAGTCTGTTAATGAACAATATCCGTAATTTCTCGATCATCGCCCACATCGATCACGGCAAGTCTACGCTCGCCGACCGCATCATCCAGTTGTGCGGGGGGCTCTCCAACCGCGAGATGGAAGCGCAGGTGCTGGATTCGATGGATATCGAGCGCGAGCGCGGCATCACCATCAAGGCCCAGACCGCAGCCCTGTCCTACAAGGCCAAGGATGGTCAGATCTACAATCTGAACCTCATCGATACCCCGGGTCACGTCGACTTCAGCTATGAAGTTTCGCGTTCGCTGTCGGCTTGCGAAGGTGCACTGCTGGTGGTTGATGCCTCGCAAGGCGTGGAAGCGCAGACCGTGGCCAATTGCTACACCGCCCTGGACCTGGGCGTGGAAGTGGTGCCCGTACTGAACAAGATCGACTTGCCGTCGGCCGACCCCGACAACGCCAAGAGCGAGATCGAGGATGTGATCGGCATCGATGCCTCTGATGCCACCCCATGCTCGGCCAAGACCGGCCTGGGCGTGGAAGAGGTGCTGGAAGCCATCGTCGCCAAGGTGCCGGCGCCCAAGGGCGACCCGGATGCGCCGCTGCAGGCGCTGATCATCGATTCCTGGTTCGACAACTATGTCGGCGTGGTCATGCTGGTGCGTATCGTCAACGGCACCCTGCGTCCCAAGGACAAGATCCTGCTGATGGCCACCGAGACCCAGTACCTGACCGAAAGCATCGGCGTGTTCACGCCCAAGTCGCAATCGCGTGATGCGCTCACGGCAGGGCAGGTAGGCTTCGTCATTGCCGGCATCAAGGAACTGAAATCGGCCCGCGTGGGCGACACCATCACCCTGGCCAGCAAGCCGGCGCCTTCGCCGCTGCCAGGCTTCAAGGAAGTGCAGCCGCAGGTGTTCGCGGGCCTCTTCCCGGTGGAGGCCAACCAGTACGACGCCCTGCGCGACTCGCTGGAAAAACTGAAGCTCAACGACGCCGCGCTGATGTACGAGCCCGAAGTCTCGCAGGCGCTGGGCTTCGGCTTCCGCTGCGGCTTCCTGGGCCTGCTGCACATGGAAATCGTGCAAGAGCGTCTGGAGCGCGAATTCGACATGGACCTGATCACCACTGCGCCCACGGTGGTCTACGAAGTCCAGCAGCGGGACGGCACCATGCTGATGGTAGACAACCCGTCGAAGATGCCGGAAGTGTCTAAGATCGAGGAAATCCGCGAACCCATCGTCACCGTCAACCTGTACATGCCGCAGGAATACGTGGGCTCCGTCATCACCCTGTGCACGCAGAAACGCGGCATCCAGATGAACATGAGCTACCACGGCAAGCAGGTGCAGCTGACCTATGAAATGCCGATGGCCGAGATCGTGCTGGACTTCTTTGATCGCCTGAAGTCGACCTCGCGCGGCTATGCCTCGATGGACTACGAGTTCAAGGAATACCGTGCCGCCGACGTGGTCAAGGTGGACATGCTGATCAACAGTGAGAAGGTCGATGCACTGGCCATCATCGTGCACCGCGCCGCCGCCCAGATCCGTGGTCGCCAGGTGGCGGCCAAGATGCGCGAACTGATTCCGCGCCAGATGTTTGACGTCGCCATCCAGGCCGCCATCGGCGCCACCATCATCTCGCGCGAGAACGTCAAGGCCATGCGCAAGAACGTGCTGGCCAAGTGCTACGGCGGCGACATCTCGCGCAAGCGCAAGCTGCTGGAAAAGCAGAAGGCCGGCAAGAAGCGCATGAAGCAGGTGGGCTCGGTCGAAATCCCGCAGGAAGCATTCCTGGCAATCTTACAAGTGGAAGATAAATAACATGCAGGCTTTGTTGGGCAACTTCGCACTCATTCTGTTCGTCCTGATGCTGGTGACCGGCGTGATCTGGTTCGCCGATACCTTCTTCCTGTCCAAGCAGCGCCGCGCCCGTGCCGATGCCGCCCTGGCCGAGTTCGATGCCCGCGTGGCGCGTGACGAGGCCCAGGGCATCAAGCGTGACGGCGCCGTGGCCACCGGCCGCGCCGACCTGCAGGCCAGCCTGATGAAGCAGCCGGCCTGGATCGAATACTCGGGCAGCTTCTTCCCGGTGATCGCCCTGGTGTTCTGCCTGCGCTCCTTCCTCTACGAGCCGTTCAAGATTCCTTCCAGCTCCATGGTGCCCACCTTGCTGGTCGGCGACCTGATCCTGGTGAACAAATTTACCTACGGCATCCGCCTGCCCATCATCAACAAGAAGATCATCGAAGTGAACCAGCCTCAGCGCGGCGACGTCATGGTCTTCAAGTATCCGAAGGACATGTCGGTGGACTACATCAAGCGCGTGGTTGGCGTTCCTGGTGATAAAATTGTCTATAAAAACAAGCGCTTAACCGTAAATGGTGAACAAATTTCTTATAAAGCGCTGCCGGATTATCTGGACGAGGAAAATCTGACGTACTATAAGCAATGGCAGGAAAACCTGACCGGCGTGGAACACAAGATCCTCACTGATGAGCGTGCTCCCAACTTCGTGCCCAACCCGGATGCCTTCCCGCATCATGAGCTGTGCACCTACAACGCTGAAGGTTTTGCCTGCACGGTGCCGCCGGGCGAGTACTTCATGATGGGCGACAACCGGGACAACAGCCTCGACAGTCGTTACTGGGGCTTCGTGCCGGACCAGAACATCGTCGGCAAGGCCTTCTTTGTCTGGATGAACCTGGGCGATATCAAGCGGATCGGCAGCTTCCACTAAGGCGCGCCACGTTCTGATCGAGCAGCTTTCGAAGGTTTCGCAGTTTTCCGTAGTTTCCATTTGGCAATTTTGCGTTGTGGAGGCAGACCCGGAGCAGTATTGAGCTTTGCTTTGCACCGATCCCGCTGACTGGTCAGGCTGGTAATCCCCGATCCTCGCGCCGCTGCGCGAACGGGGCGGCAGACTGAATGACGGATGAAAAAATGGATCCTCAACTCTTGCAACAACGGCTAGGCCACACTTTCAAGGACGCGTCGCTCCTGCAGCAGGCCTTGACCCATCGTAGCCATAGCGCCTTGCATAACGAGCGGCTGGAATTCCTCGGCGATTCGGTACTGAACTGCGTGGTGGCATCCCTGCTGTTCGAGCGCTACGACAAGATCGACGAAGGCGACCTTTCCCGTCTGCGCGCCAATCTGGTCAAGCAGCAGTCCCTTTACGAGATCGCCCAGCGGCTGGAGCTGTCGCAGTTCTTGCGCCTGGGTGAGGGCGAGCTGAAGTCGGGCGGTTTCCGCCGCCCCTCGATCCTGGCCGATACCCTGGAGGCGCTGTTCGGCGCCATCTTCCTCGATTCCGGTTTCGAGGCGGCACGCGCGGTGATCCGTGCGCTCTACGTCCCGGTGCTGGAACACGTCGATCCCCGTACGCTGGGCAAGGATGCCAAGACGCTGCTGCAGGAATTCCTGCAGGGCAAGAAAATCCCGCTGCCGCAATACAACGTGATCGCCACCCACGGTGCCGCCCACAGCCAGGAATTCGAGATCGAATGCCTGGTGCCCAAGCTGGACATCCAGGTCTTCGGCACCGGTGGCAGTCGCCGCGCCGGTGAACAGGCCGCTGCCAAGCTGGCGCTGGAGGCGGTGCAGCTGGCGCTGGCCAAGACGCCCTCGGCCGGCCGCAAGCCGCGCACCCGGACCACCCAGTTGAAGCTGGCCGGCATCGCCACCATCCAGCCCGATGCACCGGACCAGGAAAGCGGCAAGGGCAACCGTCCGGAGGGGGGGGCCTCCTCCGAGCGTGCTCCTGGCAGCAAGCCGGCCAAGTCGGCCAAGGAGCCGAAGAGCCCTGCGGCGGCCACCCGCAACGAGGGCAAGAACAACACTGGCGACCGCGCTGAAACGGTCGCGGCAGAACCCATTTCGGCGGCTTCATCCGCCACGCAATCCAGAACAGCATGACAGATTCCCCCATGGCCGGCGACGCGTCGGCGCAGACCCCGGCAGACGATTACCGTTGCGGTTACATCGCCATCGTCGGTCGTCCCAACGTCGGCAAGTCGACCCTGATGAACGTGCTGGTCGGTGCCAAGGTCAGCATCACCTCGCGCAAGGCCCAGACCACGCGTCACCGCATCACCGGCATCCAGACCATCGAGAACACCCAGTACGTCTACGTCGACACGCCCGGTTTCCAGACCCGTCACAGCAATGCGCTCAACAAGACCCTGAACCGCACCGTCACCAATACCCTGACGGCAGCCGATGTGATCCTGTTCGTCATCGAGGCGGGCACCTTCGGCCCGGCCGACAAGCAGGTGCTGGACCTGCTGCCGTCCAACGTGCCCTGCATCCTGGTGTTGAACAAGGCCGACCGCAACAAGGACAAGACCACCCTCATGCCCTTTGCTGCCGAAGTGGCCTCGCATCATGACTTCGCCGCCGTGGTGCCGGTCTCGGCCAAGCAGCGCTTCCAGCTGGATCGTCTGCAGGAGGAGGTGCGCAAGCTGCTGCCGCAGAATCCGCCGATGTTCGACGAAGACGACATCACCGACCGCAGCGAGAAATTCCTGGCCTCTGAAATCGTGCGTGAAAAGGTGTTCCGCTTTGTCGGCGAAGAACTGCCCTATACCAGCACGGTGCTGATCGAGAAGTTCGAGCAGGAAGGCAATCTACGCCGCGTCTTCGCCGCCATCCTGGTCGAACGCGACACCCACAAGGCCATGGTGATCGGTCAGAAGGGCGCGCGCCTGAAGGAAATTTCCACCCAGTCGCGGCTGGACATGGAGCGCCTCTTCGGCGGTCCGGTCTACCTGGAGATCTGGGTCAAGGTCAAATCGGGCTGGGCCGACAACGAAGCCGGTCTGCGCGCCTACGGCTACGAATGATCCCGGCTGCGGCCCGTCCTGCGGGCTGCGCGAAATTCCTGCATCATCATGGCATTACGCCGCGCCCTAACGACGTGGCTTCACGCATTCAGGACGGATATCCATGACTACCATGCTCACCGAATCCCAGCTCGACAGCCAGGCTGATCCGGCAAATGCCGCAGCGCCGGCGGTCGTGCCGCAGGCGCCTGTCAAGGCCCCGGCGCGCAAGCCGGCCGCGCCCCGTGCGCGCAGCCGCGCCGTGCCGGAGAAGGAGCACAAGGTACTGGCACAGCCGGGCTTCGTGTTGCACAGCTATCCCTACAAGGAAACCAGTCTCATCATCGACGTCTTCTCGCGTGACCATGGTCGCGTGGCGCTGGTGGCCAAGGGCGCCAAGCGCCCGCATTCCAAGTTGCGTGGTGCCTTGCAGACCTTCCAGCCGCTCTCGCTGTCGTGGAGCGGCAAGTCCGAGGTGCGTACCCTGACCGATGCCGAATGGGTCGGTGGCCTGCTGCCGCTGGAGAAGTCGGCGCTGCTGTGCGGTTTCTATCTCAACGAATTGCTGGTCAAGCTGCTGGCCCGCGAAGACGCGCACCCGGCGCTGTTCGATCACTACGTGGCCACCCTGAACAAGCTGGCCCATGGCGAGAATGCACCGATCGTGCTGCGCCAGTTCGAACGCGTCCTGCTCAGGCAGACCGGCGTGGCCGGCAACTGGAGTCATTGCGTGGTCAGCGGCAAGACGGTCCAGGCCGATGGCATCTATGTCGTCGATCCGGAGCAGGGGACGCGTCCAGAGCGCATTTCCGACCGTGCGCCCAAGGTCAGCGGCAAGACCCTGCTGGACATGGAGCGCGAGGACTACAGCGACCCTACCACCCAGCTCCAGAGCAAATTCCTGATGCGCTATCTGCTGGCGCACCATCTGGGTGGGGCGCAGTTGAATACGCGCCAGATCCTGATCGACCTCATGCAATTGTGATCCGACGGCGGCGCGCTCGCCGTCGCTCCTCCCACGCACGCTCCCAAGTCGCTACAATCATCGTCTGGCCGCATCATCCCCGATGCGCGGCCAGATGCATACAGCACATCCGAATATCACTCACACGAAGCATCCTGACGCCATGAGTTTCCTGCAGCCCGCCGGCCCGACCATCGAACTGGGCATCAACATCGACCACGTCGCCACCCTGCGCAATGCGCGCGGGACCCGCTATCCCGATCCCATCCGCGCTGCCCTGGAAGCGGAGGAAGCCGGTGCCGACGTCATCACCCTGCACCTGCGTGAAGATCGTCGCCACATCCGCGACGACGATGTGAAGGCCATCCGTCCGCTGCTGCAGACCCGCATGAACCTGGAAGCGGCAGTGACGAAGGAAATGATCGACTTCGCCTGTCTCATCAAGCCGCAGGATGTCTGCCTGGTGCCGGAAAAGCGCACCGAAGTCACCACCGAAGGCGGGCTGGACGTGACCGGCCACTTTGCCGATGTGCAGTCCGCCATCCGCCAGTTGCAGCAGGAACGGGTACGCGTCTCGCTCTTCATTGATCCTGACGTGCAACAGATCCAGGCCGCCGCCGAATCCGGCGCGCCGGTGATCGAACTGCACACCGGTCGCTACGCCGACGCCACCAGCGAGCAGGAGCAGCAGGAAGAACTGGAGCGCATCCGCATCGCCGTCCAGGCCGGCATCAGGCTCGGTCTGAAGGTCAATGCCGGGCATGGTCTGCACTACACCAATGTCCAGGCGATTGCCGCCATTCCCGAGATCGCCGAACTCAACATCGGCCATGCCGTGGTGGCGCATGCGGTCTTCGTGGGCTGGCGCAATGCCGTCTCCGAAATGAAGGCCATCATGGTCAAGGCGCGCCTGGAAGCGACCAAGTCCGGCGCCAAGGCTTGAGGCGCATCGCATGATCTACGGCATCGGTACCGACATCCTCAAGATCCCGCGCCTGGAAGCGGCGCTCAAGCGCCACGGCGATCGCTTCGCCAGCAAGATCCTGGGGCCGCAGGAAATGGAAAAATACCTGCGGCGCAAGGCCAAGGTGGAGGCCCGTGGCATCCGTTTCCTGGCCACCCGTTTCGCGGCCAAGGAAGCCTTTTCCAAGGCCATCGGCATGGGCATGCGCATGCCCATGACCTGGCGCGCCATGCAGGTTCTGAACGCCCCCAGTGGCAAGCCGGTGGTGGTCTGCAGCGGCGCCTTGCAACAATGGATGCAAGAGCAGGGCCTCAGCGCCCACGTCACCATCACCGACGAAGTGGAATACGCCGTCGCCTTTGTCATCGTGGAGAAGTCATGAACCAAGCCGTCAAGCCCCTGGGTCCGGTGATGCTGGACGTGGTCGGCACGCGGCTGGATGCCGCCGATATCGCCCGCCTGCAGCACCCGCTCACCGGCGGCGTCATCCTGTTTGCCCGCAACTACGAGGACCGTGCTCAGTTGGTCGCGCTGACCAGCGCCATCCGCCAGGCACGCCCCGGCATCCTGATCGCGGTCGACCACGAAGGCGGGCGTGTGCAGCGTTTTCGCAGCGATGGTTTCACCCGCCTGCCGGCCATGGGTCAACTGGGTCAGCTGTGGGACCGTGATGTGCTGCAGGCTACCAAGCTGGCGACTGCCACCGGTTTCGTGCTGGCCGCCGAGTTGCGCGCCTGTGGCATCGACCTGTCCTTCACGCCGGTGCTGGACCTTGACTACGGCGTCTCCACCGTGATCGGCGACCGCTCCTTCCATCGCGATCCGCGGGTGGTGACCTTGCTGGCCAAGAGCCTCAATCACGGCCTGGCGCTGGCCGGCATGGCCAATTGCGGCAAGCATTTCCCCGGGCACGGTTTCGTCACGGCCGATTCGCATGTGGCCATCCCGGTCGACGAGCGGGAACTGGATGACATTCTCGGCGAGGATGCGACGCCCTACGACTGGCTCGGCATGAGCCTGGCGGCGGTGATGCCGGCCCACGTCATCTATCCCAAGGTGGATGCCCAGCCGGCCGGTTTTTCCAAGGTATGGCTGTCGCTGCTGCGCGAGCGTTTCGGCTTCCAGGGTGTGATCTTCAGCGACGACCTCAGCATGCACGGCGCCAGTGTCGCCGGTGGCCCGCTGGAGGCAGCGCAGGCTGCGCTGGATGCGGGTTGCGACGTGGCGCTGATCTGCAATTCGCCCGACAAGGCCGATGCCATCCTGGCCGGTCTCAAGGGCGGCACCGATACCGCTTCCGCCACACGCCGTGCCAGCCTGCTGCCGCTGGGCCAGGCCCCGGGCTGGGATGCGCTGCAAGCCGATGCGCGCTATCTGGCTGCGCGCACATTGCTGCAATCGCTGTAAGCTGCTGTCATATCCATGTCCGATATTCCTGCCTCTGCGTTGCCCGATCCACGCGAGATCGTGCTTGAAACAGTCGCCCGCCTGCCGCACCTGCCGGGCGTCTATCGCTACTTCGATGCCGAAGACAATGTGCTCTACGTGGGCAAGGCACGCGACCTCAAGAAGCGGGTTTCCAGCTATTTTCAGAAGACCCTGACCAGCCCGCGCATCGCCATGATGGTCGAGCGCATCGCCCGCCTGGAAACCACGGTGACCCGTAGCGAAGCCGAAGCGCTGCTGCTGGAAAACAACCTGATCAAGACCCTGCGGCCGCGTTTCAACATCCTCTTTCGCGACGACAAGTCCTACCCCTATCTGAAGATCACCGGCCACGCCTTTCCGCGCATGGCCTATTACCGTGGTGCGGTGGACAAGCGCAGCCAGTATTTCGGGCCGTTTCCCAATGCCGGCGCGGTCAAGGAATCGATCCAGATCCTGCAGAAGGTCTTCCTGCTGCGCACCTGCGAAGACACGGTCTTCACCAATCGCACGCGTCCCTGCCTGCTGCACCAGATCCATCGCTGCAGCGGCCCCTGCGTGAAACTGGTGAGTCGTGAGGACTACGCCATCGACGTCGAGAACGCCTCGAAATTCCTGCGTGGTCGCCAAAGCGAAGTGATGGAAGCGCTGGAGCAGAAGATGCATGCCTTCGCCGCCGACCTCAAGTTCGAGCAGGCCGCTGCCGTGCGCGACCAGATCGGCTCGCTCTCCAGTGTGTTGCATCAGCAGAGCATGGAAACCGTCAGCGACGCCGACATCGACATCATTGCGGTGGTGGTGCAGGGCGGTCGCGCCTGCGTCAACCTGGCGATGGTGCGCGGCGGACGTCATCTCGGCGACCGTGCCTATTTCCCCACGCACGTCGACGATGCGATGGATACCGCCGAGGACAGCATCGAGGTCGAAGTGCTCAAGGCCTTCCTGGCCCAGCATTACATCGACAAGTTCGTCCCCGGCTCGCTGATCGTGGGGACCGAATTCGACGATCCGGCCCTGATGGTGGCGCTGATGGAGCAATGCGGCCACCGCATCACGCTGACCTTCCAGCCCCAGGGTCAGCGCCGGCAGTGGCTGGACATGGCGACCAAGGGTGCCGGCATCGCGCTGGCCCGGTTGCTCTCCGAACAGGGTTCGCAGCAGGCCCGCACGCGTGCCCTGGCCGAGGTGCTGGAGCTGGAACGCGACGACCTCGACGAGCTGCGCGCCGAATGCTTCGACATCAGCCACACCCAGGGCGAGGCCACGCAGGCATCCTGTGTGGTGTTCCATCACCATGCCATGCAGAACGGCGAATACCGCCGCTACAACATCAACGACATCACCCCGGGTGATGATTACGCCGCCATGCGCCAGGTGCTCACGCGCCGTTATGAAAAGGTCGCCAACGGCGAAGGTGTCATGCCCGACATCGTCCTGATCGACGGCGGCAAGGGGCAGGTGGAAATGGCACGCCAGGTCCTTACCGAACTGGGCCTGGACATCAGCCTCATCGTCGGCGTAGCCAAGGGGGAAGGGCGCAAGGTCGGCCTGGAAACCCTGGTCTTCGCAGATGGACGCGCGCCCAAGGAACTGGGCAAGGAGTCGGCCGCACTGATGTTGATCGCCCAGATCCGCGACGAAGCGCACCGCTTCGCCATCACCGGCATGCGGGCCAAGCGCGCCAAGGCACGCCAGACCTCGCGCCTGGAAGAGATCGAAGGCATCGGTGCCAAGCGTCGCCAGCGCCTGCTGGTGCGCTTTGGTGGCCTGCGCGGCGTGGTCGATGCCAGCGTGGATGACCTGGCTTCGGTGGAAGGTATCTCGCGCCAGCTGGCCGAGGAAATCTACCGGCAATTGCACTGATCCGTCACGCGCGCGATGCGCCGTGCGGCGCCGGCCGAATGAAAGGCGGGCGCAGCAGGGGACGACTCTGCTACTATTCGGTAAATTTTTTTTGTGTACGCCGCACCCACCCTCCAAGACGTATGCCTTTCAATATTCCGATTCTGCTGACCTGGTTGCGGGTGGCGCTCATTCCCCTGGTCGTCGGTGTCTACTATCTGCCCGAGATCGGCCTGAACCGCTATGAGCAAGGTATCGCCGCTACCGCTGTCTTCATCGTCGCCGCCGCGACCGACTGGTTCGACGGCTTCCTGGCCCGGCGCTGGAACCAGACCTCGGCCTTCGGTGCCTTCCTCGACCCGGTGGCCGACAAGCTCATGGTCACCGGTGCACTGCTGGTGCTGGTGCACCTGGATCGCGTACACCCGGTAATCGCCTTCGTCATCATCGGTCGCGAGATCGCCATCTCGGCCCTGCGCGAGTGGATGGCCCAGATCGGCGCGTCCAAGTCGGTGGCCGTCAGTTCGCTGGGCAAGATCAAGACCACCGCCCAGATGATTGCCATCCCCATGCTGCTGTACTACGACACGCTGTTCTCCATCATCGATACCCGTCTGTGGGGCAGCCTGCTGCTGCTGGTGGCGGCGGTGCTGACGGTATGGTCAATGCTGTATTACCTGCGTCGCGCCATGCCGATGATCAAGGAAGCCGACGCTGAAAACCGCAAGAAGATAATTAAATAAATAATTAAAAAACCAAGTTCAATAGTTGACAAACGCCAACGGTGACTTATAATAGCGTTCTGTTTTCGATGCGGGAGTAGCTCAGTTGGTAGAGCGATACCTTGCCAAGGTATAGGTCGAGAGTTCGAGACTCTTCTCCCGCTCCAGGTTACTTGGAAAAAAGGAAGCCTAACAAAGCTTCCTTTTTTTATTGTGATAGGTGAGCATGCATTGAAAGTTTGGCTTTGAAAAGTTGTCGAAAAAGTCAAAAAAGATGTTTGCAAACAACACGCGTTTTAGGTAGTATGCGTGTCCCCAAGGCGGGGTAGCAAAGTGGTTATGCAGCGGCCTGCAAAGCCGTCTACGCCGGTTCGATCCCGACCCCCGCCTCCAAAACGCTCCATGCGGGAGTAGCTCAGTTGGTAGAGCGATACCTTGCCAAGGTATAGGTCGAGAGTTCGAGACTCTTCTCCCGCTCCAGATTCAAGGCAGGCAGCTTCGGCTTCCTGTTGCAGTAGATGCAGGTTCCCATGCGGGAGTAGCTCAGTTGGTAGAGCGATACCTTGCCAAGGTATAGGTCGAGAGTTCGAGACTCTTCTCCCGCTCCAGTTTCAAGGCAGGCGGCTTCGGTTTCCTGTTGCAGTAGATGTAAGTTCCCATGCGGGAGTAGCTCAGTTGGTAGAGCGATACCTTGCCAAGGTATAGGTCGAGAGTTCGAGACTCTTCTCCCGCTCCAAGTTGAAAAAGGAAGCCTTCGGGCTTCCTTTTTTGCTTTCCGGCTCGCATTTCCAGCAGCCCACGGTTTTTCTTCCCTGCCGGTGCAGCGGCCTTGCTCCCTGGGCGTTGCCCATCCTTCTGCCAGGATGTCTCTCGTGACGTCGTATTTCAGCCTGATTCAAATTGCAGAAAATCAAAAAAATCGTATATCAGTGATTGCCTGATTGCCACGGCCAACTTTCCCAACTACATTGCTGGAGCAGGTCCTTACCTGTCACATCCATTCGAATCGGGGGGAAGATATGGATAGTTTCCAGAAAGAGATCGATGAGAGAACCAATCTCACCGCATCTAACAAATTCGAGCTGCTGCTATTCCGTCTGGGGGCGGATCCTTACGGCGAGCGCTCTGAGCTGTTCGGCATCAATGTCTTCAAGATCCGTGAAATCGTGCCCATGCCGCCCGTCACCAAGGCGGCCGGAACGCAATCGCCGATGCTGGGCATGGTCAACATCCGGGGGCAGATCATTTCGGTCATCGATTTGCCGGCCGTGGTCGGCTGTGTGCCCAAGACCGGCCTGAACATCCTGCTGGTCACCGAATATGCCCGCAGCACCCAGGCCTTTGCGGTGGAGTCGGTGGACGAGATCGTGCGCCTGGAATGGAGCCAGGTGCTGTCGGCCGAATCCAGCAGCGGTGGCGCCTTCGTCACCAGCATCGCGCGCCTGGACAACGACAAGGACACCAGCCGCCTGGCCCAGGTGCTGGACGTCGAGCAGATCCTGCACGAGATCATGCCCAGCGACCGTCACCTGAAGATGGAAAGCCTGGAGAAGAGCACCGGTCATGGCATCCGCCCGGGGACCGTGGCCATTGCCGCGGACGATTCCAAGGTGGCACGCTCGCTCATCGAGCAGGGCTTGCGGGCCATGGAGATTCCCTTCGAGATGCACGTCACCGGCAAGGAAGCCTGGGAGAAGATCCAGAAACTGGCCAAGGAAGCACGCGCCGAGGGCAAGCCGATCTCCGACAAGATTTCCTTCGTCCTGACCGATCTGGAAATGCCCGAAATGGATGGCTTCACGCTGACCCGCAATATCAAGCGTGAAGATTTCCTCAAGAGCATTCCCGTCATCATCCACTCCTCATTGTCCGGTTCGGCCAACGAGGATCACGTGCGCAGTGTGGGGGGCGACGCCTATGTCGCCAAGTTCGAAGCCAACGAGCTGGCCTCGACCATCTACGGCGTGCTGGACAAGGCGGCCGTGAAGGCCTGATCGCTGCCATCACCACGGGCCGGCCAACAGCCGCCAAGGGCAGGGAGTCGCAGGGCGCCCTGCCTTTTTTGCGTCCGCACCGCGCTTCGTCGTCGCCTTCGGTCGCGGCGATCTCTTATACTGTCGCTCCCTTGATCCTGCCGCGCCATGCGGCGCCCAGCACGACGCCATGCAGATTCCCACCCTCGTTTCCACCCACGATGCCGCGCTGGCCGCGCGCCTGGACGCACGCATCAACGACAAGACCAAGCCACAGGGCAGCCTCGGCGCGCTGGAGCGCCTGGCGCGCCAGATCGGACTGATCCAGGCGACCGATCGGCCCACCCTGCGGCGGCCGGCCATCGTCGTCTGTGCCGGTGACCACGGGGTGACGGCAGAGGGCGTCTCCGCCTATCCCCAAAGCGTGACCTGGCAGATGGTCGAGAATTTCCTGGCCGGCGGCGCCGCGATCAATGTCTTTGCGCGACAGAACGAATGCGCGCTGACCATCGTCGACGTCGGCGTCAATCATGATTTCGGTGTTCGTACCGGCCTGCTGGACCGCAAGATTGCCCACGGCACCGCCAACTTCTGTCATGGCCCGGCGATGACGGCAGTGCAATGCGAGGCCGCCATCCAGGCGGGGCTGCAGTGGGCCGCGTCGGTGGATGCGGACGTGCTCGGTTTTGGCGAGATGGGGATCGGCAACACGACTGCGGCGGCCGCCTTGATGGCCGCGCTGACCAGCATGGCCGTGGAGGATTGTATCGGCGCCGGCACCGGGCTGGACCAGCAGGGCATGGCGCGCAAGGCCGATGCCATCACGCGTGCGCTGCGCCTGCACGCGCAGGCGAGTACGCCGCTGGCGCCGCTGGAACAACTGGCGGCGCTGGGTGGCCTGGAGATTGCCTTCATGGTCGGCGCCATGCTGGGCGCCGCCAAGCGGCGCCTGGTCCTGCTGATCGACGGTTTCATCGTCACGTCGGCGCTGCTGGTGGCGGCGGCCTTGCAGCCGGCGGTGCTGGACTACTGCGTGTTTTCCCACTGCTCCGACGAGGCCGGCCACGCTCGCATGCTGCAGTATCTGCAGGCCCGACCGCTGATGCAGCTGGATCTGCGCCTGGGCGAGGGCACCGGCGCTGCGCTGGCCTTGCCCCTGCTGCGGGCGGCCGTCAATTTCCTGGAACAGATGGCGACCTTCTCCTCGGCCAGCGTCAGCGTCAAACATGGCTGATCCGCGCCAGGACCCCGGGGACTCCAGGGACTCCACATCCGGCACGGGCCTGCTGTATCAGCTGCGGCTATTCTTCATCGCCCTGCAGTTCTTCACGCGCCTGCCGATTCCGCGCTGGGTTGGCTTCCGGCCGGAATGGCTGCAGCGTTGCACGCGCTATTTTCCCCTGGTGGGCTGGATCGTGGCCTGGGTCTGCGCCCTGGTGTATATGCTGGCAGTGCAGGTCTGGCCACATCTGCTGGCGGTGCTGTTGTCGACGGCGGTGGGTATCTGGCTCACCGGGGCGTTTCACGAGGATGGTTTTGCCGACGTCTGCGATGGCCTGGGTGGTGCAGTGGGGCGCGAGCGTGCGCTGGAGATCATGCGCGATTCGCGTCTGGGCAGCTATGGCGTGATCGGGATTGTCCTGCTACTGGCCCTCAAGGTGGCTGCGCTCAACGCATTCCTGCCCCTGCAGGTGCTGGCCGTACTGGGCATGGCCCATCCGGTGTCGCGCTGGCTGGCCACCTGCCTGATCTGGCGTATGGACTACGTGCGCGAGCAAGGCAAAGCCAAGCCGCTGGCCCAGCACATGCGTGGCGGTGAATTCCTGCTCGCTTCGCTGTGCGCGGCGCTACCGGTGATCGGCGTGTGGGCGCTCGGCCTCATGTCGTGGCAACGTATCGTGGTGGGCGTGCTGCTCGCCGCGCTCGCTGCCGTTTGGCTGGCGCGACGCTTCCAGCAGCGGCTGGGGGGCTACACCGGCGATTGCCTGGGGGCGGTCCAGCAAATGAGCGAGACCGCGTTCTATCTGGGCGCACTGGCCACGCTGCCTGGCTGGTGGACTGCCTGACCATGCAGCTCTACCTGATCCGCCATCCGCAGCCGGTATTGGACCAGCACACCTGCTATGGCCGCAGCGATATCGCGGTCGCACCCGAGGTGCAGCAGCAGTGCCTGGAACAACTGCTCACGCAACTGCCGCGCGATGTGCCGGTGTTCAGCAGTCCTCTGCGTCGCTGCGCCGGGCTGGCGCAACAGCTGGCGGTGCGGCTGGAGCAGGCAGGCGCGGTGCTGGAACGTGATCTGCAGGAAATGGATTTCGGCAGTTGGGAATTGCGCCGCTGGGACGATATCCCCTGGGCCGAGGTCGAGGCCTGGAACCAGGATCTGCTGCACCATGCACCCGGTGGCGGCGAGACACTGCCGGCGATGGCCCGGCGCATCTGGCAGGCCCTTGAGCGCCTGCGCGCACGCACTATACCGGCTGCCATCGTGGTCTGCCATGCGGGATCGATCCGCATGCTGCACGCCTGCGCCCAGTGGCGCGCAGAGCAGGGTGACATGCTGGCCCCGCAGCAGCAGGCATACGAAGATATTGCCCTGCGCGCCATGGCGCAGCGACGCCAGATCGGGTTTGGGGAAGTGATCCGCCTGAGCTTGCCCGCCATGTCCACACCAGCGGCGTGACGTGCATCATGCCGGCCAATCGGCCTGCACCCGTCAGGACGTGCCGGTGCTGTTGCGTGACTCCACCGCGAACTTGATCAGCTCGGCCTGCCCATCGATGTTGAGCTTGCGCTTGATGTTGAGTCGATGCGTTTCCACCGTGCGCACGCTCAGGTCCAGCTCGCGGGCAATCTGCTTGTTCGATTCGCCGTTGGCGATGTGCTGCAGCACCTCCCGTTCGCGCTGCGTGAGCAGGTCGCGCGGCGGCAGCGGTTGGGTCAGCTGGCGTGCCAGTGCCGCGCTGTAGTAGATGCCGCCCGAACGCACGGTCTCGATGGCCTGCACGATATCCTGGCTGGGCGCATCCTTGAGCACATAGCCACGGGCACCGGCCTGGATCGATTGCATCACGTATTCAGCCTTGTCATGCATGCTCAGGATGAGCACCGCGATCTCCGGATGCAGGGCGTGGAAGCGGCCGGTCAGCTCGATCCCGTTGATGCCGCGCATGTTGATGTCCATCAGCGTCAGGTCGATCTGCTGCGCGCTGGCGGCGGCCAGCGCTTCCTCGGCGTTGCCGGCTTCGGCCACCACCAGCAGGCCGGGTACCATTTCCAGGCGTGCCCGCAAGCCGTCCCGCACCAGCGGATGGTCGTCGATGAGCATGATGCGGGTCAGTGCCGGTGCGATGGGAATGAATTCAGCCATGGGAGGAGAGGAACAGGGAAGAACGGGGAATGATGGCGCTGATGCTGGTGCCGGCGGCCGACGAATCGATCGCCAGTTCGCCGCCCACCGATTCCATGCGCTCGCGCATGTTGCGCAGACCGATGCCGTGGCGCGAGTGATCATCCACCTGGCCCAGGTCGAAGCCGCAGCCATTGTCCTGGACTTGCAGCATGATCAGGTTGTGGCCGCCGTAGAGGCGCATCCTGATCTGGCTGGCGTGCGCATGGCGGGCGATGTTGGTCAGCGCCTCCTGGGCCACCCGGAAGAGCACCGTATTGACCACGTCGGACAAGGGCGCGCCATCGCCGATGTTGCCTTCGCTGACGAAGGTGATGCGGCTTTCCGTGCGCTCGCCACCGGCATCATTGCCGCGACCGTCGCCGACAGCATCGCGCCATTCACCGCAGAGATGTTCCAGTGCCGCCGCCAGGCCGAGGTCATCCAGGATGGCCGGGCGCAGGTCGTGTGAGATACGCCGTACTTCGGCCAGCACCCCATTGATCTGGGTCGCGGTCTTCTCGAAGCCCAGCCGCGCCTGGGCGGCCTGCTCGGGGGTGCCGCGCAGGCGTTCCAAGGCTGCCTCGATCTGCAGCTTGATCGATACCAGCCATTGGCTGATGCCGTCATGCAGATCGCGTGAGAGGCGGGCGCGTTCTTCTTCCTGCGAGCGCACCACGCGCTGCGCCAGCTGGCGCAGCTTGGCGTCGGCCACGCGGTGTTCGCTCAGGTTCAGCAGGACGCCGGCCAGGCCCACCACCAGCGCGCTGGAAAGTGCAATGGCGGCGATCAGCAGCATGGTCCGGCTCAGATAGCCGGAGTTCTGGTGATCCACCTTGGCCAGCGCCTTTTCCACGTCGTCGAGATAGATGCCGGTGCCGATCACCCAGCCCCAGCGGGGCAGGCCGATCACATAGCCCAGCTTGGGCGCCACCGCCTTGCTGGACGGCTTGCGCCACAGGTAATGTTCGAAGCCGCCGCCCTGATGGGCCAGCGTGATCAGGTGCTGGATGGTGGGGCTGCCGGACTCATCGCGCCAGTCCCACATGTCCAGTCCCACCAGCTCCGGCTGGCGCGGGTGGACGATGTTGCGGCCATGGTCGTCATAGACAAAGAAATAGCCATCGTCGCCGAACTCCATGTCGGCCAGGATGCGACGCGCCTCTTCCTTGATGGCGTCGTCGCTGCGCCCGGTGTCGTAGAGATGGGCCAGCGCGTGTCGGGCCAGGTCCACGTAATGCCGCAATTCGGTGTTCTTGCTGGCCAGATAGGCCGCTTCGATGGTGGCGCGCTGCTGGCGGGCCAGCTCCACCGCCTGGTAGCGCACCACCAGCGCAATGGCGGCAAAGGCCAGTCCCAGGGGAACAATGGCAAGGAAAATGATCTTCTGGCGCAGCTTCATGCCCGCGATTCTACCCAAGGGCTGCCGACGCCGCCGAAAATCTGCATTGCTCCGGCATCACGATATTGCCGCAGGTCAAGATGTCGGCTGCAGTGGCGTGAGAAAGCGGTCCCACCGGAGTAATATTCATGTTGCATCTTTGATAGATGCAGGTTTTATCAGGGATTCCCCCATACGGCCCGGCTTGATTTTGATTTATCATTCTTAAATGTCTGACAACTTGTCAGTAGGTGTCAGCATTTATCCAGTTTTTCTGCATTTTCGTTCAGCTGTTTGTTTTCAGCTTGTATTCAGCTTTCTGATAGTCAAAGTGATTCAAGATGGTTAATGACGCAACAGGCAAGACCCTCCTCATCGTCGACGACAGCAAGGTATCGCGCATGGTGATCAAGGCCCATGTGCTGGCGGTGCACCCGGATTGGCAGGTGGTGGAAGCGGCCAGCGGGGAAGAGGCGATTCGCGTGGTGCAGCAGAATGTGCCGCATTACTGCACGATGGACATCAACATGCCTGGCATGCTCGGCACCGACGCCGCCGAGCAGATCCTGCAGCAGCAACCGAGCGTGCGCGTGGCGATCTTCTCGGCCAATATCCAGGAGGCCGCGCAGACGCGGGCCCAGCAACTGGGCGCCGTGTTCGTCGCCAAGCCGGTCACGGAAAAGTCGATTGCCCAGGCCTTGCTGCATTTCCGGGGACCGGTGTGAGCATCCTGTCGGAAATCGAACGCGATGCCCTGACCGAGATCTTCAACGTCGGTGCCGGTCGCGCGGCGCAGAGCCTGTCGGAAATCGTCGGCGATGAAGTGCGCCTGACCGTGCCTTCGGTGGAGGTCTTGCGCACCGACGCCATCAACGAGCAACTGCTACCGCGTATCCAGGGCCGCTTTGCCACGGTGAGCCAGAATTTCTATGGCCCCTTCGATGCCGAGGCGGTCCTGCTCTTCACCGAAGACCGGGCGCTGTCCATCGTGCGTGACATGATGGGGTCGCAGATGAGCCTGGACCAGTTGGCCGAGTTCGAGCGCGAAGCCATGTGCGAACTGGGCAACATCATCCTCAATGCCTGTCTGTCGGCCATGGCGGACATGCTGGAGATCACGCTCAACAGCTCCCTGCCGCAGTACGTGGTGTCCTCCCCGGAGGAGATTTCCTCGCGCCTGTCGGAGGTGCAGTCCGACGAGCGCTATGTGCTGGTCCTGCACATAGACCTGGTTATCGAGAAACACCAGACCGACGGTCATCTCATCTTCCTGCTCAGTTCCACCTCCTTGCACGCACTGGTCGAGCATGTCCAGGCCTATCTGAGGAAGATCGAGTTGACATGAGCAGTTTCGTTGCCGGGCGCTTCCGCTTGGAGGACGTCTACGACCAGCTCAATTGCGGCCTGGTCATGCTGGACAGGGATTTGAACATCCTGCTCTGGAACGCCTGGATGGCGCGCCACAGCCGTGTGCCTGCCAGCGCTGCCATCAATGCCGACTTTGCTGCGCTGTTTGCGGGACAGGTCACGCCGGCCCTGCTGCGCGCGCTGGACAACACCCTTAGCTACGGCCTGCCATCGCTGCTCTCCAGCGCCTTGCACCGTTCGCCCTTGCCGCTCTACCCGCACCATCCGGGCGGGCAGGGGGAGGGCGCCCAGAGGATGGCGCAGTCGGTGGTGCTCACGCCCATCGATAATCCGGATGGCCAGCGGCTGTGCCTGATGCAGGTCACCGACGCCAGCAATTCGGTCAAGCGCGAGAAGATGCTGCTGTCCCATTCGGAAGTGCTCAAGCGCCAGGTCGGTACCGACGGCCTGACCGGCATCCCCAATCGCCGCTACTTTGACGAGAACTACGCCCGTGCCTTGCAGCGGGTGCAGGAAGAGGGTGGAATGCTCTCCCTCTTCATGATCGACGTCGATTATTTCAAGCAGTACAACGACCTCTATGGTCACGGTGGCGGCGATCGCGTGCTCAAGCGCGTGGCGGAGACCCTGCGCGCGCACCTGCAGCGCCCGGATGACGTGCTGGCGCGCTATGGTGGCGAGGAATTCATCCTCCTGGTCCGCAATCTGCAGCCGCTGCAGGCTGCCGAGCTTGGGGAGGCATTGCGCCAGGCGGTCTATCAACTGGCCGAGCCTCATGACAAGTCACTGGTCGAACGGCGCCTGACCATCAGCGTCGGTGTCTGCACCCGTGAACTGCAGGACGATACCGATGGTCGTCAGCTGCTGGAAGCGGCCGATGCCGCGCTCTACCGCGCCAAACTCGGTGGCCGCAACAAGGTGGTCTCCATCACCTAGGCCAATTTCTTCACCTTTGTGTAAAACAAGGGCAATTTATTGGAAACCCTTGCTCAGCAAGCATGTCAGAAGCTGGCAGGGTGCTTATCAACAGGCTTGTTCACAGCTTTTGTGGATAACTTTCCTGCCAGCTTGATTCTGGGGAGAATGCTCGGCAGATGGTCGACAGCGGGCTGGCGGGGATATTGCGTATAATGCCGAGCCGTCATTGCTGACGAAATGCTGACGGATATTTCCTTTTTGACGCCTGTGGGTTGGGCCTGCTCTTGCTCCGTTTTTCCACCTGACAAGGATTTGATGCGCCGATTGCTGCTCCTGTTGTTGACTCTGCTGATCCCGCTGCAATTGCTGGCAGCCACGGGAGAGTCACAGCTTCGCGAGCAGTTGCGCACCGAATTGCACAACGCATCGCACTCCGCTGCTGGTGCGGCTTCTTGCCTGCAGGCCGGACCCGACCTGCGTGGCCGGCACGCATTGACGGCGCTGGCGGGTGTAACTGATTTGGCTGATGTGGCTGGCGTGGCCGGCGCGACCGCCAGCGAGCCCGGTGCGCCCGTGGACGATGATGATGACCGGCCCTCGCTACAGGGTGAGCTGGAAGACCCCACCTTGCCGGCGCGCATCGCCACCCCGGAGCTGCTCTGGTACCCGTTTCCCCACGCCTTTTCGGCAATCCCTGCCTGGTCGTCCTACCTGCGCGACCAGTTGCGGCCGCCACCATTGGTGGCCTGAGCGCGCCTGATCTGCTCGCGGCCTTGCCGCCTCCCCAGTGATGGCCCCGCCACTGGCGGTGCGCTCCCTCTTTGATTTCCCGTGTTCCCGTTTCCCCAGTCTTGGCGACCGGCCCGTGCCGGACGCTTTCATTTCGTTCTACAGGAAAAACCATGAAACGCATTGTTCTCTTCCTCGTTACCAACCTGGCCGTGATGCTGGTCCTGAGCGTCACAGCCAGTCTGCTCGGGGTGAATCGCTACCTCACCGCCAATGGCCTCAACTTCGGCATGCTGCTGGTGTTCTGCGGCCTGATGGGGTTTGGTGGCTCCTTCATTTCGCTGTTCATGTCCAAGACCATCGCCAAGTGGTCGACCGGTGCGCGCGTGATCGAGCAACCGCAGAATTCCACCGAACTGTGGCTGCTGCAGACCGTCCAGACCCTGGCCGCCCGCGCCCAGTTACCGATGCCCGAAGTGGCGGTCTATGACGGCCCGCCCAATGCCTTCGCCACGGGTGCCAGCAAGAGCAATTCGCTGGTGGCGGTGTCTACCGGCCTGCTGCAGGGCATGACCAAGGACGAAGTGGAAGCCGTGCTGGCCCATGAAGTGGCGCACATCGCCAATGGTGACATGGTGACGCTGACCCTGATCCAGGGCGTGGTCAATACCTTCGTGATGTTCTTTGCCCGCATCGTCGGCTACTTCGTCGACTCCTTCCTGCGTCGCAACAACGAAGAAAATTCCGGCCCTGGCATCGCCTACATGGTGACCGTCTTCGTCTGCGAGATCGTGTTCGGCATCCTGGCCAGCGTCATCGTCATGTACTTCTCGCGTCAGCGCGAGTATCGCGCCGATGCCGGTGCCGCCACGCTCATGGGTTCCCGCGCGCCGATGATCAATGCCCTGCGTCGCCTGGGTGGCCTGCAATCCGACGGTCTGCCGCAGAACCTGCAGGCGTCCGGCATTTCGGGGCGTGAGGCCTGGCTGGGGCTGTTTTCCAGCCATCCGCCGCTGGAGTCGCGCATCGCCGCCCTCCAGGCAGCCCGCTGATCGCCACGGCGCAGTGACCGCAGGCGGCGGACCAGTGGCGTCGCGCCAAGCGCCGCAGTTCGCCGCCGTGGTCGGCCAACGGCCATGTTAGTCTTTGCGTGGTCGTCGGTGTCCTTCGTGCTTTATCTGCAGTCATCTCCATCAATTTCATCCACACAGAAAGGAACCCTGACTGATGCCCCATCACACCCCCCTGATTGCCACCATTGTCGCAGGCCTGGTGCTGGCCTTTATCTTCGGCACCCTGGCCCATCGTCTGAAAATGCCGCCGCTGATCGGTTATCTGGTCGCTGGTATCGCCATCGGCCCCTTTACTCCCGGTTTCGTGGGCGATGCCGACCTGGCCCAGGAGCTGGCCGAGATCGGGGTGATCCTGCTGATGTTCGGAGTGGGGCTGCACTTCTCGCTCAAGGACTTGCTGTCGGTCAAGAACATCGCCATCCCCGGGGCGGTCGCGCAGATCGCCATTGCGACCTTGCTGGGCATGGGCATGGGGTGGGTGCTGGGATGGCCGGTGGGTGAAGGTTTCCTGTTCGGCCTGGCCTTGTCGGTGGCCAGTACCGTGGTGCTGCTCAAGGCCCTGCAGGAGCGGCGTCTGGTGGAGACGCAGCGTGGGCGTATCGCAGTCGGTTGGTTGATCGTCGAAGACATTGCCATGGTGCTGGCGCTGGTACTGATCCCGGCGCTGTCGGGCATCCTCGGCGGCAAGGGCGAGGCCCTGAGCGGCAATGCGGTGCTGCTGACGCTGGGGATCACCCTGGGCAAGGTGGTGGCCTTCGTGGCGGTGATGCTCATCGTCGGTCGTCGCGTCATTCCCTGGATCCTGGAGCGCATTGCCGATACCGGTTCGCGCGAACTGTTTCGGCTGGCAGTGCTGGCCATTGCGCTGGGCTTCGCATTGGGTTCGGCCTATGTGTTCGGTGTTTCCTTCGCGCTGGGGGCTTTCTTCGCCGGCATGATCCTGTCCGAATCCGAGTTGAGCCATCGCGCCGCCGAGGAATCCCTGCCGCTGCGTGACGCCTTCTCGGTGCTGTTCTTCGTTTCGGTCGGCATGCTGTTCGATCCCTCCATCCTGGTGCGCGAGCCCTTGCTGGTGCTGGCGACGGTGTTCATCATCGTGGTCGGCAAGTCGCTGGCGGCATTGATGATCGTGCGGGTCTTCGGACACCCGAATTCGACCGCCCTGACGATCTCGGCCAGCCTGGCGCAGATCGGTGAATTTTCCTTCATCCTGGCAACGCTGGGCCTGTCGCTGGACCTGCTCTCGCCGATGGCTCGCGACCTGATCCTGGGCGGCGCCATCCTCTCCATCCTGCTCAATCCGCTGCTGTTCTCGCTGCTGGATCGCTACGAGGCACGCCAGCCCAAGGAGCCAGACGCCGACAATGTGCCACCGACCGTCGACCTGCAGGATCATGTGGTGCTGGTCGGCTATGGCCGGGTGGGGCGCGGCATCGGCGAGCAGCTGCGTGCCCAGGGGCGGCCCTTTGTGGTCATCGAGGCGCAACGGGAAAACCTGGATGCCCTGCGCAGTGCCGGTGTGCCGGCCCTGTATGGCAATGCCGCCCAGAGCGAACTGTTGAAGGCGGCCGCCGTGGACCGCGCACGCTGGTTGCTGGTGGCCATTCCCGAGGTATTCGAGGCCGGCCAGGTGATCGAGAATGCGCTGGAGCTGAACGCCGGGCTGCAGGTCGTGGCGCGGGCCCATTCGGATGCCGAGATCGAGCACCTGGAAAAACATGGTGCCCAGCGCGTCATCATGGGGGAACGCGAAATCGCCCGGGGCATGCTCGACATGGTGGGGCAGGGCGCCTGACGGTTCAGCTATCGCGTCGATGGCCTGCAGCAATTTTCCATGCGTGCTAAAGTCGCGGCTGCTGCTGTGGCGGGCTCCCTGCCCGCTGCGCAGCAACAAGTTCTCGGGGCGGGGCGAAACTCCCCACCGGCGGTAATCAGGCGAGGTCACCCGACCTCGTCTGTAGCCCGCGAGCGCCCGGCCTGCCATCGCGGCGGGACGGGGTCAGCAGACCCGGTGTGATCCCGGGGCCGACGGTCATAGTCCGGATGAAAGAGAACGGAGTGTCCGGCATGGCAGCCCTGCGCGAGCAGTCTGCCTGCGGCCGCGCATTCCAACGCCCTGTTTAATCATCGAACAGGAGTCCTGAACCATGTCGCAATCGCATCTTTCTGCAGTGTCTTCCCACCACGGTCAACGTATCGCCTTCATCCAGGCTTGCTGGCACAAGGATATCGTCGACCAGTGCCGTATCGCCTTCACCGCGGAAATGGCCGCACTCGGCTGGCCGAGCAGCAGCATCGATTTCTTCGAACTGCCTGGCGCCTTCGAAATTCCCCTGCATGCCAAGGTCTTGGCCAAGACCGGCAAGTATGCCGGCATCGTCGCCAGCGGCCTGGTGGTCGATGGCGGCATCTACCGTCACGACTTCGTGGCACAGTCGGTCATTTCGGCGCTGATGCAGGTGCAGCTTGATACCGAAGTGCCGGTCTTTTCGGCCGTCTTGACCCCGCATCACTTCCATTCCCATAGCGAGCACCATCAGTACTTCCACGAGCATTTCCTGGTCAAGGGCAAGGAAGCGGCACAGGCTTGCGCCACCACCGTGGCCAAGCTGGCGGAGGTGCGGGCTGCCGAGGCTGCGCGGCATAGCCTGAACGCGGCCTGAACGTGGGCTGCGAGCGGCCTGAATGAGGTCGGCTAGGCACGCAGGCGGCTCGCGCAGGGGGTGGGGGAATTCAAATCCCCGTTCACATTTTGCTTAACGATTGTGAAGCATTTGCTTACAACCCTTACGGCTTTGGCCTAGAGTTGTCAGGATTGGCGGGCTATATTCACGCTACGTAATCCAGAACAACGAGGAGCTATCGTGAAAAAGTCGATTCCCCTGATGGCCGGCCTGGCCGTCTTCGCTGCCGTAGCCGGCCTGTCGGCCGCTCCGGCCATGGCCGGGCATGTCTCGATCGGCGTGAACATCGGCGTGCCGGGCGCCTACGTGGCTCCGCAGCCGGTCTACGTGCAGCCTGCACCGGTGTACGCACCGCCGCCGCCAGTCTATGTCCGCCCGGCTCCGGTCTATTACGGTCCGCCGCCGGTCTATGTGGCGCCGGGGTATTACCGTGGGCACCATCATCGTCACTGGCATCGTCCGCCACCGCCTCCAGGCTACTGGCATCGTTGATGTCGGGGGCGGGCGGTACCTGGTGATGCCAGGTGTGCCGGCGAAAAAAATGGCGGCCGAGGCCGCCATTGTCGTATCCGCGATGTGAACCTCACGCAGGAGTGGTAAGCCTCTCGATTGAGCCCGGCTTACTTCTTGGCCGGGGCGGCTTCGTCGTCGACGTCCACCAGCAGATAGCGCTCTGCCGCGCCGAAGAAGCGATCGTAGAAATCGGGCGAGCGGATGGTCTCGCTGGAGACGCGCACCATGGAGTCGTCGCTGGCAGCGAAGGGCATCGACACCGAGCCCAGCACGCTGACCCCGAGGCTGGCTGAACTGTTGCTCTTCTTGATGCCGTAGCCATCCTGGGTAGCGCTGGCAAACATGGTCGAACTCTTGCCGTTGCCATTGGAGGCGCAGACGACGTGAAAAGCGATTTCCATGTGCTTGTCGCTGGCCGGCTGGAAGCTCTTGTTGCCATCCATGGTGTTGTCGGTAGAGCGGCTGATGACATAGCCCTGGCCCAGCAACGCACGGCGCGCGGCCTCGCAGACGGCCTTTTCGCTACCGGGGAAGCTGCGCGAGAAGGCGCTGGTATCGCTGAATTCTTCCTGGTGGTAGAAGGCGGTCTTGCCGGTGGAGCAGGCGGTCAGTCCAAGGGCGAGGACCAGGGTGAGCGGGACATAAACACACGGGCGCGACATGCAGCTAATCTCCGGCGACAGAAAATGGTGGCTGAATTGTAAAGGATTCGCCTGACGCAGGGTTTGGGCAGATGGTAAAGATCGGTAACAGAAGGCTTATCACCTAATGAGAACAGATGTGAAGAGGTTCGCAAGTCCCTGGCGTGAAGGTAAAATCACTTGTGAAATTGCCTGACTGAAAGTATCTTTAGGTGAGTCAAGAAAGTGGCGTTCGGGAGTGGTCTTCCATCGGGACGATCATGAATCTGCGCAGCGAGCTGGGCAAATTCGCATACGGCCTCGTCAAGGATAATGGATAAAAATCAGAAAGCGGAATTGGCGCGCATCCAGAGGGAACTGGTGGATGCACACAATAAGGCTGCGTGGCAAATGGCTGCCACGATCATCAAGGCTTCGCTGGTCAAGAATGGCATGGATCAGCCGCCCACCGCGGCTGAACTGGCCGACCTCAACGCCACCATCACCAATCTGCGCAGCGTGGCCGAGGATGCGCTGGAGTTGCTCAAGCGCTGACCGGTGACCAGAGACGAGGGCAATACAAGCTCGTCCGGCTATGCCGATCACGGGGCATGCCACACCAGGAAAAATTCGTAGCAGGAAATCGATAACTGAAGATGGAAGCGAAGAACCGGCACGACGTGCTGTCATCGCGTTCTTCTGGTGCCTGAGGCCGGGGTCGAACCGGCACGCTCCCTTCCGGGTAGGCGGCGGATTTTAAGTCCGCTGTGTCTACCAATTTCACCACTCAGGCATGAGGATACCGGCGAGGGTCGCCGGAAAAGGGACGCATTATAGCAGCGACTTGCGCAGCTTCATCTGTTTTTTGCTGGGGAAAAGGCAGGATGTCCTGATCATCCTTGCAGCGCGGCGCGCGCTCCGGTTTGGTCCTGCCATGCAGAGCGTTTTAAGTCCATGGGGCAGTCCATTTCCGGGTGATAAATCGGTTCGGGATAGTAGAATGACGACTTCTTTCACCAGAAAGCCGTCATCATGACTGAAGCCGTAGTCAAGACAGTGCAATGCATCTCGCCCGCCGGGCTGCATACCATGGCCTACAAGGAGTGGGGCGATGCCCGCAATCCCAATGTGCTGGTGTGCGTGCACGGGGTGACCCGGGTCTCCGACGATTTCGATCGCATGGCCCGTGAGCTCTGCGATACCTATCGCGTGATCTGCCCCGACGTAGTCGGTCGCGGTCGCTCAGGGCGCCTGGCCAATCCGCAGTTCTATACGGTGCCGCAGTACGTCAGCGACATGGTCACCTTGCTGGCGCGGGCCGATGCCGAGATCGTGGACTGGTTCGGTACTTCGATGGGCGGGCTGATCGGCATGGTACTGGCCTCGCTGCCAGGCAATCCGATCCGACGCCTGGTGCTCAACGATATCGGCCCCTCCATCAATGGCGCGGCGCTGGCGCGCATCGGTGACTACATCGGCCAGGATGTACGTTTCGACAGTTTCGAGGAAGCTGCGCAGTACATTCGTACCATCTCGGCCAGCTTTGGCCATCACAGTGATGAAGAGTGGCACAAGCTGGCCAGGGACGTGCTGCGCCAGAATGAGGATGGCAAGTGGGTGCGCCATTACGATCTGGCGCTGGCGGTGCCGTTCAAGCTGACCACGCCGGAAGCGGCCAGTGCCGCCGAGCAGATGCTGTGGGCTGCCTATGACGCCATCACCTGCCCGACGCTGCTGGTGCGCGGCGCCCAGTCCGATCTGCTGCTGCCCGAAGTGGCGCAGGAGATGACCCGTCGTGGCCCCCAGGCCAGGCTGGTGGAATTCCCCGAGGTCGGCCATGCGCCGACCTTCATGCATGCCCCGCAAATCGAGGTGGCGCGTCAGTTCCTGCTGGGTTGAGCATTCGATCCGGTAGATTTTTTCATATGCTGGCTCCTGCTGAGCCGGCTTACCTATAAGGAAAATCCCATGCCCATTCAACGCCTGCACGTCGGCAAGCGCCTCTCCGAAGTGGCCATCCACAACGGCACCGTCTACCTGGCCGGCCAGATCGCCGAAGACGCCACCCAGAACATCGAAGGCCAGACCCGTGAAGTGCTGGGCCATATCGACCGCCTGCTGGCCGAGGCCGGCAGCGACAAGACCAAGATCCTGTCGTGCCAGATTTTCCTGTCCGATGTGAAGGATTTTGCTGGCATGAATTCGGTCTGGGACGAATGGGTCGCCCCCGGCAACGCGCCGCCGCGCGCCACCGTCGAAGCCAAGCTGGCCCGTCCTGAACTGCTGGTGGAAATCATCATCGTCGCCGCACAGAAGTAATCGTTTATGGTTTCGGTAGCAAGTACACAGGGCGAAGGCCTGGCGGCGATCACCGCCGGCCTCGCCCCCGAGGATGTGACGCGGGTCGAGCAGGCGCTGGCCGAGCTCGAACCGTTGTATGCCGACAGGCAGATCCTGTCCGGGCAGAACGCCTTGCAATTCGCGGTTTCCGTGGCCACCGTGCTGACGGCGCTCAATGTCGATGCGGCTACGCGTATCGCCGGCCTGGCCTTCGAGGCGCAGATGCTGCATCCGGAGCTGGAAGAAAAGCTGGAAGAGCGCTTCGGCAAGGAGATCGCCGAGCTGGTGGGTAACGTGCGCCAGTTGATGCGCTTCCATAGCCTCAGCTTCCAGCCGCAGAACCAGGAGGTCCTGCGCGGCAAGAACGCCGCCCAGCAGGCGGCTGCCCAGGTGGAAACACTGCGCAAGATGCTCCTGGCCATGGCCACCGACATGCGGGCGGTGCTGGTGCGCCTGGCCTCCCGCGTGGCGACCTTACGCTACTTTGCCGAAACCAAGCAGGAGAACGAGGCCAGTGCCCAGTATGCGCGACAGACCTTCGACCTCTATGCGCCGCTGGCCAACCGCCTGGGCATCTGGCAGCTGAAGTGGGAGCTGGAGGATCTGTCGTTCCGCTTCCTGGAGCCGCAGACCTACAAGCGCATCGCCAAGATGCTGGAAGAAAAGCGCCTGGAGCGCGAAGCCTTCGTGGCCAGTGCCATTGCGCGCCTGCGCTCGGAAATGGCGGCCCAGGACATCCGGGCCGAGGTCAGTGGCCGGCCCAAGCACATCTACAGCATCTGGAACAAGATGCGCGGCAAGTCGATCGACTTTTCCGAGCTCTACGATGTGCGCGCCTTCCGGGTCATCGTCGACGACGTCAAGACCTGCTACGCGGTGCTGGGCATCGTGCACGATATCTGGACTCCGATTCCCGAAGAGTTCGACGACTACATCTCCCGTCCCAAGCAGAACGGCTACCAGTCCCTGCACACGGTGGTATTGGCCGAGGACGGTCGCGCCCTGGAAGTGCAGATCCGCACGCACGAGATGCATCACTTCGCCGAGTACGGGGTGGCGGCCCACTGGCGTTACAAGGAAAGCGGCGGCTCCAATTTCTCGGCACAGAAATACGACGAGAAGATTGCCTGGTTGCGTCAGCTTCTGGCCTGGAAAAATGAAGTCACCGACGCCGTCGTGGATCAGGAAGAGGTTCGCCGTGACTGGGTGCAAAAGCTCAAGTCGGCCACGCTGGATGAGCGCATCTACGTGCTCACGCCGCAGGCGAGGGTGATCGAGCTGCCCAGCGGCGCCACGCCGATCGACTTCGCCTATCACCTGCACAGCGATGTCGGCCATCGCTGCCGCGGCGCCCGCGTAGACGGGGTCATGGTGCCGTTGAATACGGTGCTCAAGAATGGTCAGACGGTGGAGATCATCACGGCCAAGAGCGGCGCCGGTGTCGGGCCGTCGCGCGATTGGCTGAGCCCTGGTTATGCCGCCAGCTCACGCACCCGTTCCAAGATCCGCGCCTGGTTCAATGCCATCGAGCAGCAGGAAACCCTGTCGGTCGGTCGCGGCCTGCTGGAAAAGACCCTGCAGCGCGAGGGCAAGACGGCTGTCAACCTGGAAGAGCTGGCGCAGAAGCTGGGCTTTGCCAAGGTGGACGACCTGTGCCTGTCGTTGGCCAAGGAAGAGTTCAGCCTGCGTCATGTCGAGCAGGCTTTGCATGAAGGCCAGGACAAGAAGCCCGAGATCGATGACGAGGCGCTGATTACCCGCAAGAGTCGCGCTTCCAGCATCGTGCAGGGTGCCAAGTCCGGCGTGCTGGTGGTCGGCACCGATGGTTTGCTGACGCAACTGGCGCGCTGCTGCAAGCCGGCGCCGCCGGATGTGATTGCCGGCTTCGTCACGCGCGGCAAGGGAGTGTCGATCCATCGGGTGAACTGCAAGAATTTCGCCGAGATGGCCTCGCATGCGCCCGAGCGGGTGATCCAGACCACCTGGGGTGCCCCGGCGCGGGATACGGTCTATCCGGTCGATATCTTCGTGCTGGCCAGTGATCGTCAGGGTCTGCTGCGCGATATCTCCGATATCTTCCTGCGTGACAAGATCAATGTGATCGGGGTGAGCACGCAAAGCGTGAAGGGGCATGCACGCATGGCCTTTACCGCCGAGATCGGTTCGACCGAACAATTGCAGAAAGCCCTGACGGTGATCCGCGATGTGAAGGGTGTGATCGAGGCCAAGCGACAATAGGGGAGGGCGAGCAGGGAAGGATTGCGGGGTAGGGGGTGGCAGGAGGTATGGAAATTATTTTAATTTTTCATCATTTACCTCTTGGCAAATTTTGAAAAGCCTCCTATACTCTCGCTTCTTCGTTAGGCGCGTAGCTCAGCTGGTTAGAGCACTACCTTGACATGGTAGGGGTCGTTGGTTCGAGTCCAATCGTGCCTACCAATCTTTCTTCCCTTTTGGGGGTGTTGGGTTGGGGCGAAGCCAACTGAAAAGGAGGCGCATTCTTGGCTTCCTTTTTTGTTTTCTCATCGGTAATTCTTCGATAGGCGCGTAGCTCAGCTGGTTAGAGCACTACCTTGACATGGTAGGGGTCGTTGGTTCGAGTCCAATCGTGCCTACCAATTCTTCTGTTGCAGTATCGAACGGGTGAGTTGGCGAAGATAAAAACGCAAAAGGAAGCGCATCGGCGGCTTCCTTTTTTGTTTTGTGGCCCCGCATTGACATCTCCCATTGTTCCCGTCTTTCTTTCCCGTATTGCGGGAGATTTGGGGTATGGCTGTTACGCTGTTTGGGCATAGCAGGGCGGAAGAGGGTGTTTTTACGTGTTTGCGTGACATATGTTTCGCGAAAGCATCTAAAAATGCTTTACACTTGCGTCGAATTTTTTGTGAGTTTGCTCCTCAAACTCATATTCTCTACGGATGAACGAATTTTCCTATGGCAGCAGATGATCAGTATTTCCTCGTGGTTGATGACTTTTCGACGATGCGTCGTATTGTCAGTGGCCTGCTGAAGGAACTTGAATACACCAAGATGGCGGAGGCTGACGACGGTACGTCCGCCCTGAAAATCCTGGAAGCAGGTGCCATGCCGATCACGTTCGTGTTGACTGACTGGAACATGCCTGGCATGGATGGCCTGACGCTGCTCAAGAAGATTCGCGCCACGCCATCCATGGCGCATCTGCCGGTGCTGATGATCACGGCCGAAGCCAAGAAGGAAAACATTGTCGAGGCCGCGCAGTCGGGCGCCGATGGTTATATCGTCAAGCCCTTCAATGCGGCGACGCTGAAGGACAAGATCGAGAAGATCCTGGCGCGACGCGCCAGCCTGGCCAAGGCCTGAGGCTGGTAGGTGGTCGGTGAGCAAAAAACGGCATCTGCGGATGCCGTTTTTGTTTTTTGGTGCGGAGGATGGAGGGGCGGGATTCAGGCCAGGCCGAAGTAGCGGGCCACATCGCCGCGCGTCCAGGATTTGATGACATCTCCGTCAAGTAGTACGCGGTACTCCTCATGGCGCTCGCCGTTCTCCAGTTCCACGGTGCGACTCTGCAGGGTGTATTCCCGGTTGTTGATCACGGTCTGGTGCTCGGTGTGATTTTTCTGGTCCGACATGATGCTGGCCTCCCTCTATGGACTTGGATGCTAGCACGGTGGCGCCCCTCTGCGTACGCTGTGGCAAGGGTAAGTTGTGTCGATGGTCGAGGGAATTTGCTATAATAGCTAGCTACGGTCGAGGTCACCTGTCAGTGGCGGCCTCCCGAATATCGATTCATTCCAATCTGTAAGAGCGAGAAAGGCAATCCGGTTATGACACCGCGAACTACCACCGAGGTTTTCACGCGACGCTAGTCGGGTTCTTTTTCGTCCTTTGAAAAAGCGCGGCTGGTCCGCGTTTTTTTTCGTCCGTTTTTTCGCCATTTTCCTTGGCGACCCTCTTTTACCCTCAATAGGCAAGGCAGTCACGCTGCCGACATGGAGTGCACAATGGTTTCAGTTCGTCTTCCCGATGGTTCGCAACGCCAGTTCGACAACCCGGTCACGGTAGCGCAGGTCGCCGCCAACATCGGCACCGGTCTGGCCAAGGCAGCCCTGGCTGGCCGCGTCGATGGCAAGCTGGTCGATACTTCCTACCTGATCGACAAGGATGCCGAGCTGGCCATCATCACCGACAAGGATCCCGATGGCCTGGAGGTGATCCGTCACTCCACCGCCCACTTGCTGGCATACGCGGTCAAGGAGTTGTTCCCGGACGCCCAGGTCACCATCGGCCCGGTCATCGACAACGGTTTCTACTACGACTTCTCGTACAAGCGCCCCTTCACTCCGGAAGACCTGCAGGCCATCGAAAAGAAGATGGCGGAGCTGGTCAAGAAGGATGAGCCGGTGACCCGCAAGGTGTTGCCGCGCGACGAGGCAGTGGCCTATTTCAAGTCCATCGGCGAAGCCTACAAGGCCGAGATCATCGCTTCCATTCCGCAGAACGAGGATGTCTCGCTCTACACCGAGGGCAGCTTCACCGACCTGTGCCGTGGCCCGCACGTGCCCTCCACCGGCAAGCTCAAGGTATTCAAGCTGATGAAGCTGGCCGGTGCCTACTGGCGCGGGGACTCCAACAACGAGATGCTGCAGCGGGTCTATGGCACCGCCTGGGCCAAGAAGGAAGACCAGGAAGCCTACCTGCACATGCTGGAAGAGGCGGAAAAGCGCGATCACCGCAAGCTGGGCCGTGCGCTGGACCTGTTCCACTTCCAGGATGAGGCGCCGGGCCTGATCTTCTGGCATCCCAAGGGCTGGACCATCTGGCAGCAGGTCGAGCAATACATGCGTCGCGTCTACCAGGACAACGGCTATCAGGAAGTGAAGGCGCCGCAGATCCTGGATCGCTCGCTGTGGGAAAAGACTGGTCACTGGGAAAACTATCGTGAAAACATGTTCACGACCGAGTCGGAAAACCGAGCCTACGCGCTCAAGCCGATGAACTGCCCGGGCCACATCCAGATCTTCAACTCCGGTCTGCACAGCTATCGCGACCTGCCACTGCGCTACGGCGAATTCGGCCAGTGCCATCGCAACGAGCCCTCGGGCGCGCTGCACGGGATGATGCGCGTGCGCGGCTTCACCCAGGACGATGGTCACATCTTCTGTACCGAAGACCAGATCCAGGAGGAAGTGGCTGCCTTCAACCGCGTGGTGCGCGAAGTCTACGATTGCTTCGGTTTCAAGGAAGTGGCGGTGAAGCTTGCCCTGCGCCCGGAAAAGCGCATTGGTGCCGAGGAAGTCTGGGACAAGGCCGAGAACGCCCTGCGCGAAGCCATCCGCGCCTCCGGTTCGGAGTGGGAAGAGCTGCCGGGTGAGGGCGCTTTCTATGGTCCCAAGATCGAATACCACCTGAAGGACTCCATCGGTCGCTCCTGGCAATGCGGCACCATGCAGGTGGACTTCTCCATGCCGGCCCGTCTGGGCGCCGAGTATGTCACTGAAGACAACAACCGCAAGGTGCCCGTGATGTTGCACCGGGCCATCGTCGGTTCGCTGGAGCGTTTCATCGCCATCCTGATCGAAAACCACGCCGGCGCGATGCCTTTGTGGCTGGCGCCAACACAAGTTGTCATCCTGAATATTTCCGACGCGCAAGCGGATTATGTGCAAAACGTTGCACAAACGCTGAAAAAACAAGGGTTTAGGGTCGAGACCGATTTGCGCAACGAAAAGATTACCTATAAAATACGGCAGCATTCTATTCAGAAGCCGCCCTATATCCTGGTTGTCGGCGATAAAGAACGGGATGCAAACACTGTGGCCGTGCGTGCGCGGGGCAATGTCGATCTGGGCGTCATGTCCATCGACACCTTGGTGGAGCGCCTCAAGGATGAGGTTGCCACCAAAGCCTGAGTCGGGGAAGCCTAGGGCTTCCTCCCAGCGCAAGAGCACGGCTTAATTTATTGGATTTTAAAAGGAAACTGCAATAGCTACTGACAAGTCGCATCGCCTCAACCGCGAGATCACTGCGCCGGAAGTACGCCTTTCGGGTGTTGAAAACGAGCCTCTGGGCATCGTCAGCCTGGCTGAAGCCTTACGTCTTTCCGAGGAGGCTGAAGTCGATCTGGTCGAGATTGCGCCGACCGCGCAACCTCCCGTCTGCCGCCTGATGGACTACGGCAAGTTCAAGTACCAGGAGCAGAAGAAGGCGCACGAGGCCAAGCTCAAGCAGAAGGTCATCCAGGTCAAGGAAGTCAAGTTCCGCCCGGGTACCGATGATGGCGATTACAACATCAAGCTGCGCAACCTCACCAAGTTCCTGGAAGACGGTGACAAGACCAAGATCACCCTGCGTTTCCGCGGCCGTGAAATGGCTCACCAGGAAATCGGCATGCGTGTGCTGGAGCGTCTGAAGGCAGACCTGGAACCTTACGGCCAGGTCGAGCAGTTTCCCAAGATGGAAGGTCGCCAGATGATCATGGTGCTGGCGCCCAAGAAAAAGAAGTAAATCTTTTTCTGTTGTTCAGTCTCAAGCAGTTAGCCGTATCAGGACGACATCTCTCCGGTGTCGTCCATGCCGCGAAAGCCGCGGCAGCGTAAGGCCGACAAAGGATTTGCAAGGCGCAGGCGACTGCGCTGGGCAAAAGCAGCGGGATTACCCGCTGTCAAATAAGTGAGAGCAGGCATCAAAGAGCAGCGAGTATTTGCTGCCACCTGCAATCATCAAAAAATGGAGCTGTCCGGAAGGACAGAGTTGCTATGCCTAAGATGAAATCGAAGAGCAGCGCGAAGAAACGTTTTCGCGTGCGCCCGGGCGGTACCGTCAAGCGCGGTCAAGCCTTCAAGCGTCACATCCTGACCAAGAAGACCACCAAGAACAAGCGTCAACTGCGCGGTACCGAGGGCGTCCATGAGACGAACCTGAATTCCGTTCGCGCAATGCTGCCGTTCGCTTAACCTCACCATACACTAAGGAGCTACTATGCCTAGAGTCAAACGTGGGGTAACAGCACGTGCCCGCCACAAGAAAGTCCTCGCACTCGCCAAGGGTTACCGCGGCCGTCGCAAAAACGTCTACCGTATCGCCAAGCAAGCAGTCATGCGCGCTGGTCAGTACGCGTACCGTGACCGTCGTAACAAGAAGCGCGTGTTCCGCGCACTGTGGATCGCCCGTATCAACGCCGCTGCGCGTTCGCACGGCGTGACCTACAGCGTGTTCATGAACGGCCTGAAGAAGGCTGCGATCGAACTGGATCGTAAGGTCCTGGCCGATATGGCTGTCACCGACAAGGCTGCATTCGCTGCCATCGTCAACCAGGTGAAGGCCAACATCGCTGCCGCCTAAATCGACAGCGCATGTGCGGTAGCCGGCCGCAACATCCACGACGCAAGTCAGACGAGCAGCCGGCGCTGCAAAATCCTGCGGGGCAGAGGTGTCACACCGATGCCCCGTATGTTTTTGATCCACGGTTTCGTGGATTTTTTTCCTTTTCGACTTCGTCGTCGGATTTTCGATTGGAGCGAGACTTACCGCATGAATCCCCTAGACCAACTCCTGGGCCAACTGGTCACGCAGGCGCAGGCTGATTTCGCCGCCGCGCCGGACGCCGCCGCACTGGAAAACGCCAAGGCCAAGTACCTCGGCAAGACCGGCCAGATCACCGAGCAGATGAAGGGGCTGGGCAAGCTGGCGCCGGAAGAGCGCAAGGTACAAGGGGCGATCATCAACGTCGCCAAGGAACAGATCGAAAACGCACTGACCGCACGCCGTGATGCTCTGGTCAATGCCCAGATGCAGGCGCGCCTGAATGCGGAAGCCATCGACGTCACCCTGCCTGGTCGTGGTCGCGGCGTGGGTGGTATCCATCCGGTGATGCGCTCCTGGCAGCGCGTCGAGGAAATCTTCCGTTCCATCGGCTTCGATGTCGCCGACGGTCCCGAGATCGAGACCGACTGGACCAATTTCACCGCATTGAACAGCCCCGAAAATCACCCGGCGCGCTCGATGCAGGACACCTTCTACATCGAAGGTCACGATACCCAGGGCAAGCCCCTGCTGCTGCGTACTCACACCAGCCCGATGCAGGTGCGCTACGCCCGCATGAACAAGCCCCCCATCAAGGTCATTGCCCCGGGCCGCACCTACCGCGTGGACAGCGATGCCACCCACTCGCCGATGTTCCACCAGGTCGAAGGCCTGTGGATCGCCGAGGACATCAGCTTCGCCGACTTGAAGGGCGTCTACCTCAACTTCGTCAAGGCCTTTTTCGAGACCGACGACCTGCAGGTACGTTTCCGTCCTTCCTATTTCCCCTTCACCGAACCCTCGGCCGAGATCGACATCGCCTTCGGTAGCGGTCCCCTCAAGGGGCGCTGGCTGGAAGTCTCCGGTGCCGGCCAGGTGCATCCCACCGTGGTGCGCAACATGGGGCTGGACCCCGAGCAGTACATCGGTTTCGCGTTCGGCTCCGGCCTTGAGCGCCTGACCATGCTGCGCTATGGCATCAATGACCTGCGCCTGTTCTACGAAGGCGACCTGCGCTTCCTGAAGCAATTCAATTAATCCGATCAAGAAGGGCGCCGCGCCATGTCGCGACGCGCCTCTGGCTGATAGCTGAAAGTCTGAATCATGCAATTCTCTGAAAACTGGCTGCGTACCATGGTCAATCCGACCATGACCTCGGATGAACTGTCGCATCTGCTGACCATGTCCGGCCTGGAAGTCGAGGAAGTCGAACCGGTCGCGCCCCCCTTCACCAATGTGGTGGTGGGTGAAGTGCTGGAAGTGACCAAGCACCCGGATGCGGATCGCCTGAACGTATGCCGCGTCAACGTGCACACCGGCACCATCCTCAACATCGTCTGCGGCGCGCCCAACGTGCGTGCCGGCCTGAAGGTGCCTTGCGCGATGGTAGGCGCGGTGCTGCCCCCGGGCGCCGATGGCAAGCCCTTCGAAATCAAGGTCGGCAAGCTGCGCGGCGTGGAATCGCAGGGCATGCTGTGCTCCGCGCGCGAACTGAAACTGTCGGAAGATCACGGCGGCCTGCTGGAACTGCCGGACGATGCACCGGTGGGTCAGAATTTCCGCGACTACCTGCAATTGAACGATCTGAAGTTCACCATCAAGCTCACCCCCAACAAGGCGGACTGCCTGTCGGTGCTGGGCGTGGCGCGTGAAGTGTCGGCCCTGACCGGGACGCCCCTGAAGGCGCCGGTATATCAGGCGGCGGCGGTCAATCTCGACGAGAAACTGCCCGTGCGCATTTCCGCGCCTGAGTTGTGCGGCCGTTTCGCCGGCCGCGTCATCCGTGGCCTCAATGCCAAGGCAGCCACGCCGCAATGGATGAAGCAGCGCCTGGAGCGCAGTGGTCAGCGCTCGATTTCTGCACTGGTGGATATCTCCAACTACGTGATGCTGGAGCTGGGTCGTCCCTCGCACGTGTTCGACCTGGACAAGATCCATGGCGGCCTGGATGTGCGCTGGGGGCGCAAGGGCGAATCGCTCAAGCTCCTCAACGGCAATACCGTGGAAGTCGATGAGTGGGTGGGCGTGATCTCCGACGACAAGGAAATCGAATCCCTGGCCGGTATCATGGGCGGCGACGCCACTGCAGTCTCGCTGGAGACCAGCAACATCTACCTGGAAGCCGCCTTCTGGTTCCCGCAGGCGATCCAGGGCCGGGCACGTCGCTACAACTTCTCCACCGATGCGGCGCATCGCTTCGAACGTGGTGTCGACTTCGCCACCGTGGTCGATCACATCGAACGCATTACTGCGCTGCTGCTGGAAATCTGCGGCACCAGTGACACCCGCGTCGGCCCCATCGACGACCAGATCGTCAACCTGCCCAAGCGCGAGCCTGTCGCGCTGCGCACTGCGCGTGCAGCCAAGGTGATCGGCGTGGAGATCACCGATGAGATGGTCTCGGACATCTTCAAGCGCCTGGGCCTGTCCTTCGACTATCAGCCTGGCCTGTTCTCGGTCACGCCGCCGTCCTATCGCTTCGACATCGAGATCGAGGAAGACCTGATCGAGGAAGTCGCGCGCGTCTATGGCTTCGAGAACATCCCGGCGCTGCCGCCGGTGGCCGCCAATGCCATGCGCATCGCGCCCGAGAACACCCGCTCGCTGTTCGCCATCCGGCGTCTGCTGGCGGACCAGGACTACCAGGAAGTGGTCAATTTCAGCTTCGTCGATAGCGCCTGGGAAGCCGACTTCGGCGGCAACGCCGATCCGATCAAGCTGCTCAACCCCATTGCCAGCCAGATGAGCGTCATGCGCTCTTCGCTGATCGCCGGGCTGGTGGCCAACGCACGCTACAACGTCAACCGCAAGGCGTCGCGCATCCGCGTCTTCGAAGCCGGTGCGATCTTCCGCAAGAATGCCGATATCACCGATGGCCCGCTGTCAGTGGCCGGTTTCGAGCAGCCCAAGCGCGTGGCCGCTCTGGCCTACGGCCCGGTGGCCGACGAACAATGGGGCCAGCCCAGCCGCAACGTCGATTACTTCGACGTCAAGGCCGATCTGGAAGCCTTGTTCGCACCGCGCACCTTGCGTTTCGTGAAAGCAGAACACCCAGCGCTGCACCCCGGCCGTACTGCCCACGTGCTGCTGGGCGAGCAGGTCATCGGCGTGATCGGCGAACTGCATCCGAAGTGGCAGCAGAAGTACGAGCTGCCGTTGGCACCGGTGGTCTTCGAAGTCGATGCCGATGCTCTGCAGCAGCGGGACCTGCCGGTCTACACCGAGATTTCCAAATTCCCGGCCGTCAGCCGTGATATCGCACTGGTGGTCAAGCAGTCGATTGGCGCCCAGCAATTGCTCGATGTTTTCGCTGCCGAGAAAGAGGCCAACCCCGCATGCGCCATCTTGCAAGCCCTTGTTTTATTTGATGAATATCAAGGCAAGGGTCTGGAAGGCGACGAAAAAAGTCTTGCGTTCCGCTGCACCTTGCAAGATACTCAAAACACCCTTCAGGATGACAAGGTCGACCTTGCCGTGAGTGCGCTGGTGGCCGCTGCGGGCAGCAGGCTTGGCGCCAGGTTGCGTGCCTGACGTGATGTCCGAGAGCGAAAATAATTACAGACCGGAATCGGTTGAGGCCCAGTCATTCATCGCCATGAACAACGTGAATTCGAACGAATTTCAATCCGTGCTGGACGCCGACCTGCATCGCGCCGTGATGGAATCGCAGGCACGCTCGCAGGCCGACAAGAACCTGCCGACTCTGACCAAGGCCGAGCTGGCCGAACTTTTGTTCGAGCAGGTCGGTCTGAACAAGCGCGAAGCCAAGGACATGGTGGAAACCTTCTTCGACGAGATCCGCAACGCGCTTGAGCGTGGTGAGGCCGTCAAGCTTTCCGGCTTCGGTAATTTCCAGCTGCGCGACAAGCCGCAACGGCCTGGCCGCAATCCCAAGACAGGCGAGGAAATCCCGATCACGGCGCGCCGCGTCGTGACCTTCCATGCCAGCCAGAAATTGAAGGAAATGGTGGAACTCTCCAGCGGTAGCACCGTTGAAATGTCCGTCTAATCTATGAACGATCGTGTCAACAAGCCGGCGGCCATCGTGCTGCCGCCCATCCCGGCCAAGCGTTATTTCACGATAGGTGAGGTCAGCGAGCTGTGTGGCGTCAAGCCGCACGTGTTGCGCTATTGGGAGCAGGAATTTACCCAGTTGAAGCCGGTGAAGCGACGTGGCAACCGTCGTTATTACCAGCATCATGAAGTGCTGCTGATCCGTCGTATCCGTGAACTGCTCTACGAGCAGGGCTTCACCATCAGTGGCGCCCGCAACAAGCTAGATGGCACCCATGAGGTCGAGCAAGCGGAAGAGCCACAACCGCCCGCCATCAGTCTGGACGAGGCGGCCATCGACAGCCTGCGTGCGGAGCTGCAGGCGGTTCTGGAGACGCTCAAGCCGGGTGCGGCAGCCTGATGGGCTGATGGGCGACGCTATTCGTATCGGGGTGTCCTGCCTTCGGCAATAGCCTTATCCCGGTTCCGACTGACATTGCAATTCGACGCGCCGCACGCTGGTCCTTATCGACCGCCGTGCGGCGCGTTTCCTTTCAGGCCCGCCATCGCAAGGATGCCGATGGCAAGGGAGATCAATCATGACCCATTACCAATGGCGTGCGATGAAGGCGGACGACTTGTCGCATGTGATGGAGATCGCAGCGCTGGTTCACGCCGGTTACTATGAGGCCCGCGAAGTCTTTGCCGAACGACTGGCCTTGTTCCCGCAAGGCTGCCGCATCGCCGCCCACATGACGCCAGCCGGTACCGAGGAAGTCATCGGTTATGCCTTCATGCATCCGACCCGCCATGGTCAACCTCCCGCCTTGAACCGCTTGCTGCTGGAGCTCGAAGAGCGGGCGGACTGCCTGCATCTGCATGACGTCGCCTTGTTGCCGCAAGCCCGTGGTTCGGGGCTGGGGCGCGCGTTGGTGGAGGAAATCTGCCAGCTTGGTCGCGCCATTGGTCTGCAGCGCGCCACATTGGTGGCCGTCCATGATTCCGGAGATTACTGGCGCAATGCCGGATTCGAGAGCGATGATCGGGCCCATCTGCAAGGGGTCGATGCAATCTCCAGCTATGGAGTTGGCGCTCGCTACATGTCCAGAACCTTGCGCTGACCACTCTGCTTCCATGCGGTGGGAAACTTGATTATTGTCAATGTGGCAAAATTTTCACAAGGACGCGATACTTCATCTTCCTACTTGATCAAGTGACAACTAAACCCTTAGAATTGATAAAAAATTTACAACTATTTGTGTGAATTTACGCGGTGTTTGCCGCGATCAATTCTTGCCTGCGCCAGTTGGGAGATCTGACCGGGCATCACTTCATTGAATCGGGGGTTTCATGCTTGTCCGTTCCAAGTCGGTCCTGGCCACGTTTGCCATCGCGCCGTTGTTGTCGCTCGGTCTGTCCGAAGCCGCCCAGGCGGCCACGACGTCGCTGACTGGCGCCGAAGCGCTCCAGCAATTCAATCTGGTCGTGCTCGGCAGCGCCACGTCCAATTCGCACGTCGATGGTCGTGCCTGGATCGGCGGCTCGCTCACCGGCGGCGATTACGTGCAGCATGTCGGCGACACTCCGGCCTCCAGCTATGCCGGCCTGACGGTCATGGGTACCGCGACCAATGTGCACGTCAACGGTCTGGGCTCGGCTATCGGCGGCTCGCTGGTCAATTCCACGGTCAACACCGGCTCCAGCTACATCGGTGGCTCCGTCTCCAATAGCAATCTGAACGGACCGGCTTATGTGGTCGGTGGCAGCACCAGCACCAATTTCAATGGCGGCCATCTGTCCGCGCCATCCTCGCTGATGCAGACCAACTTCGATGCAGCGAGCTCCACCAATTTCGGTAGCACGCTTGGTGCGCTGTCCAACACACTCAAGAGCGCAGTCGCCAACAGCACGGTTTCGCTCAGTGGTAACAAGGCGACCTTCAATGCCGTTGCCGATGCCAAGGGTGTGGCCGTCTTCAACCTGGATAACACGACTAGCGCTTCGGTGTTCTCGGCCGGCGAATTCTCTTTCGCTGCCAATGGCGCCAGCACCATCATCATCAATTCGAGCGTGAGTTCGGCAGTGATCGGCGCCAACTTCCTGGGCGGACAAGCGCAGTCGCTGGGCAAGTCCATCGTCTGGAATTTCTATAACGCCAGCAGCCTCACCATCAACAACCAGTTTGGCGGCTCCATCCTGGCCACGCATGCCAGCCTGACCAATAACCAGAACATCGAGGGCGGCGTCTTCGTCAACAGCCTGACCCAGAATGGCGAACTGCACCTGCAGTCCTTCACCGGCAACCTGGCAGCCGTGGCTCCGGTCCCGGAGCCCGAGCAATATCTGATGATGCTGTCCGGCCTGGCGATCGTCATTGGCGTGGCAGCGCTGCGTCGCAGGAATGTCCCGATGCCGGCGGCAATGGCTGCCTGAGGGTCGCAGTCACCTGGCAGATAGACGTGATGCGCAAGACATGCCGTTCAGCGGATTGCTGAACGGCATTTTTCATGGTGAAGGGCAGGGCGCCGGCAGTGCAGGCTTACAACGGTTCGTGACGGAAATAGACCTCCGGGCGCCCCGACAGATTCTTGGCCAGTTCCTGCAGGAAGCTCTGTGTGGGTGCCGGTTTGTCGAAGCCGGTCATCAGCAGTGCAGCCGCCAGGCCCAGTGGCAGCAAAAGATGGCGCCAGGGTGGGGGAGAGCGATGCAGCGACAGGCTGAACGCCCAGGCCGCGCCGGCGCCCAGCAGCAGGCCCAGCAACACCTCGGATTCGGAGTGCACCTTGATCATCAGGCGTGAGACGCCGATCGCAGTCACCGCCAGTGCTGTCAATGCGAGCACCAGCGAGCGGCGAGGGCGGCTGCAACCTTGTGTCAGCACCAGCGCAATGGACAGATAGAGTGCACTGGAAGAAGCGGTATGGCCGCTGAAGCCAGTGAAGTTGAGCATGGGAGGGGCGATGTCCCATCCCATGAACAACAGCTTGCTGACGACGACGATGAACATTGCTGTGCCGAAACAGAGCAGCCACGCCAACATCGGACGCCACATCCTGTTCAGGCCCAGCCAGAGCGCAAGGATGCAGGCAGCCGGGATGGTAATGGCGCTGTCGCCGAAGAAGGTGATGGTATGCCAGGAGAGATTCATGGAAGACAAGGAGGTTTGCAAGGCAGTGCGGAGAGGATCTTATCCGCTAGAAGGGGGCTGCGAAAGCGCTGGGACGCTTGATAGGAGATAAACGTTCAGTTTTTGTTGCGTCGCGATATAAATAGTTTATGGTTTTTCTCGCAATAGTTATCAAAATTGAAATATCCCGTTTGTCCTACAAAGGCATCCGTCATTGTCTGATTGTCCCGATTCTAGGGGTGCGTATCCTTACCGCATTGTTTTCTGGAGGGCAATCTTCAGCACAAATTTTTGCCTAAATATCAAAAATGATGCATGATTGACTCTAAATTTTTTCGTGTTGCGATGCAGCAATTCGGATGCAAAATATTGCCATTGTTTTAAAAGTAAAACTAAAAAAAGAAAGGGCGCTGATTCGTGATGCCACGGCAGTTTCGCAATAGCAGCAAGCGCAAGACCCGGGTGCAAGTGTGTGCGCTGCTGGTGTCCGTGACCTGCCCTTTTGCCTACGCGGCAGACCCCGGTCAGGTGGTTGTTCCGTATGTGCAGTACACCTATTTGCATGACGATAACCTGTTGCGCTTGAATAGTCCCGAGGCGGCCCAGGCAGCGCTCGGTTCGTCCAAATTGTCGGACAACGTGCAGAGCCGGCTGGCCGGGATCCGTATCGACAAGAATCTCAGTCGCCAACACATCTATCTGGATGCGAGTGCGACCAAGAACACGTTTGATTATTTCAGGCAGTTCGACAACGACGCGCGTGATCTGAAAGCGGACTGGGGTTGGGCCCTTGGAGAGCGTTTCTCAGGCAACGTCGGTTACGTGTATTCGCGTTCGTTGACACCTTTCCAGAACTACCGGGTGCTGGATCTGAACATCCGCACGATGAGTACGAAATACGCGAACTTGGCATGGCAATTGCATCCCGATTGGACGTTGCGGGTCCAGGCATCGCGGTTTGGCTTGGCGTATGACCTGAGTACCCAGAAGGCAAACAGTTTTACCCAGAACCTGGCTGAAGTCGGACTGGACTACAACCCTGCCAGCGGCAGCATAGCAGGGGTGCAGGTACGTAAGACCACGGGCAATTATCCGTATGACTCCGTGGTCAGTACCGGGACGATCAATAACTCGTTCAGCCAGGAAGACTACAAGGCCAAGATTGTCTGGCTTTACAGCGGCAAGACCAAACTTCAGTTTCTGGGTGGTATCACCCAGCGTGAGCGAAATTCAGCCGCTGATGCCGGTTATCGTGGATTCAACGCTCGCCTGATTGCAGACTGGGCGGCCACTGGTAAGACCAGTTTCAAGGCCAATCTCTGGCGTGAGATCGGTGGCGTGAACGATGTGGATGCGAATTTCGCGCTGACCAATGGCGTCAGCGTTGCGACGACCTATTTACCCACGGCCAAATTGCGCGTGGATGGTTTGATCGATTATGAAAAGCGCAACTACAACGGTGCCTCAATCGTGACTGGTGTGACTCCCACGAATCGGCGAGACAACTATGAGAAGGCGAGCCTGAGTCTGACTTATTCGCCGACCACGTCCTTGTCGTTGATGTTGTCCATCTATCGAGAAAACCTGCAGTCGAACATCAATACCTTCAGCTACCTCTCCAACGGCATTTCCCTGACTTCGCGCTATGAATTCTGAGGCCCCCAAAATGAGTGACCTGCATGATGGCCTGCCGTTGGTCAACGTCAAGCCTAATACCATCACCATGGTATTCAAGCGCTTTGTCGAGCCTGCGCTGATCGTGGCCTATCTGTGGGTTCTGGTCCGCCTGCATGGTCACACCTTTACTGGCGATTACTGGGTGCTGGCCATCATGGCCTTTTTCCTCTCGTCTTATTTCTTCACCGAATTGCATCAGCGTCGCTTGCGCCGCAATCCCAAAGGCCCCTCCGTGCTGGCACCGGTGCTGGACTGGATGGCAGTGGCTGCGGTGCTGGTCCTGGTGGCCTATATCTGCGAGTTCTACCAAAGCTTCTCGATGCGTGCGATCTTCTTCTGGGTGGTCAGCACGCCCATCGGTCTGATCATTTCGCAGCATGTGCAATCACGCGTCCTGCGCGACCTGCATACCAAGGGCGAGGTACGCAAGGCTATCATCATTGGTGTCAATCCGGCTGCGCTGAAGCTGGCAGACCGCATGGAGAAGTATCCCTCCCTGATGATCAAGCTCATGGGCTTCTTCGATGACCGCGAGTTGAACCGCCAGCCGGCTGGCACCTTTACGCCGCTGCACGGGAAGATGTCGGACGTGGCTGCCTACGTACGTCAGAACAACATCAACATGGTCTACATCAGCATGCCGATCTCGGCACAGCCGCGTGTGCTGCAGATGATCGACGAATTGCAGGACACTACCGCGTCCATCTATTTCATCCCGGACATCTATATCTTCAACCTGATCCAGGCCCGCTTCGACTATGTGGGTGGGATGGCGGTGATGGCGATCTGCGAAACACCCTTTACCGGAACCAACAATCTGGTCAAGCGCGTGAGCGACGTGATTCTGGCCTCTGCCATTCTGCTCATGTTGTTGCCAGTGATGATGGTCATTGCCATCTGCGTCAAGCTTACCTCGCCGGGTCCGATCATCTTCAAGCAGCGCCGTTACGGCCTGGATGGCGAAGAAATCGTGGTCTACAAATTCCGTTCGATGACGGTGATGGAAGACGGCGGCAAGGTCACGCAGGCCACCAAAGGGGATATGCGTCTGACCAAGATCGGCGGCTTCCTGCGCTCCAGCTCCCTTGATGAATTGCCCCAGTTCTTCAACGTCCTGCAAGGTCGTATGAGCATTGTCGGACCACGTCCACATGCGGTGGCCCACAACGAGCTGTATCGCAAGCAAATCAAGGGCTACATGCTGCGCCACAAGGTCAAGCCGGGCATCACCGGCTGGGCCCAGGTCAATGGCCTGCGCGGCGAGACCGAAACACTGGACAAGATGAAAGCCCGTATCGAGTTCGATCTGGAGTATCTGCGTCGCTGGTCGCTGGTATTCGATCTGTGGATCATCTTCCAGACCGTACGCATGGTAGTGAAGCGCGACAACGCCTATTGATGGGCGATGCTTCTTAACCGGCGAGTGCGCTCAGTATGAGGTGTACTGGCGCCTGGGCAACAAGTGGTAGCGAATAAACAGAATGAAAAAATCGAGAGCTTGGTGAAATGAAAATCGGGAACGAAGCGGTGATAAAACATAACAAAATGGCGACCAGGATGCTCGTCTCGACCATGCTCTTGATCGGCCTTGCTGCCTGCGGCGAGAAAAAGCCGGCTGCGGCGTCCTCCAGTCAGGTAGTAGCCATCGTCGATGGTCAGGAAATCACGATCCACCAGGTCAACAATGAATTGGCCAAGACCGGTGGTCAGCAGGTCACCAAACAGTTGCTTGATGGCCTGGTCGCGCGCCAGCTATTGATCAATGCCGCCAAGAAGGACAAGCTCGATACCGATCCGGCCGTGCTGGCCGACATGGAGCGCGCGCGCAATCTGGTGCTCGCCCAAAGTTATGCAGCCACCAAGGTGAAGGCGCCTGCCCGGCCCCTGGATCAGGACATCGACGACCTGTATCGCAAGAACCCGGACTGGTTTGCGCAGCGTCGCCAATTTGAGTTCGCACAGTTGATCGTCGCTGGCTCCAGTGTCACACCCGAGCTGCGTGAGTTGATGGATCAGCGTGGCAAGAGGCTTGAGGACGTCGTGGCCTGGCTGGACGCGCATCGTGTCCAGTACGTCCGCCAAAACGTCATCAAGAGCTCGGCAGACCTCCCGCCGCAGATGAATGCCACCCTGAAGAACATGGAGCGAGGAACACTGTTCATCGTGATCGAAGGTCAGACCTCGATCCTGACCTCGTTGCAGGACGTCAAGAATGCGCCCGTATCGTTGGCCGTGGCGACACCTCAGATTGTGCAATATCTGGTGACGCAGAAGCAGAATCAGGCCTCTGAACAATTGCTGGATCGTCTCAAGAGCGAGGCCAAGATCGAGTATTCCGAGCAGGCGAAATCGTTCAAGGATTTGAGTGTCGCGAGCCCTGCTGAAAAGGACGATGCCGGGAAGACAGCCGAGAGTGTCAAGAACGATGCAATATCGCGCGGCGTGGCCAGTTTCAAGTAAGGAAGTATTGATCAACATCCGGGCGTCCGACGCCTGAATCAAGAACCTGATGTACTGCGGAGTAATGACAATGATGAGAAAAATGGTATTTCTGCTGGTCGGCCTGTTGCTCGCCAGCACCAGTCTGTTTGCCAAGGCCGATGACATCCTGCTGGGTGCGGGTGACGTCATTCGCGTCAAGGTGTATGGCAGCGACGACCTGAGTCTGGAAACCCGGATCAGTGAAGCCGGTGTGATCAGCTATCCGCTGGTGGGCGAAGTCAAGGTTGGAGGCCTGTCCACGGCGCAGGCGGAGACCAAGATCGCCAGTCTGCTCAAGAACGGTGGTTACCTGAACAATCCGCAGGTCAACATTCTGGTTACCGTGCCGCAAAGCCAGATGATCTCGGTGCTGGGCCAGGTGACCAAGCCGGGTCGTTACCCGCTGGATGGCCGACGCAACGTGGCTGACGTGATTGCCTTGGCTGGTGGCGTCACCCCCGACGGTGGCGATGCCGTGACCATCGTGCGCCCGGATGGCAAGGGTGGGGTGACCAAGCAACTGGTCGATATCTACAACATCACTCACAGCGGCGATACCACATCTCTGCCGGAAGTCGGCGCCAATGACGTGGTCTATGTCGAGCGTTCGCTGCGCTTCTACATCTACGGCGAAGTCCAGCGTCCCGGTGTCTATAAGCTGGAGCGCAACACCACTGTGTTGCAGGCCTTGTCGGTGGGCGGTGGCCTGACCCAGCGTGGTACGGAGCGGGGCCTGATGGTCAAGCGCCGTGATCCGGATGGCAATCTGCAGGAAGTCCCTGTGAAAAAGGATGATCTGCTGCAGGCCGACGATATCGTCTATGTGAAGGAAAGCTGGTTTTAAACCCGCAATCCCGGCAACGACAGATGTGCGTTTTTTCTTTTAGTGACTGAATACGCCAACCAGGAGGCGTGATCCTATGAACCTATCCCAATTTCTTCTGATCCTTCAGGCCCGTCGCAAGGTGATCCTGCTCATTCTTGCCGTCACGGTGGTCGTGACGCTGGTGGTCAGTCTGGTCTTGCCCAAGCAATACAAGGCGACATCGTCCGTGGTGCTCAACTACAAGGCTTCGGACCCGGTCACCGGTCTGGTGGTCTCGCCTCAGGCGCTACCCGGTTTCATGCCGACGCAGGTGGCCATCATCAACAGCCCCTCGGTGGCGCTGGCGGTGGTCGACAGCCTCAAGCTGACGCAGCAGCAGGCCGTCAAGGATGCCTATGAGGCCGATGATCACGGCGAACTGGACATCCGTAACTGGCTGGCTGCGCTGTTGCTGAAAAAGCTTGATGCCGTTGCCTCCAAGGAGAGCAGCGTGATCGATATCACCTACAGGGCAGAAGATCCGCAGTTTGCCGCACTCGTTTCCAATGCCTTCGCCGCTGCCTACCAGAATGTGAGCATGCAGCTGAAGCTGGACCCGACCCGCAAGGCCTCGGTCTATTTCAACGACCAGGTCAAGGTTCTGCGCGACGCGTATGAGCAGGCTCAAACCAAGCTGTCCAAGTACCAGGAAGAGCACGGCATCACCAACCTGGACAACCGTACCGACGTCGAAAACAATCGCCTCAACGATTTGTCGACCCAACTGGTCATGGCTCAGGGGGCTCTGGCGGAAGCCCAGTCCCGTCGCCGTCAGGCCAGCGGTGGTGGCGCCGGTGAATCGCCGGACGTCAACTCCAACGCCTTGATCCAGAACCTGCGCGCTAATCTTGCCAGCTCGGAAGCACGCTTCGAGCAAGCCGCCAAGCGACTGGGTACCAATCATCCGGACTACCAGTCGGCCAAGGCCGAGCGCGATGGTCTGCGTGCCCAGTTGGCAGCCGCCACTTCCTCGATCTCGGCTTCGGTGGGCAGCAATGCGACCATCCTGGCCAAGCGCGAGGCAGAAATCCGCGCAGAGTTCGAAGCGCAGAAGCGCAAGGTCCTGGAGATGAATCGCACCCGGGACGAACTGTCAGTGCTTACCCGCGAACTGGAAAGTGCTCAGCGCGCCTACGAGTTGACCACCCAGCGCTTCGCACAGACGAATCTGGAGGGGCAGTCCAACCAGTCGGATATTTCCCTACTGTCGGCAGCAGTGCCTCCTGCCAATCCGTCCAGCCCCCGTATTTTTGTCAACCTGGTGCTGTCGATCTTCGTCGGTACCATCCTGGGAGTGATGGCAGCCCTGGGTCTGGAACTGACCAATCGTCGTGTGCGTTCGGAACATGATCTGGTTGAAGAACTGGGTCTGCCGGTGCTGGGTGCCATTACCCGCCCCGTCGCTGCGACACGTCGCGGCCGGTTCGGCTTTGGCCGCTGCAAACCAGTGTGAGTGCGGACCGCTCTCGTTCATCGATAAAAAATATGAATCCCCGGGAATAACATGACTACTGCAACGTTGACCTTCAATGAAGGCGCATCCCTGCCGAACCGCTCCATCGGTGCGATCCTGGTCGATAGCGGCAAGCTCTCCCCCGAGAACGCGGAACGTATCCTGCGCCTGCAGCGCGAGCGCGGTTTGCGCTTTGGGGACGCGGCGATCCAGTTGGGACTGCTGACCCAGTCCGATATCGATCAGGCGCTGTCGCGCCAGTTCGACTACCCCTATCTGCTCAAGGGCGAGAGCAAGGTCAGCGAGAAAGTCGTTGCCGCCTACAACCCGTTCAGCAAGCAGGTCGAAGCCCTGCGGGCACTGCGCAGCCAGTTGATGGTGCGTTGGTTCGACGTCGACGGCAAGCACAAGTCCCTGTCGATCGTGAGCCCGGAGAGCGGGGAAGGGCGCAGTTTCATTGCCTCCAACCTGGCGGTGGTGTTCTCGCAGCTGGGCGAACGCACCTTGCTGATCGACGCCGACATGCGTCATCCTTGCCAGCACGAATTGTTCGGACTGGACAATCGCAATGGTCTGTCGGGCGTGATCGCCGGTCGTTGTTCCGCAGCCGATGCGCTTCAACGCGTGCCGGATCTGCTGGATCTGTCGGTGCTGCCGGCGGGTCCTACGCCACCCAATCCGCAGGAGCTGCTGGGACGTCCGAACTTCACGCAGATGCTCACCGACCTGGCGCAGGAGTTCGACATCATCCTGGTGGACACGCCCTCTGGCGCCCAATACGCCGACGGCAACATGATCTCGGCCCGCACCGGTGCCAGTCTGGTGGTGGTGCGCACCAATGTGACCCATATTTCTGCGGTGCGTACGTTGACGGATAACCTGACCAGTGCGCATGTGGCCGTGGTCGGCAGTGTCGTCAACGAATTCTGACGGCTGTTTATCCGCCGGAGAAAGTCCAGATGACTGCAGAGACCGTCCGCCCGATGCCCGAACCACGATTTTCCGGCCTGCCCTGGCTGGTGATCGCGGCAGGTCTGGCGGCGATGTACATTCCAAGTTTCATCGATCTGTTCCATGGAGTGTGGGGGACCGAGCGTAACGCACACGGTCCGATCGTTCTCGCTGTCGCCTGCTGCTACCTGGTGGTGCGGGTCCGCCAACTGTTGCAGGAAGGATTGATCGAACGCCGCCCTGCGCCAATCCCGGGCATGGCGTTTCTGTTGATCGGGATACTCAGTTTTGTACTCGGGCGGTCGCAGACGGTACTGTTTCTGGAAGCCGGCTCCCTGATTCCTATCCTCATGGGAATCGTGCTGCTGCAATTTGGCGTGCGTACCTGTCGTCGGCTGTGGTTCGCGTTTTTCTTTATGCTCTTCATGGTGCCGCTGCCCGCCTCGGTGGTCGATCTCCTGACGCAGCCGTTGAAGATTGGGGTGTCCTATGTGTCGGAGCAGGTGTTGCGCCTGCTCGGCTACCCCATCGCACGCAGTGGTGTGATTCTCTACATCGGCCCATACCAGTTGCTGGTCGCCGATGCCTGCGCCGGCCTCAATTCGCTGTTTACGCTGGAGGCACTGGGACTGTTGTACATGAATCTGGTGCGCCATCAGTCACTGTTGCGAAACGTGTTGCTGGCGGTTCTGATCGTGCCGATTTCTTTCACCGCCAATACCGTGCGCGTCATGGTGCTGGCACTGATCACCTACTATCTGGGCGATGCCGCAGGGCAGGGCTTCCTGCATGGCTTTGCCGGCATGCTGCTGTTCCTGGTCGCTCTGGGACTGATCATTGCATTAGACGGACTGCTACGCTGGATCGCTGTGCGTTATGCGAACTGGAAGGGGCGGGTCGCGCCGATGCCAGTGCAACGCGAGAGGGTGGACACCAGCCAAGCTGTCCGCGACAAGTTCGTCATGAACATTCGTCTGGCCGTACCGGTGGCCATCGTCATGGCAGTGTCGGTAGCGGTCGCAGGCCTGCTGGTACCCCATGAGATGCAGACCGTGAAGGCCGCCAAGCTGTCCGCCGTCGTGCCGACCCAATTCGGCGACTGGCGGGAAATGCCGTCGCCTTTCTTGCAGGTCGACGTCGGACTGGATGACGGGACCGGTCGCAATTCGGATCAACCTTACGACGATGTGCTCAGCCGCACCTACGTCAACAGCCACGGTCAGATGGTGATGCTGGCTCTGGCCTATGCCAACGAGCAGACCCAGGACGTCAAGATCCACCTGCCCGAGGTCTGCTACGTCGCCCAGGGATTCAAGCTCAGGGATGAGCAACGGGTTGAGATGCCGATGCGCGGACAGGATCATCCGATTGCCGCTTCGCGTTTCGTGGCCACTCAGAAGAATCGTGTCGAGGCGGTCAGCTATTGGGTGCGCATCGGTGATGGTTTCCCCAATGGGGGCCTGGCTGCGCGATGGAAGATTTTCAAGGATGGCATGGCAGGTCGGGTCTCGGACGGCATTCTTGTGCGGGCCTCCAGTTTGATGGCGGAAAAGGATGACGAGGCCGACGCCTTTGCCTTGCAGCAGAAGTTCCTGCAAGACCTGGATGCCGCTGTGCGTGTTGGCCAACCTGGCCTCTTGGTGCCGGTCTGAATTTGGCTGGCAGTCAGACCGATGGGGAGTTTCTCCTGATTCGCAGGCGGCTCCAGCCCCGATTGCAAATGGGCGGATGGTCCCGGTGAAACCGAGGCAGATGCGTATTGCCTGGGCAGACATGATGATTGATCGAATGGCCGGTATGGCAGCCATTCGCCAAGGAAGAAATGATGAGAAGAATCAACCTCCCACCCTCTGAGCTGAAGTTCCTGCTTGCCGCCTGCGTCATTGCAGCCATGGCGGGTCTGGTCCTGCCTGTGGTAGCCGGCCTTCTGGAAGGTAGCTATGCACGCCTCGCTGCATTGCCGGCACTGCTGATCTTCGGGGGGCTGTTCCTCTTCAACAAGCGCCTGCTCTTGTTGATCGTGCTTCTGCTGCGTGCTTCCGGGGACATCGTGCTCGAATCCACGCGTGTCGGTTCCGGCGGCAGTCTGTCGCTGGGTCTGGGCGGGGCTATCAACGGCTTGATCATCCTGATGGCTTTCCTGTTCTTTATCGAGAAGCCCAAGCTGCTGCCGCGCAAGGCATGGCTCTACTGGATGATATTGATGGTCGTCGCCTTTGCGGGTATGGCCGTCTCGCCCGACAAGGGGGCGGCACTCAAGATCGTTCTGGGCCTGTGCTCCTATTTTGCCGTGTTCGTCTGCGCGTTCTACCTGGTGCGTACGCCTGAGGAATTCAGATCGATGGTATTGTTGATCCTCGCGTCTTCACTGATTCCTGCAGTCTACGGCCTGGTCAGCACCGCGCTCAATGCACGCGGTGGACTGAGCGGATTTCGTCTGCAAGGCACCTTCGGTCACCCCAATATCTTCGCTTTCTATCTGACCCTGGTCATCGCGCTGGGCCTGTATGTGATCAAGAGTGCCGAATTCAAGCTCGACCAGTTCAAGCGTTTCGTACTGGCGGGCTATCTGGGCGTGCTCTTCCTGCTGTTGTTGTTGACGCAGACCCGTAGCGCCTGGGTGGCGTGTTTCCTGATCTTCTTCCTGTACGGCGTGAAGTTCGAGCGGCGCTACCTGGTGTACATGCTTGTGCTGGGCACCTTGGCGCTGATGGTCCCCAGTGTGCAGGAGCGTATCCTGCAACTGGATTCGGGCAATACCGTCACGACCTACGCGAAGCTGAATTCCTTCGCCTGGCGAACTTATCTCTGGCAGTCGGGATTGAACTGGATGACGCCTTCGCACTACATCTTTGGCTACGGGGTCGAAGCCTTTCCCTTCTATTCGGGTATGTTCTTCCCCCTGGCCGGCGGCGTAAAGTGGGGGGCGCACAGCGTGTTCGTGCAGTGGTTCTTCGATACGGGATTGGTGGGTATGGTGGCCTATCTCGCCATCTTCTATCAGGTCATGCGGGTGCTCCTTCGCTATTACTCGGTGGACAAGCTCGGCGCCGTGATCCTGATCTGTACGCTGATTGAATACCTGGTCGTTTCGGCGTCGGACAACATGCTTTCCTACCTGGCCTTCAACTGGTATTTCTGGTTGGTGATGGGCATGGGCTGGTCGGTCTATGCCAACAGCGAGGCCGGCAAACAGGAAGCCATGAAGAAGAAACGCACCGCGCTGCAACCGGTTCCCGCCGTATCTTCCTGAAACCAGGTTCGGTCGCTCCATTCCGAACCATCGATATTCGTACTCCGGCCTCGCCGCCGGGGCATGCACTCGCCATCGAATCTGTCATGACAAAAAAAATCGCCTATTTCATCAACCAGTATCCCAAGGTCAGCCACAGCTTCATCCGCCGTGAAATCGCTGCGGTGGAACTGCAGGGCTTTGCCATCGACCGCATTGCGCTGCGTGGCTGGGACGCCGAAGTGGTGGATGAAGACGATCGCGCTGAACGTGACCGCACGCGCTATATCCTCAAGCGTGGCGTGTTTGCCTTGCTGGCGCCGATGCTGCGCCAGGTGCTGAGCAACCCCAAGGGCGCGCTGGCCGCACTGGGACTGGCTTTCAAGATGGCGCGTCGCGGTGAGCGTGGGCTGATCTATCACCTGGTGTACCTGCTGGAAGCAGCCCAGGTGGTTGAATGGACCCGGGATTTCGGTGCTACTCACATCCATGCCCATTTCGGCACCAATTCCACTGAGATCGTGATGCTGGCGCATTGCCTGGGTGGCCCGACCTACAGTTTCACCGTGCACGGCCCTGAAGAATTCGACAAGCCACTGGCCTTGGGCCTGGACGAGAAGATCCGGCGTTCAGCCTTTACAGTGGCCATCACCTCGTTCTGCCAGAGCCAGCTGTATCGCTGGGTGGAGCAGAGCGTGTGGTCCAAGGTGGCGATCGTTCATTGCGGACTGGATCGCGGTTTCTATTCGGATGCGCCGGCACAGGCTCAGGTTGCGGCGCGCCTGGTGTGTGTCGGACGCCTATGTGAACAGAAGGGGCAGTTGCTGCTGGTCGAGGCTGCAGCAGCGCTCCATCGCAAAGGCCTGTCCTTCGAGCTGGTGCTGGCCGGCGACGGTGAGATGCGCCCGCAGATCGAGGAGCGCATCCGTCATCACGGACTGCAGGAAAAAATCCGTATTACGGGATGGATCAGCAGTCGCCAGGTGCGCGACGAATTGCTTGCCGCCCGTGCCATGGTTCTGCCCAGCTTTGCAGAGGGATTGCCGGTGGTCGTGATGGAAGCCATGGCGTTGCGCCGGCCCGTGTTGACGACTTTCATCGCAGGCATCCCCGAATTGGTGATCGATGGAGAGAACGGCTGGCTGTTCCCGGCAGGTGACGTGGAGCGCCTGGTGAATTCCATGCAGGCCTGCCTGCAAGCTTCGCCTGAACAACTGGAACGCATGGGGGAGGCGGCCCACGTCCGTGCAGTGGCCCGTCACTCCATTGATACGGAGGCGGCCAAACTTGCGGCTTTGTTCTCCGGCCATTCCGGGCAAGCAGTCGCTTCCCTGGGAGCAGTGGCATGAGCATGGTGCATACCAAGCATCAGGACATCGCTTCGCTGGACGGGTGGCGTGCTGTTGCCATCATCATTGTCGCAGCCAGTCATGCGGGCCTGGGCAAGATCGTGCCGGGCGGTCTGGGTGTGACCATATTCTTCTTCCTGAGTGGCTATCTGATCACGACCTTGCTCCTGCGGGAATATGCCGCCAGCGGTGCGATCAACATCAAGCATTTCTATCTGCGCCGCTTGCTCCGTTTGACGCCCCCCCTGCTGCTGGTACTGGTGGTGACGTACCTGTTGACCTACTTGGGGTGGTTCAAGGGGTATGCAACCTGGCAAGGTTTTTTTGCACAGCTTTTTTATTTTGCCAATTACTACGGCTTGTTCTTCGACGCCGCTCATACGGTTCCATTGGGGACGGGCGTGTTCTGGTCGCTGGCGGTGGAAGAGCATTTCTATTTCTTCTTCCCCGCCTTGCTGCTGCTGATGCTGCATCGGGCCCAGCGAAGACATATCCCGATCTACCTGGCAGTGGCGTGCTTGTTGTTCCTTGCGTGGCGCTGCTATCTGGTCCTGGGTGTGGGCGTGTCGGTCGAGCGGACATATTACGCCAGCGATACCCGTATCGATTCCATGCTGTACGGCTGCATTCTGGCCACCGTGCAAATATCCGAGCGCTGGCAGCAGACATTGCAGAGGCCAGTAGTTCGTCATGTTGCCGTGCTGTCAGGCCTGATTTTGCTGTTGGCTTCGCTGGTCGTGCGTAATGATGCTTTTCGCGAGACCATTCGCTATTCCCTGCAGGGTATTGCACTGCTTCCTCTGTTCTATTATTCGGTCAACAATCCTGGAATCTGGCCGTTTCGCTGGCTCAATATCGGGTGGATACGCCGTATCGGCATCTATTCCTATTCGATCTATCTGGCCCACTACGTCATGCTCAACAACGTTGACTGGATCTCTCGTCACGCTGTAGTCAACGTCCTCGTTGCACTGATTATTTCCTGCCTGTTTGCCATCGCGGTAGATCGCTTTGTCGATGCTCCATTGCGCGTGCTCCGAGCGCGGCTTCGTTAGTCCGGCACTGGTCGAGAAAGCCCATCACATGGTCACACACAACGAAAATCCTGTTATTGAGAAAGACGCGGCGGATTTGTCTGCGCCTCCCATCACATCGGGTTCCGCCTTGCCCCAGCTGCACCCTAAATACCGCGCCGATATCGATGGCCTGCGTGCTATCGCCGTCGGTTCGGTAGTGATCTTCCATGCCTTTCCGGAGTGGTTCAAGGGGGGCTTCATTGGCGTGGATATCTTCTTCGTCATTTCCGGTTTCCTCATTTCGCTGATCATCTTCAATAATCTGGAGCATGGTCGCTTCAGCATCGTCGATTTCTACATCCGCCGTGTCAAACGTATTTTCCCGGCATTGATGACGGTGATGGTTCTGTGCGCGGTGGTCGGTGGCATCATTCTTTTTGCCGATGAATACCGTCAGCTTGGCAAACACCTGCTGGGTGGCTCTACCTTCATTTCCAATATCCTTTTCTGGCGCGAGAGCGGTTATTTCGACAACTCCGCCGAAACCAAGCCCTTGCTCCATCTCTGGAGTCTGGCCATCGAGGAGCAGTTCTATCTATTCTGGCCGCTCCTGCTGGCTTTCGTGTGGAAACGCAAATGGGGCTTCCTGCGCATCATCGGCGTGATCGCACTGGCATCCTTTGTGGTCAATCTGTATCTGATCGAACATGACCAGACAGCCGCCTTCTATTCGCCCTTCGCCCGCTTCTGGGAATTGATGGTGGGTGGGGCCTTGGCGTATATCAACCTGCACAGGGCTGATCTCAATGCCCGCTACAAGGATGTGCAGTCCTGGCTGGGCGTGATCTTCCTCGCGGTGGGGTTCGTGCTGCTCAACGCGTCGCGCAGTTTCCCCGGATGGTGGGCGCTACTGCCGTGCGTGGGGACCTTCCTGCTGCTCTCTGCCGGTCCGGGCGCCTCGTTCAATCGCAAGGTGTTGGCCAGCAAACCGATGGTCTGGATCGGACTCATCAGCTACCCGCTGTATCTCTGGCATTGGCCTTTGCTGGCCTTCGCCGCGATTATCGCGGGGGAGACCGCCCCACAGGAGTGGCGGCTGATCGCGATGGTCGCTGCAGTAGCACTGGCCTGGATTACCTTCCTCTTCATCGAACGACCGTTGCGCCACGCCCGCGGGACCAAGGTGGTACTGGTCTTGCTGGCTGTCAATGTGATTGTCGGCGCCGCAGGTGCGGCGATCTACGTCAATGGTGGTTTCCCTCAGCGGGCGATCAATGAAAAGCTCGACTATCTGGCACGTGCTGATGTATTCGAAGGTTCGCGCAACTCCGATGGTAGCTGCGCACGCCTGAATCAACTGAGCGAAGTCAGCGAAGAGGTGTGTCTGTCCAACTCTGCACAGCCGGAGGTACTTTTCGTCGGTGACAGCCATGTGATGGCATTGCACTCGGCGGTCTTCGACCGACAGTTGGCGCTTCCTTCCATCATGGTCGCAGGGCACGCCTGCCGCGTCTATCCCAATTTGCCCTACGAAGCTGCCAACGTGCGGCGCTGGTCCAATAACTGCACTGAAATTGCGAAGCAGGCCATCATGGTCGGCGCCAGACTGCCGTCCATCCAGACGGTGGTTATCAGTGGCGCCTATCCACGCGGCAATCTGGAGTCGCCGTCCCAGTACAAGGTCAATGGGCATACTATCTCGCAGCGCGAGGCATTCATGGCAGGCTACGGAGCCTTGATCGAAAGCTTTATCGCACAGGGCAAGCGTGTGGTCTTCGTCGCTGATGTGCCTTACCTGAAGCTGGACCCGCACTCTTGCGTCAATCGGTTCGGTACCGAGCCCACGCGCGAATGTGCGTTCACACAGGCCGAGCATGAGCAGATACGCAAATCTTATGACGCGGCGGTAGCCGAATTACGCCAGCTGCATCCGAAGGCAACGGTATTCGATCCGGTGTCCCTGTTCTGCAAACAGGGCAAGTGCCAGGCCAAGATCGATGGCGCTTATCTCTACAACGATGATCAGCACATCAGCCTGGCTGCATCGAAGTACTTGCTGCAGTCGATGCAACATGACGGCTTGTTGCCGCCAACGTCGTCCAAATAGAAAAGCCGCCGTCGGTACGACGGCGGCTGAGTGAACATGGCGTTCGTCAGTTGGCTTTGAGAAGCTGACCGCCTACGGCAGTGCTGTTGCCCACACCGCTTTGCGCGTAGAGCGCGAGGCGAGGCGAGTTTGCATTCCAGGTAAAGGTCTTGCTTTCGCCGTTGGCCAGATAGCCGCTGTCGAAAACGACTTTGCCCGCCAACTGGTCATAGATGCTCATGCGCAGTTTGCCGCCGTTGGTGGTACGGGCGGTGAGCGTGTAGCTGGCGCCCATGACCGGTTTGGCCCAGGTGACGGCATTCATGCCGCGGTTGCTGTAGTTGACCACCTCCGAGACCGAACTGGTTGCCGGGAAGACGACTGCCTGGTCCCAGGAACTGAACTTGCCCAGGACGCTTCCCGACTGCTGAGTCCAGTTGCCGCGCATGGAAAGCAGGTTGAGGTTCTGGTTGGGCGTGAATTTGTTGCCGTTGCCATCGACCCAGCTTTCTGCGCTGATCACGCGGCGCAGGCCAGCTCGCACGGACTGCAATTCGTTGGCGACGGTGTTGTTCCAGCCACTGGGCGAAGGGTTGGCGTCGGAGCCGATTTCGGCGTAGATGACGAAGGGCGTACCGATGTTGGCATCGACGATATAGGCGCCATAGCGCTTGAGCGTCTCGGCGATGCGGCGCACTTCGGCATTGCTGATACGGCTGGTGTCGAAATCCGGTGGCAGCATGACCAGGCTGCCCTCAGGAATACTGCCTTTGTTGCGTGTGGCGGCATAGGTATCGGCCGAGGTCGCCGGGAAGACATAAGCTGGATTGGGGCTCAGCCCCGAATAGCTCAGGGACATGGCCAGGGCGTGCTTGTAGTACTCAGGCTTCTGCGCTGCTTCGTGGGTACGGATGATACCTGCCGCAGCCGGCACACCCGTGGCGCGCGCGCCCTGGTAGTAATGGCCGGGTTCCGGCCAGCCGCGGCCGTCGATCTTGGTCCAGGCATACATGGCAGCGGTCCACTGGGTGCCTTCCTGCTTGAGCTTGAACAGCGAGTGGACGATGCCTGTGGTCGGGTCGACGATGTCGGCATGGCCGTCGGTGCCCGGCGCGGCGCGGGCCGCAGCGGGCCAGTGCGGGATGGTGACGTCGTGGTAATTCTCGTCGTCGGTATTGAACAGCCCCTTGCTGCCGGTGAGCCCCTTGACGGTCACCGGTGGGTCATCGGGCGAGGCCAGAAAGATGCCGGTGGAATAGGTGTTGTTGGTCACAGCCGGGAAATACGTGTCGGTCGGTATCACGAAATTATCGAATACCGGATTGACCGGGCGGCTGTTCCATAGCGAGTCTGCAGCGAATGGCTTGAGGTAGCTGCCCCATTCCTGCGCCCAGGTGGGTGAGGTCGAAAGCAGGGCGGTCATCGCCAGGGTAAGTTGAAGACGCCGTAGCGTTTTTTGTGGCCGTTGCATGGGCAGCTCCTGTGAGGGTGGAATAGCGATGATCTGGGTCGGAAGATTAAGTTCTACTCAACTGGAAATGTAAGTAGTTTTATGGAAGAGCTGAAAAGTATAGCGAGCATTCCCGCGAAGTATTGTCAAAAAGCGCAAGTGCTCAAGCTTTTTGCTTCAAAATTTCCACGAAAAAGGTGAAGGAAAATTTTTGAGCGCTGAGCCAGATAATAATTGTCGCGATGCAGCAATTTTGTGATTGCGTGTCGCATAATAGAGTCGGCAGAGTTGCGTTACTGTGCGGCAGAGCAGTCGGTGCTGCCCAATGGTAATTGAATTCCGGCAACTGGGCGCTGTGGCGAACCAATTTGCCCAACGACCAGCCTTGCAACTTGCTGCGAGGCAATTGAAATGCGAGCTTATGTTTTCCGCCGCGCCTCCGGTTTTACTTGGAAATGGAAATATTGATGATCATCGTGCTATTGCAAATGATGCTATTGGCGGGCCTGGTACTCCTGGCTGTACCGGTACTGGTGTTGCTGGTACAGGTCCTCTGTGCCCGCTGGGCTGCGCCGCGCTCTGCGGCATTGAGTGCGACGCGACCGCGTATCGCTGTGCTGGTGCCAGCCCACAATGAAGCTGGTGGGATTGGCGAAGTGGTAGCCGGTATCCGCCGTCAGCTGCTTGCCGCCGACCGGGTCCTGGTGGTCGCAGACAATTGTTCTGACCATACCGCTCACATTGCCCGCGAGGCCGGCGCAGAAGTCACTGAACGCTTTCACGATGAATTGCGCGGCAAGGGTTATGCACTCGACCACGGAATTCGCCAATTGGCTGAGGATGCGCCGGACGTGGTCATCATCGTCGATGCCGATTGCTATCTGGGCGCGCAGGCGCTGGAGACGATTGCGCGTTCCTGCGTGCAATCGAATCGTCCTGTACAGGCGCTCTACCTGATGCATGCACCAGAAGGCGGGGGCCCGATGCGCAAGATCGCCGAGTTCGCCTGGCTGGTCAAGAATCTGGTGCGTCCGCTCGGTTTCCAGAAGCTGGGTCAGCCTTGCCAGCTGATGGGCACTGGCATGGCCTTCACCTGGCAGCAGATCAGCCAGGCCAATCTGGCCACCGGTCATATCGTGGAAGACATGAAACTGGGCGTGGACCTGGCCGAAGCCGGCCAGCCGCCACTGTTCTGTCCCGAAGCCATGGTCTACAGTTTCTTCCCTTCCAGCGACAGCGGAGTCAGCACCCAGCGTACGCGCTGGGAACATGGTCACCTGAGCGTGATCCAGTCTTACGTGCCGCGCTTGCTGGGTGGCGCTGTGACGCATCGCAACGCTGCCCTGGCGGCATTGGCGCTGGATCTGAGCGTGCCGCCGCTGGCATTGCTGGTGATGCTGGTGGTGCTGGCATGGGGGGTGAATGCGATTATCTGGCTGGCATGGGGCCTGGTATGGCCCTTGCTGCTGGCCAGCCTGCTGGTGGTGTCGATCGCTGTCTCGGTCTTGCTGGCATGGTCGGGCTATGGTCGCAAGGTCATCGGCCTGGGCGAATTGCTTGGTGCGTTCGGCTATGTGGCGCGCAAGCTGCCTCTGTATGTCAAATTTCTCTTCAACCGCCAGGTGGCATGGGTAAGGTCAAAACGTGACTCAGAATAACGTCTATCAGATCGCACCGGACACGGTCTCGCATGCGGCTATCGCGCATCTGCCCGATTTCAACCGTGATGTCTTCTGTATCCTGGGCCTGCCGTTTGACCGGGTCAGCCTGGCCGACGCCGAACGCATCACGCGCACTGCGGTGCTACAGCGACAGCGCTGCTTCCTGTCCACTCCCAACCTGAACTTTGCAATTGCCTGCCTGGAAGACCCGCAGTTCCGCCTCTCGGTCATCCAGAGCGATCTCTCCATCGCCGACGGTATGCCGCTGATCTGGATCGCGCGTGCTACCGGCTTGCCGATCAATGAACGGGTCGCCGGCTCCTCGCTATTCCAGAGCCTGCGCCAGGCAGCGCTGCCGGCCGGTGGCGAAGCGCTGCGGGTGTACTTCTTCGGCGGCCCTCCAGGCGTGGCCCAGGCCGCCAGCGAGAAGCTCAACGCCAGTGCCTCGTCAATGACAGCCGTCGGCTTCGACAGCCCCGGCTTCGGCTCCATTGAAGAAATGAGCGACCCCGTCAGTATCGAGCGCATCAATGCCAGTGGTGCCGACTTCCTGGTCGTGGCGCTCGGGGCCAAGAAAGGCCAGGCATGGATCCAATACAATCTGCCCCGGTTACGCGTGCCCTTGGTCAGTCACCTTGGTGCGGTCGTCAACTTCGTCGCCGGTACCGTCTCGCGGGCGCCGGTCTGGGCGCAGAAGACCGGCCTGGAGTGGCTCTGGCGCATCAAGGAAGAACCCAAGTTGTGGCGTCGTTATTGGGATGATGGCGTCGGCCTGCTCACGCTGCTGGTCGATCGCGTCATTCCTCTGGCAATGGCAGCTCGGCGGCAGACGCCGGTGGCCACCCAGTTCGAAGCGGCACACATGGCAGTGGAAGAACGGGAGGGCGATTGCATACTGCGCCTGTCCGGCGCCGTGGGGCAAGCCAACATCGGACGCTTGCGTGCACTGCTGCCGGAGGCGGCCCGCTCATCAAGCCCGCTGGTGGTGGATTGCACCGGTCTGGGCCATCTCGACAGCGCAGCCCTGGCGTCCCTGATGCTGTTGTATGGCGCATGTCATGCCGCCAAACGACCGTGGGCCGTACTGGGTGCGTCGCCGGAACTGCGCAAGCAGTTTGGGCTGCACTGCGCTGAATATCTGTTACAGCCGTCGGCATGAGCGGTCGCCGTTTCGCATAGACCGCGAGCGCAGCGGGTAGCCGGCACTTGGTCGGCACCTGTCGGAGTCGTCTACCTGAGTAGCACCGAACACCTATCGTCAATAGAAGAGGCATTCATGAAAGCAATGATTCTGGCAGCAGGCAAGGGTACCCGGGTTCGCCCCCTGACCTATGCGCTGCCCAAGCCGATGATCCCCATCCTGGGCAAGCCGGTGATGGAATACCTGATCGAACACCTGGTGAAGTTCGGCGTCCAGGACATCATGGTCAACGTCAGCTACCTGCATGACCGCATCGAAAATTATTTCGGCGAAGGGCAGCGTTTTGGTGCGCGCATCGGCTATTCCTTCGAAGGCTATGTGGACGACGACGGCCAGGTCTTCCCCAATCCCATCGGCTCGGCCGGTGGCATGAAGAAGATCCAGGAATTCGGTGGCTTCTTCGACGAAACCACCCTGGTCATCTGCGGCGATGCCCTGATCGACCTCGACCTGCATTCGGCATTGTTCGAGCATCGCCGCAAGGGTGCGCTGGTGAGCGTGATCACCAAGGAAGTACCGATGGAACAGGTGTGCAGCTATGGCATCGTGGTCGCCGAGCCGGACGGCAAGGTCAAGTCCTTCCAGGAAAAGCCCACCCAGGAAGAGGCGCTGTCCAATCTCGCCAGTACCGGTATCTACATCATGGAACCGGCGGCACTGGACCTGATCCCCAAGGACAAGTTCTTCGACATCGGCGCCGACCTGTTCCCACTGCTGGTGGAGAAGCAATTGCCGTTCTACGCCCAGAAGCGTTTCTTCAACTGGATCGATATCGGCAACGTGACGGATTTCTGGTCGGTACTGCAGAGCGTTCTGAAGGGCGAAGTCGCGCAGATGTACGTGCCCGGCACCCAGATCCAGGAAGGCGTATGGGTGGGATTGAATACCCGTATCGACTGGGAAGGCACGACCATCGAGGGGCCCGTCTACATCGGCGCCGGCTCCCATGTCGAGGCCGGCTCCAGGATCGTCGGCCCGGCCTGGATTGGTCACGGCAGCCACATCTGCAGCGGCGCAGAAGTGATTCGCAGCGTGCTCTTCGAATATACTCGCGTAGCCAGCGGCACCAGGTTTGAAAATAGCGTCGTCTACGGTGCCTACAGTGTCACCCACGACGGCGAAATGAAACATACGTCCGATCAGCCGGACGAACAATGGAACGATGCACGGGACCGCCGCCTCAAACCGCGCAGTGAAATCAAGGAAACAAGGAGTGCCTAATGTCTAATACCAAAATCTATCCCGTCATTTTGTCCGGTGGTTCGGGTACCCGCTTGTGGCCGCTTTCGCGTGCGGCTTACCCCAAGCAATTGCTGCCGCTGGTGAGCGAGCAGACCATGCTGCAGGAGACCGTGGCCCGCGTGGGCAGCTGGGCCGAGGTACAAGCGCCGCTGATCGTCTGCGGCAACGAACATCGTTTCATGATCGCCGAGCAGATGCGCGAGATCGGGGTACGTCCCCTTAGCATCATGCTGGAACCGCAAGGCCGCAATACTGCGCCGGCGGTCGCTGCCGCGGCACTGCATCTGCAACGCCTGGACCCTGAGGCCGTCATGCTGGTGCTGCCGGCCGACCACGTCATCACCGATGTCCTATCTTTCCACGAAGCTGTACGACGCGCGCTGGTGTCGGTGCAGCAAGGCGCGCTGGCGACCTTCGGCATCGAGCCGACCCAGCCGGAAACCGGTTACGGCTATATCTTGCGCGGTGCTGCGCATGCTGCCGAGAGTAGCAACTTCATGGTGGATCGTTTCGTCGAGAAGCCGGATCTGGCCACCGCCACCGGCTTCCTGCAACAAGGTGGGTACTACTGGAACAGCGGCATGTTCCTCTTCAAGGCCCGTGATTACCTGGCGGAACTGGAAGTGCACCGTCCGCTCATCGGCGCTGCCGTCAAGGACGCCGTTGCCAAGGCCTACAATGATCTCGATTTCTGCCGTCTGGACGAGGCCGCATTTGCTGCATCCCCCTCGGAATCCATCGACTATGCCGTGATGGAAAATACCTCGCGCGCGGTGGTGGTGCCGGCCAGCATTGGCTGGAGCGATGTGGGTTCCTGGAGCGCATTGCATGAAGTGCTGCCGGCGGACGCCGAGGGCAACGTGGTGCGCGGTGACGTGCACCTGAACCAGGTCAAAAATACCCTGGTGCGTGCTGAGAGTCGCATGGTCGCGGTGCTGGGCGTGGAAGACCTGGTCGTGGTGGAGACCGACGATGCCGTGCTGGTGGCGCATCGTGACAAGGTACAGGACGTCAAGTCCTTCGTGGACACGCTCAAGAGTGCCAAGCGCACCGAACACGTCCATCACAAGCGCGTCTTCCGCCCCTGGGGTAGCTACGAAAGCGTCGATTCGGGCGAGCGCTTCCAGGTCAAGCGCATCATCGTCAAGCCGGGCGAGAAGCTGTCGCTGCAGATGCACTACCATCGCGCCGAGCACTGGGTGGTGGTCAGTGGATCAGCTCTGGTTACACGCGGCGAGGAAGTGACCCTGCTGAGCGAAAACGAATCGATCTACTTGCCCATCGGCGTTACCCATCGTCTGGAAAACCCGGGCAAGCTGCCGCTGCACCTGATCGAGGTGCAATCGGGCAGTTACCTGGGCGAGGATGATATCGTGCGCTTCGATGACGTCTACAAGCGTGCCTGAGATAGCGGTCGCGCAATGAAAAAAGGAGAGCATTCGTGCTCTCCTTTTTTCGTTTTCGTCACCCGTGTTGTCTGTGGTGGGCCGATTCAACTGTTGGCAACGGACCTGCCGGATAGGGTCTCTGCGCTTGCACTGCTCGCGTGCAGGGCCACAAGTCGCTCAGCCAGCGCTGGTCCGGCCTGGATGCAGGCTGGGTACTTCCATGTACCTTTTACGAAAAGGGTGCGATCCAGCGCCTCCAGGAAGCGATCGATACGCATCGACATCATCTCATCCACCCCGATGGCGGCGCGCTGCACGTTGGCATCAAGCTGGGCCAGGTCCTTGACCACGAAAGCGATCTCCGGCTTGGAATAGAAGGACTCCCCCAGCACCACGGTCGGCTTCTTGCGGCGTACGGCCTGCAAGCCCACCGACGAGTTGATCACGAACACCATGGTGGCGCGATCCAGCAGCAATTCGATGTCGAACTTGCGCAGCCAGATCACGTCCGGGTATTTCTGGCGCAGTTCACTGTAGTCGTAGCGCCCCAGGTCTTCCGGGTGCTCCTTGACGATGATGGGATAGTCCGGTCCGCAGGTCCGGCGAATGGCGGCATGAACGGTCTCGAAGAACTCCTCCACCGAATGTACCAGCCTGGAGTTGAGCAGTACCTGGGTATCATCGTGGACCTGCAGGGGGACGAAAGCAAAGTGTTCCGGCAGCGTGACTTGGTCGTTCGGGATGGCAGCGCGTTCACGCTTGATCTGCCAGGTCTTGATGCGGCTGGAACCGCGTTGTTCCGGATACTGGGTGTAGTAGCCGAGATTGGCGCGATGGGCCAGCGCGATGGCCGCCAGTTGCGTGCGGGTCAGAGGGCGGATCTCGAGTGCCGGAGCCGTCTGGACATCGGTGCTGGAAGGTGGCTGGGACCGGGCTTGTGCAAGAACGGCATCGTAGTCCAGCGCCGCCAGGGTGGCGGAGGCATTCACGCCGGCCAGGTCGGCTTGCAGTGTGTTGGCGAAGTAACCGTTCTCCAGGTAGACCACCGGAATATCTTTGCGTCGGCACAGGACGCTGATGACCTGGCCGATGTGATCCTGGCCATTCCAGACCACGAACAGATCAGGTGCCTCTGCATCGATGAAGCGCTGTACGTAACGTGCCACCGCATTGACCCGCCCATGCCACTCGGTCAGGCTGCCACCGTGCTTGAGTTGCATGAAGTTGACCATGTCCTTCACGTCGTCCTGCGGGAACAGAATGTTCTGCTCCTGGGCGCTGCCGTCGAGTGTTTCCAGATCGCGCGGGAAGAGCTGCTCCGTGTTCTTGGATAGCAGCTTGTGGTCATGCGGCAGGAAATTCAGGTAGCGTACCTGGTGGCCATGGCGCTGTTCCAGGCAGTTGCCGGTGCTGAGCATCAGCGGCACGAACATGTCGGCCAGGACAAAGATGGCAATTTTCATCGAGGATACCCGTTCGAAAGATGGATCATTTCTTGATTCGTTTGAAGGCCAGGCGGAAGAACTCCTTGGCCGCGGCCCGCTGGAACAGGGCTACCGTGATCAGCCAGAAGAGCGCACCGGCCCCAGCCAGCCACGTAAAGAGCAGCGTTCCCGTGGCCGGGATGCGATCGCGGCAGAACATGACAAAGAGCATCATGCCCACGCCGGAAAGCAGCGACGGCAGCAGCGCAACCAGAAAATCCTTGAGACCCACGGCAATGAGCCGGCAGGCGAAATAGAAGGTCGGGAAAGCCATCACCACCGACACCGCAAGGTAAGCCAGCGCCAGGCCCTGAACGCCATCCTGGCGCGCACCAAGCACGAACGCCAGTACATACAGCGGCGTGCCGATCAGCGACAGGCGCAGCATCCAGCCGGTCTTGCCCAAGGCCATGAAGACCGGTGCGGCCACGCTGGTGATGACCTGCAGATAACCGACCAGGCCCAGGTACAGCAGGATGTCGCCCACCAGTGCCCATTTGGGGCCGAGGAAGACCGCTACGAACAGGTGCGACAGACTGGCTACCCCGAACATCATCGGCGCGGCTACGAAGGAAATCAGGCTCAGGGAGCGCAGCGACAGACTGGACAGATAGGCGCGATCGTCCTGGCGCCGGCTCATGACCGGGAACAGCGAGCGCACCGCCACCCAGGAGATGTTCTGTACCGGGAACAGCATGAGCTTGTAGGCCAGCGAGTAATTGCCCAGGACGGAGGCGCCCAGCATCTTGCCGACCACGAAACTGTCGGCATTGCGAAAAACGTAGGCTGCCATCTGGTTGCCAGCCATCGCTCCGCTGAAGGAAAAGACGCTGCGAATCGATGCGCGGTCGAAGATCATCTTCGGTCGCCACGGGGAATAGCGCCATAGCAGCAGGGTCGTGCAGACTGCCGTGATCACCGCCTGCGCCGTCAGGCTCCATACGCCGGCGCCCTGGAAGGCCAGGACCAGCGCGATGGCCAGCGACAGCAGCGAGGCCGCCGATTCGATCCCGGCAATGAGCCGGAAGCGCGACACCCGCTCCAGCAGAGCCTGATGCACCATCGAACTGGCCGCCACCGGGAAGGTAATGGCCAGTACCCACAGCACATGGGTCAAGCGTGGCTCACCGAAGGTGGACGACATGAAAGGTGCCGCCAGCCACAGCAACAGCATCAGCACCATTCCGCCGATCATGTTCAACCAGAACACCGACGAGCTGTCGTTATCGTGCAGTTCGGCCTTCTGGATGATGGCGGCGGCGGTACCCATATCGCGCAGGATGAACGCCAGATTGGTCGCGATGCCGGCCATGGCCATGAGGCCGTACTCGGAAGGGGGTATCAGCCGCGTCAACACGAACATGTTGACCAGCTGGGAGCCAATCTTGACGAACTGCGTTATCGCGATCCAGCGGACATTGGAAGCAGCGCTCATGCCGCTCCCCGGAACGCCAGGTGGCAAGCCCGCAGGCCAGCGATGGACGCCGACAACGCCGCGCCCGGTGAAAGCTTGGCAGCCTCAATGGGAGCGGCCATGCTCAATGCGTATCCAGCTCAGGCAGGCCCTTGATCAGATCGTCCACTGCCTTGACCTGCTCCAGGAAGGGCTTCAGCTGCGACAGCTTCAGCGCGCTGGGGCCGTCGCACAGTGCCTTGGACGGATCGGGATGCGCCTCCAGGAACAGACCCGCCAGACCCAGTGCCATGCCGGCGCGGGCCAGTTCGGTGACCTGGCCGCGACGACCGCCCGAGGCAGCTGCGCCGGATTCACGCTGTTGCAGGGCGTGGGTCACGTCGAAGATCACCGGCTTGTTGCCGCTGACCTGCTTCATCACGCCAAAGCCCAGCATGTCCACCACCAGGTTGTCGTAGCCGAACTGGGCGCCGCGGTCACACAGCATGACGTTGGTGTTGCCGCCTTCTTCGAACTTCTCGACGATGTTCTTCATCTGCGGCGGGCTGACGAATTGCGGCTTCTTGATGTTGATCACCTTGCCGGTCTTGGCCAGCGCGATCACCAGATCGGTCTGGCGTGCCAGGAAGGCGGGCAGCTGCAGCACATCGCAGACGCTGGCCACTTCGGCGGCCTGGTAGGGCTCGTGCACATCGGTCAGCACCGCCACGCCGTGCGCCTTCTTGACGGCTTCGAAGATCTTCAGGCCGGCGTCCAGGCCAGGGCCGCGGTAGCTCTTGATGGAGGAACGATTGGCCTTGTCGAAGGAGGCCTTGAACACATAGGGGATGCCCAGTTCCTTGGTGACGCGCACGTATTCACCGCAGACATCGACGGCGAATTGTTCAGATTCCAGCACGTTGATGCCGCCAAAAAGGACGAAGGGCAGTTCGTTTCCAACCTCGATATCAAAGATCTTGATCATGTTCCGTTTCCTCATGCAGGAGGTGATTGTTCAAATTACGGCGTCGACCGGGTCGCGCCTGGAGGGGGAGAATACTTCGGTTTGCACCGAAATCACAGACGCTTGGCGTCCAGCAGCTTGAGTACGCCCACCACGTGCTGTTCCTGGTTCAGTGCCACCAGGGCGGTGATGTTCAGTTCCAGCATCTTGGCTTCGGCGTCGACGAACATTTCGCTTTCCGGGACGGTCTTGGGCGAGCGGTTCATCAGGTCGGCGGCGGTGATGTGATAGATGTCCTTGCGGGCGGCCAGGGCGCGGCGCAAGTCACCGTCGGTGATCACGCCACTCAGGGTCTGGCGCTTGCCGTCATCGCTGACCAGGGCCATGCCCAGGCCGCCTTCGGTCATCTGGCCGATCACGTCGATGAGGGGGGTGTCTTGCATGACCCAGGGCACCTGGGTGTGCATCACATCCTTGACGCGGGTGAGCAGGCGCTTGCCCAGGCTGCCGCCCGGGTGGAAGCGGGCGAAGTCGTTGGGCTTGAAATCACGCTTCTCGATCAGCGCCACGGCCAGGGCATCGCCCATCACCAGGGTGGCGGTGGTGGACGTGGTCGGGGCCAGGTTGTTGGGGCAGGCTTCACGCGGTACCGAAACATCCAGGACCACATCCGCATTCTTGCCCAGGGTCGAATTGCGCTTGCCGACGATGGCGATGATGCGCAGGCCGAAGTGACGCAGGGAGGGAATCAGGCGGATCACCTCTTCGGTCTCGCCGCTGTAGGAGATGAGGATCGCGGTATCGGCCTCGGTGAACATGCCCAGGTCGCCGTGATAGGCCTCACCCGGGTGCACGAAGAAGGACGATGTGCCGGTGGAGGCGAGGGTGGCGGCGATCTTGCTGCCGATGATGCCCGACTTGCCCATGCCTGAGACGATCACGCGACCGCGGGTGTTGTACATCAGCTCGACGGCCTGTTCGAATTCGTCGGCCAGGCGCTCGGCGATCATGTTCAAGGCTTGCGCCTGTTCCTGGAATACCCGGATACCGGTTTTTCTCATGGTGTGCTCACTTGTTTCTGTTGGGGCGGGTCACTGCGTCATGCGGCTCATGGCCTGGGCATAACCAGCAACGCTGTCATAGATGGCAGAACGGTTCTGGGCGTTCAATACACTGTCGGAAAATTCCCGGAAAGCACCGTGGCCGCCGGGCTTGGCCAGCACGATGCGGGCATGGCGCTTGACGTAGTCAGCTGCGTCACCGACGGCCACCGGCCAGTCGCAGGCGGCGAAGCCGGGCAGGTCGATGCTGTCATCGCCGATCATGGCCGTGGCTTCGCGACCGACGCCGTATTGCGCCATGATGTCCTGGCAGGCGGCGGCCTTGTCCTTGGCGCCCAGGTGGAATGCGGTGATGCCCAGGTCGGCCAGCCGCCGGCGCAGCGTGGCCGAATCGCGGCCGGAGATGACGGCCACGTTGACACCGGCTTCCTGCAGCATCTTGATGCCCATGCCATCACGCACGTGGAAGCGCTTGAGGCATTCGCCGCTGTCGTCGTACCAGATGCCGCCGTCGGTGAGAACACCGTCGATATCGGTGATCACCAGCTTCAGATCCGCCAGGCTGCCAGCTTTGAGCGCCGGATCGGGCAGGCCAGCCATCAGGGCACGTACGCGCTCCAGGCAGGCTGGAGTATCCACCCCAGTGGCAGCGTGATCGACTTCGATGACGCGGATCTGCCAACCGGCATCCATGATGCGCAGTTGCTCCAGCATTTCCGCGCGCTCCAGCTCGCTGGCGGGCAATTCCGGGAAAGCCGCCAGCAGCTCGGCACGATAGGCGTAGACCCCGATGTGCTTGAAGTAGCGCGTCTTGCCGGTGGACTCGCGTTCGAAGGGAATGCGTGCGCGGCTGAAATACAGCGCGTCACCTGCACGATTGCGCACGACCTTCACGGTATTGGGGTTCTCCGCCTCGCTGGCACTGATCGGATGGCAGAGAGTGCCGACCTGCACCTGCGGTGCGCCCAGCATGGCTTGCAGCAGGCTGCGCAGGTGCGCCGGATTGACCAGCGGTTCGTCACCTTGCACGTTGAGATAGAGGTCGGCCGGATGGTGTTGCATGACCTCGCGCAGACGATCGGTACCGGAAGGATGGTCAGGCGAAGTCAGGACGGCCTTGCCACCGAAGGCGTTGACCGCCGCCACGATGCGTTCATCGTCGGTGGCCACCACCACATCGGCCAGTTCTTCCAGAGTCTTCACGCGTTCGTAGACATGCTGGATCATGGGCTTGCCCAGGATGTCGGCCAGCGGTTTGCCGGGCAGGCGGCTGGAGCCAAAGCGTGCCGGGATGACAGCGATACAGCGCATACGGGACCTCAGCCCAGCGCCGCCGGCCGGGGCGCCAGCGTGTTCGTCATGTCGGGGCGGTGTGATACGGTGGTCATGGAAGTGCTTTCATGTGAGGGAGTTCGGTGCCCCATGGCTGGGTGCCTGCCGCGCAGGGAGGTCATCCTGGTCATCAGCTACGCTTCGGTTGCGGCTCAGGTGTGCCGATCGCTGCCCCTGCTCGTGATTTTGGTAACCGCAGAGGCGGGCAGGTCGGTGACATCGATACGACAGTTTCAGCTGGCGGCATTTGCTCTTGTCATGGGTGGACGTTGCGACGTCGGGTTCACGTGTCCCCGACGTCCGCCCGGTAGGCAAGGCGCGAGGAACTGTGATGTTCTTATCTGGCCAGGTGCAAAGATTCAAATATGAAAGAAAAAGTTCCACAAAAATTTGCTGAGTGGAAATTTCCCGGCATTTGCTTGCAGTTACTGGCTTGTTCGACAAATTTATCATATTGTTGCGCTGCACAGTCGCATTTTTGCCTGAAATGCCGCGCTGAATAGGTGCATACTTTTTGTTGTCATTGAGTGAACTTTTATTCGCAAATAATGACAAGACGTCAAGATAGCGTTTGATGCTGATTGATGCCGAGAGAAGATTGAATAATCAGTGATTTTGAGAGGAAAAAAGATGTCGCGGGACCCTGACTGGCTGGCCGATCTGGAGCGCTATAACTTGCGCCGTCCGTTTCTGAAAGAACAATCGATCTGGGCCATCTGGGTCTATCGCTGGGGGCGGCGTATCGAGGCAAGACCGCCCGGTCTTGCCCGCAAGCTGCAGAACGCGCTGTATTGGCCGCTGTTCCGGCTGACCGAAACCGCTTTCGGTATCAGTCTTCCACGTGGCGCCAGGATCGGTCCCGGCTTGCGTATCTGGCACTTCGGCAATATCTTCGTCAATGAACAGGCTGTCATTGGCGCAGGCTGCACCTTGCGACAGGGCGTGACCATCGGCAATCGTCATGCAGGCGGTCCGTCTCCGGTGATCGGCGATGATGTGGAGTTCGGCGCCTATGCGCAGGTGCTCGGTGGCATCCGTCTGGGAGATGGGTGCAAGATCGGGGCTATGTCGGTGGTGTTGCACGATGTCCCTGCGGGTGCCACGGTGGTCGGGGCGCCGGCTCGCGTAGTTTCGACGGCAGTGAAGATCGACGAAGTCTAAGCGCTCTCGTTTTTGTCGTTCGTTCCGCCAGGCCCGCGCATAACGCGGGCCATTTTTTTTTGAGCCCGCGGCCGGGAAGGAGCAGGATATTTGCCTGCAGGCTTGCATGAAGCTCGCCCCCAAATGAAAAAACGCCCGATTGCTCGGGCGTTTTCTCTACGTATTGCCTTGCTGCTGATCAGGCGGCAGTCATGCCCATGGGCATGGACAGCTTCTGGTCGCCGCGACGACGACGCCATGCCATCATGCCCACCAGCGCCAAGCCACCCAGCATCATGCTGGTGGTGGATGCTTCGGGAACCGAGGAGATCAGGGTCAGGTTGCCACCATAGGAGCCGTTGCCGGTGACGGTCAGCTTGTAGAGACCGGCTGTCAGCGAAGTGGCCAAAATGCCGTAAGTCGTCTCGTACTTAGTTACGCCGTTGGTGGTGGTGATGCTGGTGCTGGAAGAGCTGGCGTAGGTGGCGCCAGTTGCAATGCTGGTCAGCAAGAAGCTGGTCAGCGTGGTCGGGGCAGTGGTCGAACGGGTAACGATGGAAGCCGTCACCGAAGATGACAGATCCGACAGGTTGCTGATCGTGAAGTTGTAGGTATCGCTGAAAGCGCCCGTATGGGAGGCGCTGAAGCCGACCTGATCGTTGACCAGGGTCAGTGTGGTAACAGCTGCATGGGCTGCGGTGCCAGCCATGGACAATGCCAGCGCAATGGCGGAAGCGGCGAGAAGTTTTTTCATGGGATCAATCCTTTAGGTTCACATCTTATTTATGACGAGGATTGCGCGTGGCGCTCTCCATTCAAAAGCAAATCAACTCACTTTGATGCTGGATTGCCCTGGGACAGCTTCGTCGCAGTCAATCTTTTTGTTGCCAAAAAATCATCCTGTCCTGACAAAAACTGACAGGATTTAACAAACAATGTGTTGATGTCGGAAATATAACATTGCGTTCGCTGGCTGAGCAATAAAAATCAGCCTGAAATCAGCTTTTTTTTGAATTTTCTTATCGCCTGAAACCCGCTCCAGTAAAGGATTACGAGAGTTTCTGCCAGGGAATTGATGAGCTTTGTTGCGGTGCGGTAACGAACAAATCCACGGGGCAATTTATTTGTCGAATTAATAACTAAAATCGTCTAAAAATAGATAAAAAGATAATTTTTCTTGCAAAATTAAATTGCATTTTTTGCAATTTTCAATTGCCGCACTTTACATTTGCCGGGCGGTAAAAATTGGCGTGAGTTTATTGACGCACTGTGACCCGCTGTCTTGCCTGAAAAATGTTGCGGAGGCGGGTCGAGAAAAGATAAACGACCTGTTGCGCAATGCCATGCCGCATCAGGTCGCTTCGGTGGAGGGGGGGGCTGGTGTAGCTTGAGTGATGGAAGCTGATCCCGCAGGAATCTGCGGGGTGGGGGATGTCAGCAGCTACGGCCGGCTTGCCACAGGCGCGCCAACTGCTCGCCGCTGTCGCGTAGCAATCCCGGCGCCTGTGCAATGGCGTCTTGCAGGCTCATGGGGCCGAAGCTGATGGAAAAGCAGCCGGAAAATCCGGTCTGCAGCTTTTCCAGCGACGTTCTATCAATGCCTCCGGAGAGCAGAGTTGTGGGGACGCCTGCGCGGCGCGCGCGCTGGCTTGCGATGAAGGGGGCCTTGCCGTGCAAAGTCTGGGCGTCGCTGCGACCTTCGCCCGTGATGAGCCAGTCGGCACCTGCCAGCGCATCATCCAGTCCGATATGGTCGGCCACCGTTTCTGCGCCCGAGCGGAATTGCGCACCCAGCATCAGCAGTGCATACCCCAGACCACCTGCGGCCCCCGCGCCCGGTTGATCCGAGGCCCGGCGGCCGAGTGCCGGCTCAAGGACGCTGGCGAAATGTCGCAAGGCGCTGTCTATTACCGCAACCTGGTCGGCCGCCACGCCTTTTTGCGGTCCGAAGACCGCCGTTGCGCCCTCTTCGCCGCACAGGGGATTATCAACGTCGGACATGGCCACGAAATGGGCTTCCTTGATGCGGGGGTCCAACGCGGACACATCAATGCTGACTACCCGGTGTAGCTGCGCGGGTTGCGGTGGTATCGCCTCGCCGGCACCATCCCGCAATACCGCGCCCAGGGCCACAAGCAGGCCGGCGCCGCCGTCATTGGTGCTGCTGCCGCCCAGCGCAACCAGGAATCGGCGCGCGCCGCGATCCAGGAGACTCTTGATCGCGTCGCCTACGCCCAGGGTGGTGCGCAATTGCACCGCTACGCCCGTTCCTGCCGGGTCGGTCAGTCCGACGATGGCAGCCGATTCCACGACGGCACTGCCATCCTTGAGGATGCCCACGGGTGCGTTCGCGTCTTGTCCGGCGGCATTGCGGCAATTGACGGTGAAGCGTTCGCCGCCCGCATGCATGAGCGCATCGAGCGTGCCTTCGCCACCGTCGGCGATGGGACAAAGACGGACTTGGGCATCAGGAATTGCGGCCGAGATCCCGGCGCCGATGGCCGCGGCGACTTCTTCAGCCGAGAGAGAGCCCTTAAACGAATCGGGCGCGATGACGATGATGGGTTTGGGCAAGGAGGGGCGGGCTGAGGTCATGGTGGGTTCGTAGGCTCAGGCCATGCGCATTGCGGCGTCAGGCGTGTTGGAAAGGTCTCGTGATGTTTTGTGCAGCGGACAATCGGCGTTGCTGCTGCTGGCTTTGGCGTGATTATATAAGCTGGGTCCGGTTTGATTATGGCCTTGCAGGTATAGACAGTAGCAACGGTGGCAAAAGCCGCGGGGCTGAAGATTTCTTCGTAGACTGTCAATTGAATCTGAAGCGCGTAACAAAAGGTAAGGAGGGTGGCTGGTCGGAAGCGACTGAGCGATAGTGCGATGTTGGCAAACTGCGCCCAAGGAGTAATGCCTATGAAGCCCTCTGTCCGTGTACCGCTCTATCGCGGTCTTCTGCTGGCCGCCTTGCCTGCCTCCTTGTTGCTGGGCGGCTGCGTGGCTGTGCCCGTCAGTCCATACAATGGTGCTGCTGTCTATCCCGCCCAACCGGTTTATTCCCCCTATTACGCTTATCCATCCTATCCCGCGTATCCGGCGTACAGCTATCCGTCGTCTTCCTTCTACTTTGGCTACAGCAATGGCTGGGGTGGGCGAGGGCGCTGGCGTTGAGCTGCCTGGTAAGCAGTACCCGTGGCTTGAACTCGCTGTATCCATGGCAAAACCGGCTAGAATGTTGCCTTCCTTGATAGATGGCCTGACAGGGTGGGTGTAGGTTGGGGCGCATGGGCGTTTCATCCGTAGCGTAATGGCATCGACCGCAGATCGGCCGCCCACTGCTGTCGCCACATGGTATGAGTTTTAACGTTTCATCGACCCGATCAGATATTATTTCCCGCTCCCGGCGTCGCACGGTGCTGGGCATCGTGTCGTCCGTACTTGTCCATGCGGCGGTATTCATGTTTGTGCGGGCCAAGCTCAATGAGGCGCCGCTCAAGCTGGAGTCTCCAGGTCGACCCGATGCCCCCTTGCAGGTCAGCTTCGTACGTCCGCCAGCCCCGGTGCGCGTGGAGCAACCGGAGCCACCCAAGTCTGTACCGGAACCCAAGAAAGTCCAGCCTCCCCCCAAGAAGGCGGTGACCAGGTCGGCACCCCGGCACAGTCCGACACCTGCGCGTCAGGCGTCGCCGCTCCCAACGGCGCCCACGCCCAGCAGCAATGCATCCGCGTCGGTTCAGGCAGCACCTGCCGAAGACTTCATGACTTTCGCCAATCGCAATCGCCAAAGGCGTGAAGAAGCAGAGCAGGCGGCGGCGCAGGAGAATGCGGCGGCGCGAGCTGCCGAAAACCCTTCGGCCAATGACATTGCCCGAGCCAACATCGCCTTCCAGGACAAACGGGGGCGCGGCACGAACGGCGTCTTCCAGATCATCAGCATGGGGCCGCGGGTAGCGCAGTACAGTTTCCGCGGCTGGACCACGGATCAGCGCCGGAGTCAGAATCAGTTGATCGAAGTGGATGCCGGCTTTGGCGGCAATGTGCAGCTGGCTGTGGTGGACAACATGATTGCGCTTATCCGCCGTTATTACCAAGGCGATTTCAATTTCGACTCGCAGCGACTGGGTAGAGTGGTGACCCTCTCTGCCCGGCCGGAAGACACAAAGGGCTTGCAGAATTTCTTGCTCAACGAATTCTTTGGCGGTCGCTGAACGAATACGGCGGCGACGCTGCGGGATCGCGGTTGAACAGTGTGTTCGTGCGATCCGGAATGATGCCCTCGCGAAGCTGCCCGAAATATTTAAAAATGTTTTTGAGAAACAGTTGAATTAATAACATATTCGCTGCTATAATCTTTGTCTTCAGTCGGGGCGTAGCGCAGCCTGGTAGCGTACTTGCATGGGGTGCAAGGGGTCGTGTGTTCGAATCACACCGTCCCGACCAATCAATTTGAAAGCGTGACGAAAGTCACGCATATACAGCACTGTGATTAGGCGAGAGCTTGATTTCAGTGCTGTTTTTCTTTGCTGCCTCACTTTTGATGCCCCCGGTTCGGCCCGAATAAGGCATGGCGCTTTGTGCTGTGCGAGAAAAAACTCCGAATTACTGCAACCGCATCGCCTTGCGCGAGGTCTCTACAGAATTTGCGGAGTGACCTCGCGATGAACCAGTCAAATCAGCCCGGGCGATCTACCCAAGCCCATCGGCGCTATCACGACGTTGATATCCTTCGTTTTTGCGCCGCAGTCGGTGTCATGCTGCTGCATTATCTGGTCCGCGGTTTTGCACAGGGGGATGATTACTCTCCAGTGTTCTACGGCGAGGTTGCCAACTTCGTCAAGTACAACTACCTGGCAGTCAATCTGTTTTTCATGATCTCCGGTTTCGTCATCTTGATGAGTTCGGAGAACGTCACGCCTCGTGTCTTCCTGCGCTCGCGCGTGCTGCGTCTGTATCCTGCCTACTGGTTCTGCTGCACAGTCAGCTTCGTTCTCACCTATATCTTCATCAACCATATCTTTCATCTCACCGTGCCGCGATATGTTTTGAACATGACCATGCTCAACGGATTCTTCGGCATTGGTTTTGTCGATGGGGTCTACTGGACGTTGCTGGTGGAATTGAAGTTCTATCTTCTGGTTCTTTTCGTCCTGCTCCTGGGGCAGATGGCAAGGATTGAATGGGTCTTGGCAGCTTGGTTATTGTTGTCGATCCTGCAGATCTTTTTGAAGAGCGAGCTGGTGGAAAAGTATTTCATTACCAATTTCGCCAGCTTTTTCATCGCCGGTTGTCTCTTCTATCGCATTTCCAAGCGAGGTGTTACGTGGTTCCGGCTCGCGCTACTGGTATTGACCCTACCCGTGGGCATCCACTATGAGCTTCTGGATCTGGTGCGGCGGGCTGCCCATTACACGGGCCTTGCCTACTACAATGAATCGGTTGTCGTCATTTGCACGGCGTTCTACCTGCTGTTTGTCGTGGTCATCACCCGTCGATCGACCTCTGCCACCTATGCAGGTGTTTCACGCCTGCTAGGCAGTCTGTCCTACCCGATCTATCTGATCCACTTGAATGTCGGGCTGGTGTTTTACAACCTGATCGGTAACAGGCTGGACAAGTGTCTGTTGTTGGCGCTAGTTTGCGCGACGGTTATCGTTTTTGCCTACCTGATCAACCGGTACGTCGAACGCCCATTGGCTGCTTTCATGGGGCGAAAGATTCCATCAGGTTCGACCCGCGCGAGCTCTTCATTGGCGTGATCGATTTTGCGTGGGGCTTGAACCTGGCGGGAACGGGGGGGGCGAGGTTACATAAACACACAATTCTGCGTCCGCCCGTGCTTAACCCCATCCGTTATCTGATCACCACTTATAAGTGGCAGCCGGCCAACCCTAGCCGGCACATTCCGCCAAACAAGATCAGGAGCGCAAGCATGAAATCCCTACTATTGATTCCGGCCGTGGCCGTGGTCGCGGCCCTGAGCGGCTGCGTGGTCGCACCGCCTACCGTGCGGCCCGCCTACGTGGCACAGCCGACCTACGTTGCGCCCCCGGGTGTGGTCTACGTGCAGCCGACCTACGCTTCGCCCGGACCCGGCTGGGTCTGGGAATACCACTCCTATTACGGCTGGGGCTGGCATCATCCGCACTATGGCTGGCATCGCGGCTGGCGCTGATTGATGCCGAATGCTGCATATAGGAGAAAAGCGACACATAACGCGAAAACAGCAGCCTAGGCCGCTAATACGGTTCAGTTAAGAAAAAATCGCCGCGCCAGATGACTTTGGCGCGGCGATTTTGCTTGTTTCTCTTCCCTAGTTCTCTTCCCGCCATTTGAAACCGTTCGGACTGAGTAGGCCCTTGAGGGCCGTATCGAAGCCTGTCCTGAGCCTGTCGAAGGGGCGCTGCTCAGCTTGTGGCGCGCCTTCGATACGCGGCTACGCCGCTACTCAGGACGAACGGCCAGCGATGGCGCAAACAAAGTCTGAGCAAGCTTTCGGGCTGGTAACAAGCTTAACTGAACGGCATTACGGCCTAGGCCGCTGTTTTTCATTTCTGTGTGTGTGGGGGGGGGGGGCTCACCACGCCGGTATCAGCGCAGTCGCAATTCCAGCGTGAGATGTCGCAGGCCGTCCACTTCCGATAATTTCTGACGAAGCAGATCCTCAGAAGTCGCCTTCGCGGCGGATACGCTCACAATTGCCGCCCGCGCAGTCGGTCCAATGCGCCAGACATGCAGGTCGTCGATCTGTACCTCTGCGCCGGCCAGCACCTGCTCTATGCGGGCAGCGACCTGGGCATCGGTCACGTCGAGCAGCACCGCCGCACTGGAGCGCAGCAGGCTATACGACCAGCGTGCAATGACCACGGCACCCACCACGCCCATCAAGGGATCCAGCCAGGTCCAGCCCAGATAGAGGCCAGCCAGCAGGGCAGCAATGGCCAGCACCGAGGTCAGGGCGTCGGCCACGACGTGCAGATAGGCCGAGCGCAGATTGTTGTCGTGTCCATGGTGATGGTGGCCGTGTCCATGCCCGTCCTGAGGATGGGCATGGTGTTCATGCGCATGCCCGTGATCATGATCGTGATGACCCGGATGACCGTGATGGTCGTGATCCCCATGATGCCCATGATGCCCATCCATCAGCAGCCAGGCGCTGGCGATGTTGACGATCAGTCCGACCACGGCGATCGGGATGGCTTCATTGAAATCGACCGCACTCGGGCTGGCCAGGCGCCACAGGGATTCGCCGCCGATGCCGATGGCAATCACCGCCAGTACCAGTGCGGAGGCGAAGCCGGCCAGGTCGCCGACCTTGCCGGTGCCGAAGCTGAAGCGCCCATCATGGGCATGGCGGCGGGCGAATACATAGGCGCCGGCGGCAATGGCCAGCGCGCCAGTGTGGGTCGCCATGTGAAAGCCGTCGGCCAGCAGTGCCATCGATCCGGTCAGGTAGCCTGCAGCGATTTCGGCCACCATCATCACGGCGGTGAGGGCGACCACCCACAGGGTGCGGCGGGTATTGCGGTCGTGGTTGGCGCCAAGATAGACGTGGTCATGGCGCAAGGGGGAGGTGCTTGGCATGTCGTTTCCTTATTTGGCGTAGCGGCGGATGGCTTCCAGGACTTCTTCCAGTCCTTGCTTGCGTTCCTCGTCGGTCAGCCCGGGGCGGGCCACATGTTCGCGGGCATGGGCTTCGATCAATTCGTCCATCAGGCCGTGCACCGCGCCGCGGATGGCGGCGGCCAGGTGCAGGGTGCGGCCACACTCGGCGTCACCTTCCAGTGCGCGTTCCAGGGCCTGGACCTGGCCGCCGATGCGTCGCACACGGTTGAGCAGGGCATCCTTGTCTTGCTTCAGGTGTGCCATATACCATACCCCCCTATCCTATAAAGCCGCCATTATAAGCTGTCCCGGGCTGCATGAGGTGAGGGGCGTTTTGCCGCAATCCGGGACACTGCATACATTCCCATGCTGTGAAAAAATACTTGCCCATGTGCAGTTTTATTCAGTTATACGTAAGCTCTGCGCTTTAGCCTCGGGACAATGCGGCGTGTTGCGTCATGTTTCGTCCGCAGCCAACTCTGCCCAGGGCGGAAATACAAGAAGCGGGGCTACCCGCAAGGAGACATCGATGGCGAAGAACAAGAGTGCGCGGGCGGCCGGCGCCGGGGTGACGTCGCAGGCCTGGCAGGTGGCATTGCCCTGGTTGGCCGGGCTGGTACTCGGTGGCGGTGCGGCGCTGGCGTTGGATGCCATGGGGGCAGGGCGCTGGCTGGCGGCACCTTTGGTCAGTTGCGTGGCCGTGCTGCTGGGCCTGGTCGGTTTTGCGCTGGCGCGCGGCCGTGGGCAGCCTCGTGGCGATGCGATGGTCGACAGGATCAGCGGCGAAATTGATCACATCATGATCGGTGCAGCTGAAACCTCGTTCTTCGTCGATACCATCAAGAACAAGATCAGCAAGGACGTGGGAGCGGCCGATCGGATTGCTGCCAGCGCCGAGCAGAATGCGGCCACCACCGAGCAGATTGCCGCCAATGCGGAGCGCGCCTCGGCGATCGCCGCCGAAGTGCGTACCGAGAGCGTCAGCGGCCGGGCCGAGGTCGATCGCGGCCTGCAGCAGATCGGGCAGGCGCGCACCGACGCCCTGTCGGCATCGTCGATGATGGCGCAACTGCAGGAAAAGTCGCGCCGCATCCATGGCATTACCGAGGTCATCAGTGAAATCGCCGCCCGTACCAATCTGCTGGCATTGAACGCGGCCATCGAGGCCGCGCGCGCCGGCGAGCAGGGGCGCGGGTTTGCGGTGGTGGCAGGGGAGGTGCGGCAACTGGCCCAGCGCACCAAGGAAGCCACCGACGACATCGGCGTCATGGTGCGCGCCATCACTGAAGAGGCCGAGCGGGCGGCCTCGGGGATGAACTCGCTGAGCAGCAAGGTGTTGGAGGCGGCCCAGAACGTGGAGAAGGTGCATACGCTGCTCAACAGCATCGAGCGTTCTTCCAGCCAGTCGCAGGAGCAGATCGAGGAAATCGCTGTGGCCTCGCGCGAACATGTCCAGACGACCCAGGAAATCGCCGAGGCCATCACCGACATCCGCAACGGCATGCTGCAGACCGACGGTGAGCTGCCCCGCGTGGCGGCGTCGGCGATGCTGCTGTCAGAGCGGGCGGAGGCGGTGTTCGAGGCCATCGTCGATGGCGGTGCGCGCAGCGGTCATGATGAGATCCGCGAGGCCGCCGCAGAAGCCGCGCAGGCGGTGGGGAGCCTGTTCGAAAAGGCGATCCGCGCCGGGCAGATTTCCGAGGCGGCGCTCTTCGATCGCACTTACAAGCCGATTGCCAATACCTCGCCACAAAAACACTCCAGCCAGTTCGACGGCTTTACCGACCGCGTATTGCCCGCACTGCAAGAGGCGCTGCTGGAGCGCATGCCGCAACTGGCCTATGCCGGTGCGGTGGACAACAACGGCTACTTTCCTACTCACAACAAGAAGTTTTCCCAGCCGTTGACCGGCAATTATGATGTCGACCTGGTCAACAATCGTACCAAGCGCATCTTCAGTGACCGCACCGGCAAGCGCTGCGGGGCCAATACCAAGCCTTTCCTGCTGCAGACCTACAAGCGCGATACCGGTGAGGTGATGCACGACCTGTCGGTGCCGATCTATGTCAATGGCAAGCACTGGGGCGGCTTCCGGGTCGGCTATCGGTCCAGCCATGCGGCTGCGCCTGCGGCGGTACCGGTGGTCTCGACTACTACGTCTGCCACCCCGGCGCCGTCCACTGCAGTACGGGCGTCGGCCGCCCCGCGCGGGGCAAGGCCGGTGAGGATTTCCAAGGTTTGAGAAGGGTATGCATGCCCGTGTCGGATTGACTTGTCGCAATAGGGGGGTAAAACCATTTCATTTCCGAGGCTGATTCGCTTGACCCCGTCCGGCGCCTGTTAGATTATTCGACGAGGGGACGCTCGCCCGCATGGGACGGGCGATAGACAGCAAGTGGTCGGCCTGCGAGCGGGCTGCGCGAGGGAAGGAAAGACAGTGAAGCCTACGGTGCCAAGCAAGGGCGAATCATCCGGCAAGGAGTTCGATTTCAATAGCCGTGATTTCGAGCGCGTGCGTGGCCTGATCTACCAGCGGGCCGGGATCGCCCTGGCCGACAGCAAGCAGGAGATGGTGTACAGCCGCCTGGCGCGGCGCCTTCGGGCCACCGGCATCACTTCCTTCCAGCAGTATCTCGACATGCTCGAACGCACCCACGACTCCGACGAGTGGGAAGCCTTCACCAACGCCCTGACCACCAACCTGACCTCGTTCTTCCGCGAGGCTCACCATTTCCCCATCCTGGCGGATTTCCTCAAGACCCTGAAGGAGCCGGCCACCATCTGGTGCTCGGCGGCTTCTACCGGGGAAGAGCCCTATACCATCGCCATGACCGCCTGCGAGGCCTATGGCTCGATGACGCCACCGGTGCAGATCGTGGCCACCGACATCGATACCAATGTCCTGGCCACCGGCGCCAATGGCGTCTATCCCATGGAGCGCATCGAAAAGATGGCGCCCGAACGGGTCAAGAAGTTCTTCCTGCGTGGCAAGGGTAACCATGAGGGTTACGTGCGCGTGCGCCCGGAATTGCGCAAGCTGATCACCTTCAAGCAACTGAACCTGCTGGCCGATGGCTGGCCCATCAACGGTCAGTTCGATGTGATCTTCTGTCGCAACGTGATGATCTATTTCGATAAACCTACCCAGAGCAAGATCCTGTCCCGATTCGTTCCATTGATGAAGCCTCATGCCTTGCTGTTCGCCGGCCATTCGGAGAACTTCCTGTATGTCTCCGATGCCCTCAAGCTCAAAGGCAAGACGGTCTATGAACTCAACGCAACGCAGCGTGGCGCAAGGACCAAGCCATGAGTCAGGCGTCCGAGCAGATTGCCACCAATCTCTACTACGACCGCACCTTCGATTGCGACGCCGCCAAGATCCTGCCGGGCGAGTATTACTTCACCGGCAAGGACATGATGATCGTCACCGTGCTGGGCTCCTGCGTCTCGGCCTGTATCCGGGATCGTGTCTCCGGCATTGGTGGCATGAACCATTTCATGTTGCCCGACGGGGGTGGTGACGATGGCAGTCCGATCTCGGCCTCGGCCCGTTATGGCACCTATGCCATGGAAGTGCTGATCAACGAAGTGCTCAAGGCCGGGGCCCGGCGCGAAAACCTGGAAGCCAAGGTATTCGGCGGCGGCAACGTGCTACGCGGCTTTTCGGCCATCAACGTGGGCGAGCGCAATGCCGAATTCGTACGGCGCTACCTCAAGGCAGAAAACATCCGTGTGGTGGCCGAGGACCTGAACGATATCTATCCCCGCAAGGTGTATTTCTTCCCCCGCACCGGCAAGGTGCTGGTGAAAAAGCTGAAACAGATGCACAACAATACCCTGGTGGACCGCGAAAAAGCCTACGCCAGCAAGCTGGTCACCAAGCCGGTGGGCGGCGAGGTGGACCTGTTCTGACGGCCATGATCAGTCAGCAGGGTAATTCCGAAATTAGAGTGATTGAGTGATGAAAATTAAAGTTCTTATCGTCGACGACTCCGCACTGATCCGCAGTGTCATGCGCGAAATCATCGGCAGCCAGCCGGACATGGAAGTGGTGGGCGTGGCGCCCGACCCGATCATCGCCCGCGAGCTGATCAAGCAGACCAACCCGGACGTGCTGACGCTGGACGTGGAAATGCCGCGCATGGACGGCCTGGATTTCCTGGAAAAGCTGATGCGCCTGCGCCCCATGCCGGTGGTGATGGTGTCTTCGCTGACCGAGCGTGGTTCCGAAATCACCCTGCGGGCGCTGGAACTGGGCGCCATCGATTTCGTCACCAAGCCCAAGATCTCCATCCAGAGCGGCATGCAGGAATATGCCGACATGATCGCCGACAAGATACGCGCCGCCGCCAAGGCACGCGTGCGCGCTCGCCCGTCACGTGCGGCCGAGCAGGCCGCCACCCCCGGCGAGGCTTTGCCGCAGATCCGCAATCCGCTCACCAGTAGCGAAAAGCTGATCATCATCGGTGCTTCCACCGGCGGCACCGAGGCCATCAAGGAATTCCTGATCCGCATGCCTTCCGACTGCCCCGGCATCCTGATCACCCAGCATATGCCCGAAGGATTCACCCGTTCCTTCGCCCAGCGCCTGAACAACCTGTGCAAGATTTCCGTTGTGGAATCGGCCGGCAACGAGCGCGTGCTCCCGGGGCACGCCTATATTGCACCCGGCCATTCCCACCTGAAGCTGGTGCGCAGCGGCGCCAACTACATGACCCAGCTCGACCAGGGCCCGCCGGTGAACCGCCACCGGCCGTCAGTGGATGTGCTGTTCCAGTCGGCTGCGACCTGCGCCGGCAAGAACGCCGTGGGCGTGATCCTGACCGGTATGGGCAAGGACGGCGCACAGGGCATGCTGGAAATGCGCAATGCCGGCGCCTACAACTTTGCCCAGGACGAGGCCTCCTGCGTGGTCTTCGGCATGCCCCGCGAAGCCATCGCCATTGGTGCGGCGCATGAGGTTCTTTCACTGCAGGCCATGCCGGGCAGGGTACTGGCGTGGCTGGCGGAACACGGAAGCCGTGCCCTGCGGGTTTGAAGCCGCGCGATACGCTTATTGTTCTGCCAAATTTGCTGTTGCTGCACTACAATGCGTTGCATATGAGAGGCAGCCTGAGGGTTCACCTCAAGCTGGGAAGATAAGAAGGATTCGGTTCAAGTGAGCCTAGGCACTTGCCGTTATCCACGAATTCAATTGTTCAGATGGAGTCTTAGCATGTCGGGTCCCAATACCAAGTTCTTAGTCGTCGACGATTTCTCGACCATGCGCCGCATCGTGCGCAATCTGCTCAAGGAATTGGGCTACACCAATGTGGACGAGGCCGAAGATGGCGTGCAGGCGCTGCAAAAGCTGCGTAGCGACCAGTTCGATTTCGTCGTCTCCGACTGGAACATGCCCAACATGGATGGCCTGACCATGCTGCAGGAAATCCGCAAGGACCCGGCCCTGTCCAAGCTGCCCGTGCTGATGGTCACCGCCGAAGCCAAGAAGGAAAACATCGTCGCTGCTGCCCAGGCGGGTGCCAACGGCTACGTGGTCAAGCCTTTCACCGCGGCCACGCTGGATGAGAAGCTGGGCAAGATCTTCGAAAAGATGGCTGCAGGTGGCTGAGGTGGAAGGCGGCCTCAATCCCGCCCGTACCGCGTCCACCGAGGGTGCCGCGGTCAGCGAAGAGGTATTGGTCCGTATCGGCCACATGACGCGCAACCTGCACGACAGCTTGCGCGGTCTGGGCTTCGACCGCCTGCTGGAGCGCGCCGCCAGCGACATGCCCGACGCGCGTGACCGCCTGGAATACGTGGCCCGCATGACCGAACAGGCCGCCCAGCGTGTGCTCAATGCCACTGAACTGGCCAGCCCCTTGCAGGAGCGCATCCACGACGGTGCCGGCGAGCTCAAGGCGCAGTGGGAAGCGGCTACCGCCGGCAGCTTCTCGGAAGCCCAGTACCGCGAACTGGGTGCCCGCACCTCGGCCTTCCTGGCGCAGGCTGGCGAAGACAGCAGCGTGACCAAGCAGCAACTGCTGGACATCATGATGGCGCAGGATTTCCAGGACCTGACGGGTCAGGTCATCAAGCGCGTCACCAAGCTGGCACACGACCTGGAGTCGCAACTGGTGCAACTGCTGGTCGATTACTCGCCCTCGGAAACCAAACGCGAAGATACGGGCCTGCTCAATGGCCCCCAGATCGACCCGGCCGGCAAGGATGTCATCGCCAACCAGGGGCAGGTCGACGATCTGCTGGAGAGCCTGGGCTTCTGATCCTGCGGGTATCTTCATCGAAGGCCTTGCATATTGTCTGATGGGCAATATGCAAGGCCTTCGTCATTGTTGCTTGTCTAGCATGTCGTGGAAATGCCACGTATCCCATTCAACATGCAAATCTGACTTTGCTTTGTATCGCCCATGCCCGAAGAAGCGTGCGGTACACCGCCTTCGAGACGCGCCGTTCTGTCCAAGGCAGAGCCTGGGGCTTTTGCCTAGTCCGAAATGGGGGACGTTTTCGCCCCTATTCCCGTGATGATGGCGCCTCCCGGTCGCCAATAATCCTAGCCTATTGTTCTAGAAATCCGTCCAGCGCACGCGACGCCGGGGGGCAAGCAGTTTTGCAGGGGGATACGGCGGATGGCCGAAGACAGCGATATGGAGCGGACAGAACCCGCCACGAGTAAACGCATTGAGCGTGCTCGTGAGCAGGGTGATGTGCCGCGCTCGCGCGAGCTGGCCACTTGCCTGATGCTGCTGGTGGGCGGCAGTTGCGTCTGGGCCTTCAGCGGCCCGGTCGTGACCAGCCTGGACCGCATCATGGTCGCTACCCTGAGCATGGAGCGTGCCGCGGCCTTCGATCCGGTGGTGCTGTTCAACATGCTCAGCGCCCATCTGCTGGATGTGGCCATTGCCATGATCCCCATCGCCTTCATGATGACCCTGGCTGCCATGGCCGCGCCCCTGATGCTGGGCGGCTGGCTGTTCAACGTCGAATCGCTGGCGCCCAAGTTCAGCAAGCTCAATCCCATCAGCGGTTTTGGCAACATGTTCTCGGTCAACTCCCTGGTCGAGCTGGGCAAGGCTGTCCTCAAGACGCTGCTGGTGGGGACCGTTGCCTGGTTGGCCATTCGCGGCCAGATTGATGCCGTGCTGGGGCTGGGCGTGGAATCGCTCAAGACCGCCGGCGCCCATTCGGCGTATCTGCTATGGGTGAGCTTCATCACCATCGTGTCGGCGCTGATCCTCATTGCCGTACTGGACGTCCCTTATCAGATCTGGAACTACGGCCGCAAGCTGCGCATGACGCGTGAAGAGGTCAAGCAGGAGCACAAGGAATCCGAAGGCGATCCTCACGTCAAGGGCAAGATCCGCGCAATGCAGCGCGCCATGGCACGCCGCCGCATGATGGCCGAGGTGCCTACCGCCGACGTGGTGGTGACCAACCCGACCCACTATGCGGTCGCGCTGAAATATACCGAAGGCAAGATGGGTGCACCCAAGGTGGTGGCCAAGGGTGCCGACGACATCGCCGCCAAGATCCGCGAACTGGCGCGCGAGCACAAGGTGCCGCTGCTGGAAGCACCGCCCCTGGCGCGCGCCTTGCACACCCATACCGAGATCGGCGACGAGATCCCCGAAGCCCTTTATACCGCCGTGGCCGAGGTGCTGGCCTACGTGTTCCAGTTGCGCACCTTTGGCAAGTTCGGTGGCGACCGTCCGGTGGAACCGACCGACCTGGCCGTGCCCAAGGACCTCGATCCGGCCACTGCCCCTCCCAAGACACGCGGCCCCAAGAATAGAAGCAGGCAGTAACGATGGCGACCAAACTCAATACGATGAAAATTCCGGCCTGGGTGCCGATCAAGAGCGGCAAGGCCTTCGCCGCGCCGATCCTGATCGTCATGATGCTGGCGATGATGGTGCTGCCGCTGCCAGCCTTCATGCTGGACCTGCTGTTCAGCTTCAACATCTCGCTCTCGGTGATTGTGCTGATGACGGCGCTCTATACCGTCAAGCCGCTGGATTTCATCGCCTTCCCGGCGGTGCTGCTGGTGTCGACCATGCTGCGCCTGTCACTGAACGTGGCCTCGACCCGGGTCGTGCTGACCGAGGGCCATACCGGCCCGGACGCCGCCGGCAAGGTGATCGAAGCCTTCGGTCACTTCCTGATCGGCGGCAACTACACGGTCGGTATCGTGGTGTTCGTGATCCTGACCATCATCAACTTCATGGTGGTGACCAAGGGTGCCGGCCGTATCGCCGAAGTGGGTGCGCGCTTCACCCTGGATGCGATGCCGGGCAAGCAGATGGCGATCGACGCCGACCTCAATGCCGGCCTGATCGGTGAGCCGGAGGCCCGCGCCCGCCGCAAGGAAGTGGCACAGGAGTCGGAGTTCTACGGTGCCATGGACGGTGCCTCCAAGTACGTGCGCGGCGACGCCATCGCCGGCATCATCGTGACCGTGGTCAACATCGTCGGCGGTCTGGTGGTGGGGATGGTCCAGCACGACCTGGCCTTCGACGCCGCACTGAAGAACTACACGTTGCTGGCCATCGGTGATGGCCTGGTGGCGCAGATTCCCTCGCTGATCATTTCGACGGCCGCCGGTGTGGTGGTCTCGCGCGTGGCCAACGACCAGGACGTGGGCGGCCAGCTGATCAACCAGCTCTTCGCCAAGCCGGAAGTGCTCTACATCACCGCCGTCATCATCGGCGGCATGGGCCTGATCCCGGGCATGCCGCATATCGCCTTCCTGCTGCTGGCGGCTGCCATGGGCGGTGGCGCGTATGCCATCAGCAAGCGCGTCCAGACCGCCAAGGCCGAAAGTGCCGCCGCCACCCCGCAAGCCGCAGCAGCTGCGGCCGCGCCCGCCGAAGGCGAGGAGGCCAGCTGGAACGACGTCATGCCGGTCGATACCCTGGGCCTGGAAGTGGGCTACCGCCTCATCCCGCTGGTGGACAAGGGGCAGGGCGGCGAACTGCTCAAGCGCATCAAGGGCATCCGCAAGAAATTCGCCCAGGAGGTCGGCTTCCTGTCGCCGCCCATCCATATCCGCGACAATCTGGAATTGAAACCCTCGGCCTACCGCATCACCCTCAAAGGCGTGGAAGTGGGCAATGGCGAGGCGCATGCCGGCCAGTACCTGGCGATCAACCCGGGCATGGTGACCGGCCCCTTGCCGGGCATGATGACTTCCGACCCGGCCTTCGGTCTGCCGGCCGTCTGGATCGACAACAGCCTGCGCGAACAGGCCTCGACCATGGGCTATACCGTGGTCGACGCCGGCACCGTTGTCGCCACCCACCTGAACCACCTGATCACCACCCATGCTTCCGAGCTGCTGGGCCGCCAGGAAGTGCAGAGCCTGCTGGACCACCTGGCCAAGGAAGCGCCCAAGCTGGTGGAAGATCTGGTACCGAAGATGTTGCCCCTGGGTACCTTGCAGAAAGTGTTGCAGAACCTGCTCACCGAAGGCGTGCACATTCGCGATATGCGCACTATCATCGAAACCTTGTCCGAGCACGCCGCGCGCATCCAGGACCCGACCGATCTCACGGCCATCGTCCGCATCGCGCTGGGTCGGGCCATCGTGCAACAGATTTTCCCGGGCGAGAGCGAGTTGCCGGTCATGGCGCTGGACTCCAAGCTCGAACGTCTGCTCATGCAGGCGCTGCAGGCCAGCGGCGACACCGGCGGTATCGAGCCGGGTCTGGCCGATTCGCTGGTGCAGCAGACCGAAATCGCGGCGCAGCGCCAGGAGCAGCTCGGCTACGCGCCGGTACTGCTGGTGGGGGCGCCGCTGCGCACGCTGATGGCACGCTTCCTGCGTCGTGCCATGCCGCAGTTGCGCGTGTTGTCGCACGCTGAAGTGCCAGAATCGAAAACGATTAAAGTTACCAGCCTAGTTGGAGGGCAAGCATGAACGTCAAGAAATTTATCGCCAATTCTTCTCGCGAGGCCTGGCGTCAGGTCCGCGAGGCGCTTGGCCCGGATGCCGTCATTCTCTCCAACCGCAATATTCCCGACGGGGTGGAGATCCTGGCCATGGCCAACGAGGATATGACCACCCTGGTGGCGCCCACCGGTGCGCGCGAAGCTGGGGCTCGCCCGCAGGCGGCCTCGCTGCAGCAGCAATCCGGTCTGCCGCCGGCGCAGCAGCCCAAGCGTCCCGCACTGCTGTCTTCGCCGCTGGCGCAGCAGCCGGCCCGCGCCCTGCGTACCGAGCAGGCGCCCCTGCTGGACCAGCCGGCCCAGGGTCGGGCGCCCGCCCGCGCAGCAGAAGCTGCACCCGGCCCCGATGCGCGCGTCTGGCGCAGCCGTCGTGCCGGCAGTGCCGCGGCCCAGCCGCCAGCGGCCGGGGCTGCTGATGCTGCCGAACAGGATCAACGTCCGCGTTCGGCGCTGCCTGAATTCGACGGCAAGGACTACGACGAGATCCTGTCCGAGGTGATGAGCGAAATCCGCTCCATGCGTGGCGTGCTGGAAACCCAGCTGGCCGAGATTTCCTGGGGTGGCGCGCAAAAGCGCGAGCCGCTCAAGGGCATCGTCCTGAAGGAAATGCTGGCCGCCGGCTTCTCGGCAAGCCTGTCGCGCCTGATCACTGAAAACCTGCCCTCCAACTCCAAGTCGCAGGACATCATGTTCTGGGTCAAGTCGGTCTTGGCGCGCAACCTCAACACCCTGGCCAACGAGAACGAACTGCTGGAAAACGGTGGAGTCTTCGCCCTGGTCGGCCCCACCGGCGTGGGCAAGACCACCACCACTGCCAAGCTGGCTGCACGCTGCGTGATGCGCCATGGCTCCGGCAAGCTGGCCTTGATCACCACCGACGGCTACCGTATCGGCGGCTACGAACAATTGCGCATCTACGGCAAGATCCTGGGTGTGATGGTGCACTCGGTCAAGGACGAGACCGACCTGCGCATCGCCCTGGAAGAACTCAAGGGCAAGCACACCGTGCTCATCGATACCGCAGGGGTAGGCCAGCGCGACCAGATGGTGGCCGAGCAGGACGCCATGCTGGCCGGTGCCGGCGTGGACATCAAGCGTCTGCTGTGCCTGAACGCCACTGCCACCGGTGGTACCCTCAATGAAGTGGTGCATGCCTATTCCAGCTCCGGTCTGGCCGGCTGCATCATCACCAAGCTTGATGAAGCTGCCACCATCGGCAACGTGCTAGACGTGGTGATCCGCCACAAGCTCAACCTGCACTACGTCGCCAACGGCCAGCGCGTGCCGGAAGACCTGCACGTGGCCAACAAGCTGTACCTGGCAGACCGTGCTTTCAAGCAGAAACGCGAGACCGCCCCTTTTGAATTCCAGGAAGGCGAACTGCCCGGCGTGATCGGCCCCACCGCGATGTCCATGAACGATAAAGGTTTGCGCGAGGTGAGCTTTGGCTAGTTACGATATCGACCAGGCAGCCGGACTGCGCCGGATGCTGGAGCGTCCGGTCCCCCGACTGTTCACTTTCTTCTCGGTGCTGGGTGAAGAAGAGAAGAGCGCCATGCTCATCAATATTGCCGCATCCCTGTCGCAGGCCAAGCATAACGTGCTGGTTGTCGATGGCGACGTGGCCAGTACCGGCCTGCTGACCCGCATCGGCCTGCGCCACGACGTCGCCACCCTGCAGGAAGTGGCGCGTGCCGAACGTCCCTTGCGCGAGGCCACCCGCATGCTGCCCGAAGGTTTTGCCATGGCCCGCATCGCCCGCCGTACCGTGCCGGCGGCCAGCGATCCCCAGGCCGGACGTCTGGCCGAGATTTTCGACAGCCTTATCGAGCAGGCCGAAATCACCCTCGTCAACGGCGTGCTGGCCAGTGACCAGTCGCTGCCGGTGCCGACCATGGAAATGGGCGAGATCGTGATCCAGGTCTCGACCACGGCCACCTCGATCAAGGCCGCCTACGTGCTCCTGAAGAGCCTGAGCGACCGTATCGGACGCCGTCCCTTCAGCCTGATCGTCAATGACGCCACCGAGGCCGAGGCGCGCACCGTCTACGCCAACATGGCCCAGGCCGCCAGCCGCTATCTGGCAGCGCAGTTGAATTTCCTCGGCGCCATCCCGGCCGACGACCATATCCGCCGCGCTACCGGCCAGGGGCGGGCGGTGATGGATGTGTTTCCCTTTGCCGGTGCGGCGCTGGCTTTCCAGCGCCTGTCCAAGCAATTCACGGCGGCCGATACGGCCCGCAGCACTTACGGAATGGCAACCGATGGTGCAAGCCTGGGAGTGTGACGTGCATGTATAACGTCAAGGGAAAAAAGGGCAAGAATGATGTGCTGGAGCAGCATGCGCCGCTGGTCAAGAAACTGGCGCATCAGCTCAAGGCCAAATTGCCCCCTAGCGTAGAGGTGGACGACCTGATCCAGGCCGGCATGATGGGCTTGCTCGACGCCGTCAACCGCTACGAAGAGACCCATGGCGCGCAGTTCGAGACCTATGCCGTCCAACGCATTCGCGGCGCCATGCTCGACGAACTGCGCAGCAGCGACTGGCTGCCGCGCAGCATCCGTCAGAACGCCCGCAAGGTAGACGAAGCCATGCAGGCCTTGCTGCAGCAGCTCGGTCGCCAGCCGCAGGAAACCGAAGTGGCGCAGCACCTCAAGATCAGCCTCACCGAGTATCAGTCGCTGCTCAGCGAATGCGGTGGGCACCAGTTGATCTACTACGAGGATTTCCACGACGACGATGGTGGTCATGAACATTTCCTGGACCGCTACCAGACCGCCGAGTCCGATGACGACCCGCTGCAGAACCTGATCAACGGCGGCTTCCGCGAAGCCGTGGTGGATTCCATCAAGGCCCTGCCCGAGCGCGAGCAGATCCTGATGGCCCTTTACTACGAGCAGGAAATGAACCTCAAGGAGATCGGCGCCGTCATGGGCGTGTCCGAGTCCCGTGTGTGCCAGCTGCATAGCCAGGCGATCTCACGCATGCGTTCCTATCTGCGGGAGCATTCGTGGAGTGGGGTGGCCTGAGAAGTGATTTGCGTCCGGGAGGACGCGCTCCGGCATGCTCTAACGGCTCCTTCGGGAGCCGTTTTCAATTCCATCGAGCTCTTGTGTGCCGCCTTGGGTCTGACCCAGCTTGTGCTGAGCAGGTAAAGCTTGAGGCACCTGCACGGCACAAAAAAAGACCCCGAGGCATGGCACTCGGGGTCTTTGAATCTGCGGCGATTGCGCTCGTGGCGCTCGGCTTGGAGGGTGGTCAGACCACGCCAAGCCTGCGGCCGGAAGATTTGATGCTGTTCTGTCCATCCGGTCCGTAGAAGTTGCCGGTGCCGGTCTTGCCTTGCAGGATGGTCAGTGCGCTCTGGTTGATCGAGAGTTTCTTGCCGATCAGCAAGCCATTGACGCGGTTGAGCTCCTTGGCATCCTGGGCCAGTTCGAACAGGCCGGCCCAGACGTCCTTGTCGGCGTCGCTGCCGTGTTCGTTCATCCACTGCTGCATGCCGGCCTCATCTTCGCTGTAACCCAGGCTGCCCAGCAGGCTGTGGCGGTTACCGGCCAGCGTGGCCATGTCGGAAACGATGGTGGCTTTTTCGGAAATGATGTCGGTCAGGCCTTCGGCGGTGGCTTCAGCCAGCAAGGCCTGTTCCTGATTCAGTTTTTCGACCAGGCGGGACAGGGCAGCGTGTTCCAGAGGCAGGTTGCTGGCCGGATTCATGCGGGTCATCCTGTGCGAAGGCAGTGACGATCAGGCCGGACGGGCGCTGATCAGGGTCTTGACGGTGTCGATCAGGCCATTGGCCACTTTTTCCGGATCGATCTGGAAAGTGCCGTTGGCGATGGCAGCCTTGATTTCGGCCACTTTCTTGGCATCGAAACTGCTGCTGTTGCTGTTGACCTTGGTTTCCAGCGACTGATAGGTGCTGGACAGGCGCACGCTATCGGAAGTGGCTGCAGTGGCCGCGGCACCATTGCCGGCAGCAGCGCCGGCGGGGGCGTTGTTGCGAGGCTGGGCCTGGGTCTGCTCGCTGTTGAGGGCAGCGGATTTGAGGGCGTCGTTAACGTTCACGGCAGTATTCCTTGTAGGGTGGGGGCGCATCGCACCCGCCTGTCGTATGGATTATCGGCCAGTTCTGCGCAAACTTTAACATCCAGGGCGCCAAAATGACGAAATGGGAGAAATTTTCTTCACATTTCCGACGCGCAGCTGCAGATCCCGGCTAGACAGTCCTTTCTCTTCAGGATTGCCCTCTATCAATAGTTGATTTCCAGAATGCCACCCGCCTTGGCGATGCCGCTGACCACTTGCCCGGCGGCGGTCCGCGCCTGTGCCATCTGGCCTTCATTGGCGTTGGTCATGGCGCGCGCTTCCGTGGAAATCTGGAAGCCCGGGCCGATCGAGACGACCCGTACCGACTGTCCTTGTTGTACCACCCGCTGGTTGCGGATGGCGTCCATGCGCAGCGGGGTTCCTGCGCGCAAGGACATGTTGGCAACCCGGCCCACCACCTGGGTTTCTTCGGTGATCACCCCGCTTGGCAGGCTGGACATGTCACCGCGGATGCGGGTGATGTCGCTGGCGCTGATGGTCTGGCCCTGCGCCAGCGGCACGGCGGCCACCAGGTAGTCCGAAATGACCTGGACATTGGCGCGCAGATAGATCGTCCAGGGGGAGGGGGCCACGCACTTGACGCCCACCGTGGTGCGGCCCCACAGGCGTCCGCCGTTGGGCATGAAGGCTTGCGGTTCGAGGCAGGAGGCCAGCGTCAGGCGCGGGTCGGCGGGATCGATGGTGATCGTGACACTGCCCGGCAGGCCAGAGGTCTGGCTGGCCAGGAATTGCTCGGCAACCTGTTGCAGAACTTGCAAGTTCTGCTTTTGCGGACCGTCGGGGGTATTTTGCGCAGCAACTGGCGAGGCGGTCGTCAATGCGCCGGCCAGCAGGGCCAGGGCGGCGATGGCACGGCGCAGTAGGCTCATGGGGCGTAAAGGATATTTCATTTTTTGCAACTTGCCTGCAGCAGACATTGGCCAGACATTGGCGAATCTTGGCAGCAATGGTACGTCGCGCGCGCGAGGTCAAAAGCGCAAACAGGGGAGGCTTTTATCTCTTTATCGCCCCTTAAAGTCCCGGGTGGAAACGTATGATCAAGCCTACGTAATTCCATCATCGGCGTAGTGTGCGACCGTCCCAGGCAGGGCGGCAGCGGCGCCGGTATTTCCGGAGGACCCGATGGTCTCTAAGCTCGACGATTTCTTCCGCTTCAATGAGATGGCGCTGAACCTGCGGGCACAGCGCCAACAGGTGCTGGCCTCCAATATCGCCAACGCCGATACGCCCAACTACAAGGCGCGGGACGTCAATTTTGCCGATGCGCTGAAAAACGCCCTCGACAACAAGGGCGGCGCCGTGCCGCCGCTGCAACTGGCCCGCACCGCCGCCTCGCACGTGGCCGGGACCGCACCCGACAACGGCCCGGGCAGCATCGGTGGTTCGCCCCTGCAGTACCGCACGGTGACCCAGGGCAGCGTGGACGGCAACACCGTCGACCTGGACGTGGAGCGCAATGAATTCGTCGACAACGGCATCCGCTACGAAGCCGGTGTCACCGCTGTAAACGGCCAGATCAAGGCCATGATTAACGCCATCCAACCGGGTTGATAAACCATGTCCCTTTCCAACATCTTCAACGTTGCCGGTTCGGCCATGAGTGCGCAGGCCCAGCGCCTCAATGCCACGGCCAGCAATATCGCCAACGCCGATAGCGCCACCGGCCCGGACGGCCGGCCCTACAAGGCCAAGCAGGTGGTCTTCGAGTCCATCCCCGTGGGCGATGTCAAGGATAGCGGCGTGAAAGTGGCTGCTGTGGTCGAAGACCAGGCGCCGCCCAAGCTGGTCTACGACCCCAAGCATCCCATGGCCGATGGCAATGGTTATGTCGCCATGCCCAACGTCAACCCGGTCGAGGAAATGGTCAACATGATCTCGGCTTCCCGCTCTTACCAGACCAATGTGGAAACGATGAATACGGCCAAGGCCATGCTTGTCAAGACCCTTACCATCGGACAATAGGAAACAGGACCTTAAATCATGGCAATCGTCTCCAATGACCTGCTCAATGCAATGAATGGCACGAGCAGCAGCTCGTCGACCAACAACTCGGCTAGTCTGAACGACAACAGCCCGGATGCGATCCAGAATCGCTTCCTGACGTTGCTGATTGCGCAGATGAAGAACCAGGACCCCAGCAACCCGATGGACAATTCGCAGCTGACCACGCAGATGGCGCAGCTGTCGACCGTCTCCGGCATCAGCCAGTTGAACGATTCGCTGGGTACGCTGATGGGCAATCTCAGTTCTTCGCAAGCGTTGTCCACGGCCAGCATGATCGGTCACAGCGTGCTGGCGCCGGGTAACGGCATCCAGTTGACCTCGGATACCACCAAGGACGCCGACGGCAAGGACGTTACCAGCCAGAAGGCGGTGTTCGGTGTGAACCTGCCCAGCACGGCCTCTTCGGTCATCGTCACCGTCAAGGATTCCACCGGTGCTGTGGTGCGCACCATGGACCTGGGTACCCAGGCTGCCGGTGCCGTGCCCGTGATCTGGGATGGTACCAACGACGCCGGCGGCAAGGCTGCCGACGGCAACTACACCTTCACCGCCACCGCTTCCAACAATGGCACCCCGGTCGCGGTGACGGCGCTGGCCTTCGGTACGGTGGCCAGCGTGTCCACCGGCACGGACGGCGTCAAGCTCAATGTCACCAACGTTGGCACCATCAAGTCCAGCGACATCGTACAAATTCTTTAATCGTTATTACCGACATCATTCGGAACAAGGGGATTTCTCATGAGTTTTCAGCAAGGTCTGAGCGGACTGAACGGCGCAGCCAAGAGCCTGGACGTCATCGGTAATAACGTGGCCAACGCCAGCACGGTCGGTTTCAAGCAGTCGCAGACCCAGTTTGCCGACATGTACGCCAACTCGATGAACCGCTCCGGCAATTCGCCGGTGGGCATCGGCGTGACCGTGGCCAACGTGGCGCAGCAATTCACCCAGGGCAATATCAGTTCGTCCAACAACCCGCTGGATATCGCCATCAATGGCGACGGCTTTTTCCAGATGTCGGCCAGCGCATCCGATCTGTCGCCGATGTATGGTCGCAACGGCCAGTTCCAGCTGGACAAGAATGGCTACATCATCAACCCCAGCATGAACGGCGCCTTCCTGATGGGTTGGGCCGCCGGTGCGTCCGGTGGCGATCCGGTGCAGCTGCAGATCGATACCTCGTCGATCCCGGCCACCCCGACCACTTCGGTGTCCACCAAGGTCAACCTGGATTCGCGCCTGGCCGTGCCGACGGTCACGCCTTTCAATGCTGCCGATCCGAACAGCTACAACAACTCCACCGGCGTTACCCTGTATGACAGCCTGGGTAACCCGTACAGCATGCAGACTTACTACGTCAAGGCAGCACCGACCGGTACGCCGCCGACGACTACCTGGACCGTCTACGCCAAGATCGACAACACCACCCTGAACGACGGCGCCACCCCACCGGCCCCCGTTGCGCTGGGTACCATGACCTATGACTCGACCGGTACCCTGACCCAGATCAACGGTGCGGCGGTGACGCCCACCAGCGTCATGACCCTGACGGCCGCGCAATTGAATGATCCGAGCATCGTCAAGGGCGGCGGCAACTTCGCTGCACCGATCAATTTCTCCTATGCAGGTTCGACCCAGACCGGTTCGGCTTTCGTCAACCTGGCGCAAAACCAGAACGGCATGCCGCCGGGTACCCTGTCGAGCTTCTCGATCGACAAGGATGGCACCATCGTCGGTTCCTACAGCAACCAGCAGACCAAGAACCTGGGTACTGTAGTGCTGGTGAACTTCGCCAACCCGAATGGCCTGCAGCCGCTGGGCAACAACCTGTATGCGGCCACCGGTGCGGCCGGCAGCCCGCTGGTGGGCAAGCCCTCCACCGGCACGTTCGGTAGCCTGCAGGCGCGCGCGGTGGAAGACTCCAACGTCGACCTGACCGCTGAACTGGTCAACATGATCGTGGCGCAGCGCGTCTACCAGGCCAACTCGCAGACCATCAAGGTGCAGGACACCGTGCTGCAGACCCTGGTCAGCCTGCGCTGATAAAGGCTTGATCGCGCGCCTTGCGGCGCGCGTGCTGCAAGGTCGCCGGCGTCGCCGGCGGCCGGTTTCAACCGCTGGCGCCGGGGGATGGTGCCGCAAAAAAGGGGTTTTATGGATCGTCTGGTCTATACAGCGATGTCGGGGGCCAAGCATACGCTGGAGCAGCAAGCTACTGCCAGCAACAATCTGGCCAACGCCACGACCACGGGTTTTCGCGCCCAATTGAATACCTTCCGCTCGGCACCGGTGGTGGGCGATGGCTTGCCCACGCGGGCCTTCGTGGTCGACTCGACCGCGGGCAGCGATTTTTCGCAGGGGCCGATCCAGGACACCGGGCGTGCGCTGGACGTGGCCGTTCAGGGGCGTGGCTGGATCGCGGTGCAGACCGCCGATGGCGGCGAAGCCTATACCCGCAATGGCAGCTTCAAGATCAACGAGAACGGCATCCTGCAGACCCAGAATGGTCAGTCGGTGCAGGGCGATGGCGGTCCGATCACTATCCCGCCCGATACCACGGTGGCCATCGCCGCCGATGGCACGGTGTCGTCGATCCCGACCAATGGCATTCCCAATGCGGTCAACGTGCTGGGCCGCATCAAGCTGGTCAATCCGGACGAAAAGAACATGAAGCGCGGTGATGATGGCCTGTTCCGCACCATCACCGGTGCCGCCCAGCCGGACGCCAACGTGCGCCTGGCCAGCGGTGCCGTCGAAGGCAGCAACGTAAACGTGGTGGAGGCGATGGTCAACATGATCAACCTGTCGCGCCAGTTCGAGATGAACATGAAGGTGATCCAGACCGCCGAAAGCGATGCGACCAAGGCGACCCAGATTCTGTCCTTGTCCTGATAGCACAGCCCCTGCACTGATTACCGGAGAAATAAATGATTCGTTCCCTGTGGATTTCCAAGACCGGCCTGGATGCGCAACAGACGCAACTGGACGTGATTTCCAACAACCTGGCCAACGTCAGCACCAACGGCTTCAAGCGTTCGCGCGCCGTGTTCGAAGACCTGCTGTACCAGACCGTGCGTCAACCCGGCGCGCAGTCCTCGCAACAGACCCAACTGCCCTCGGGCCTGCAGATCGGTACCGGCGTGCGTCCGGTCGCCACCGAGCGCATCTTCAGCCAGGGCAACGTCAACCAGACCAACAATGACAAGGATCTGGCGATCCAGGGCAATGGCTTCTTCCAGATCCTGCTGCCCGACGGTACCACCGCCTACACCCGCGATGGCGCCTTCCAGACCGACAGCCAGGGCCAGCTGGTGACCTCCAGCGGCTACACCCTGCAGCCGCCGATCACCATTCCGCTCAACACCACCAAGCTCAGCGTGGGCCGTGACGGTACCGTCTCGATCATGCAGGCCGGTTCGACCGCGACCACGCAGATCGGCACCATCCAGGTCGCCACCTTCATCAACCCGGCTGGCCTGGAAAGCCGTGGCGAAAACCTGTATGTGGAAACCGCCGCTTCCGGCACTCCCAACCCGAATACCCCGGGTACCAACGGTGCCGGTGCCTTGTGGCAGGGCTATGTGGAAACCTCCAACGTGAACGTGGTGGAAGAGCTGGTCAACATGATCCAGACCCAGCGCGCCTACGAAATCAACAGCAAGGCCATCACCACATCCGACCAGATGCTGGCCAAGCTGTCGCAGCTGTAAGACCTGGCGGCGAGCCGGGGCGGCGTTATTGAACAAGGTAGTCGGCAGTAGAAAGAAGGACGAGGCAGATATGAAGAACTTGCTGAAATTGGTTTCCATCGCGGGCGTGTTGGCTGTGGCCGGTTGCACCACCGTGCCTGACAGCATCGTGACGGGTCCCAAGACGGCGCGTCCGCAGCCGGCTTCCTATGCGCCCCCGACCTCGGGTGCGATCTTCCAGTCGGCGGTCTACCGTCCGCTGCTGGAAGACCGCCGCGCGCGCCTGGTGGGTGACACCATCACCATCGTCATCAATGAGAAGACCAGTGCCGGCAAGTCCGCCGGCAGCTCGGCCAGCAAGACCGGCGCGGTGGCGTCGCCTGCGCCGACCATCTTCGGCACCTCGATCAAGGAACTGTCGGCCTCCGGCAGCTCCTCGGCCAAGTTCGAGGACAAGGGCGCTACCAATTCCAGCAATACCTTCACCGGCACCATCGGCGTGACGGTGGTGGAGGTGCTGCCCAACGGTAACCTGGTGGTCTCGGGCGAAAAGCAGGTGGCGCTGGACAAGGGCGTGGAGTACGTGCGCTTCTCCGGCACCATCAGCCCGGACAATATCCAGACCGGCAATACCGTCTCCTCGACCCTGGTGGCCGATGCCAAGGTCGAATACCGTACCAATACCCGCGTGGACATGGCTGACTTCATGTCCTCGCTGGGCCGATTCTTCTTCAGCGTTTCTCCTTTCTGATGTGGAGTAGTGCAATGACCCGGAAAGGATTTTTCGCGATGGATATCTTCAGATCAGGTAGCAGGCGGGCCATGGTGGCCGCCGCGGCCGTGGCCACCCTGTGCCTGGGCGTGGCGCTTCCGGCCCAGGCCGAGCGACTCAAGGACCTGGCCAGCATCCAGGGCGTGCGTCAGAACCAGTTGGTCGGTTACGGCCTGGTGGTCGGTCTGGACGGCAGCGGTGACCAGACCACCCAGACCCCCTTCACCGTGCAGAGCGTGATCAGCATGTTGCAGCAACTGGGCGTGAACGTGCCGTCCGGTACCAGCAGCAACATGCAGTTGAAGAACGTGGCCGCGGCCATGGTGACGGCCAACCTGCCGGCCTTCGCACAGCCCGGCCAGTTGATCGACGTGACCGTGTCGTCCATCGGCAATGCCAAGAGCATCCGCGGCGGCACCTTGCTGATGGCCCCGCTCAAGGGCGCCGACGGCCAGATCTATGCCATCGCCCAGGGCAACATCGTGGTCGGTGGTGCCGGTGCTTCGGCCGCCGGCAGCAGCACGACCATCAACCAGCTGTCGGCCGGCCGCATTTCCGGCGGTGCCACGGTCGAACGTGCAGTGCCCAGTTCGCTGGGTGGCGGCGACATGGTCGTGCTGGAACTGAACGACAACGATTTCTCTACCGCCGCCCGGGTGGTGGATGCGCTCAACAAGCGCTTTGGTACCGATACTGCCGTGGCACAGGACGGCCGCGTGATCCGCGTGCGCGCGCCGATCTCCAGCGGCGACCGGGTGGCCTTCCTGGGAGCGCTGGAAAACGTCGACGTGACGCCCGGCAAGCTGGCGGCCAAGGTCATCCTCAATGCGCGTACCGGTTCGGTGGTGATGAACCAGAGCGTCATGCTCGATACCTGCGCCGTCTCGCACGGCAATCTGTCGGTGGTGATCCAGGCTGACAATGCCGTGAGCCAGCCCAATGCGCTGGCCGGTGGTCAGACGGCCGGGGTGCAGAATGCGCAGGTCTCGATCAACAAGGAGCCGGGCAAGGTCATGCTGTTGAAGGGTGGTGCCTCGCTGTCCGATGTGGTCAAGGCACTCAATGCCATCGGCGCCACGCCCCAGGACTTGCTGGCGATCCTGCAGGCGATGAAGGCGGCAGGTTCCTTGCGCGCCGAACTCGAAGTGATCTAACGGTAACGGTAGCGGGACGGCATGGCCGATTCCATTACAAACGCTTTCATCCAAGGTAACCCATGCTCAACAAGATCAACCCATCCAATCCGACCGAGAATCTGGCCGTCGATGCGAATGGGCTGAATGGCCTGCGCGAAGCAGCCCGGCAGAACTCGCCGGAGGCCATCAAGGGTGCAGCCAAGCAGTTCGAGGCGCTGTTCCTGAACATGGTGATGAAGAGCATGCGCGACGCGACGCCGCAAAATGGCCCGTTCGATAACGAGCAGACCAAGATGTTTACCTCCATGCTGGACCAGCAGTTGAGCCAGAGCCTGGCACAGCGCGGTGTCGGGCTGGCCGATGTGCTGACCCGCCAGCTGTCGGCCTCGCTGCCCAAGAAGCTGCCGGATGCGCAGGACCTGGAGGGTACGACCATGCCGGGCGAGGAGGGCTTGCCCATGGGTATTCCGCTGGTCAAGGAAATGAGCGATGCCGACCGTGCCAAGTTCATCCAGAGTTTCGCCAGCCAACAGCAGGCCGAGAGTACCGACCAGGATGGTCGCAACGGCAAGCAGCGCCGCAACTCCAACAAGCCGGCCCATGTCGAGGCCTTCCAGAACCGCCTGCAGGCCGATGCCGAGATCGCCAGCAAGATGACCGGCATCCCGGCCAAGTTCATGCTGGCCCAAGCCGCGCTCGAAACCGGGTGGGGCAAGAAGGAAATCATCGCCCGCGATGGCCGTTCGGCGCACAACCTGTTCGGCATCAAGGCCACCGGTAACTGGACCGGCAAGGTGGTCGAGGCCACCACCATCGAATACATCAACGGCAAGCCGCAAAAGCGGGTGGAGAAATTCCGGGCCTATGATTCCTATGCGGACGCCTTCAAGGATTACGCCAACTTGCTGCGCAGCAATCCGCGCTACGAGAAGGTACTGGCCAGCGCCCAGGATGCCCATGGTTTCGCCTACGGCCTGCAGCGTGCCGGTTACGCCACCGATCCACATTACGCCGAGAAACTGTCGCGCATCATTCGCCAGTCGCTCTCGGCATAGGTTTCCCGCCGGTCATGACCTGGGCCGCGAGCGATTACCCGGCGGCAAGCTCATCGGTGCCGGTCGGAAACAAATTCGATCGCAGCCATCTAAAGTTTTGGTCAATCCTGCCGTTGACTTGGTTATTCCGCTAAAAGCTTTCAGGGACGACAACCTAGCATGGCAACTAACATCTTCAGTATCGGGCAATCCGCGTTGCAGGCGGCCATGGCGGCACAGGCCACCACCAGCCACAACATCTCCAACGCCACCACGCCCGGCTACAACCGCCAGGAAGTCGTGCAGAGTTCGGCCGGCGGCATCAACTACGGCTACGGCTTCGTCGGCCAGGGGACCCAGGTCACCGAGATCAAGCGTATCTACAACGACTTCCTGACCAAGCAGGCACTGGCCTCGCAGACCTCGGCCAGCTCGCTGGATGCGTACTACTCCGAGATCTCGCAGATCAACAACATGGTGGCCGACACCAAGGCCGGCTTGTCGCCATCCTTGCAGGATTTCTTTGCGGCGATCCAGAACCTGGCCTCCAATCCGAACACCCAGGCCTCGCGCCAGTCGGTGCTGTCGCAGGCCTCGACCCTGGTGGCACGGGTGACCAGCATCAACGATCAGCTCTCGGCCAGCAGCGCCAGCGTCAATAGCCAGATCACATCTACCGTCACCACGATCAACTCCTACGCGCAGCAACTGGCGCAGCTCAACAAGGCCATCGTCAATGCCATCGGTACCGGTGGCGGTCAGCAGCCCAACGACTTGCTGGACCAGCGTGACCAGTTGGTGGCCGAGCTCAACAAGTACGTCAAGATCACCACCGTGCCACAGGATACCGGTGCCGTGAGCGTGTTCATTGGTACGGGCCAGGCGCTGGTGACGGGCGAGAACGTGACCCAGCTGGCAGTGACCAATTCACCCACCGACGTATCGCGCCTGCAGATCGGCCAGGTCAACGGTGGCACCACCTCGACCATTCCGGACAGCTTCTTCTACGACGGCGGCAGCCTTGGTGGCCTGCTGAAGTACCGCAGTGAAACCCTGGATCCGACCCAAAACGCGCTGGGCCGTATCGCCATCGCCCTGGGTACCGCCTTCAACCAGCAGCAACAGCTGGGCCTGGACCAGAACGGCAATCCCGGCACCAACATGTTCAATGTCAGCTCGCCCAACCTGATCGGTTATCCGACCAACACCGGCACGACTGACCTGAAGACCACGATTACCGATCCGTCGGCCTTGACCACCAGCGACTACACGCTGACCTACGACGGCACCAATTACACCTTCACCCGCCTGTCGGACAATACCAAGACCGTCAAGGCGGCGGGCGATTTCCCGGTGACGCTGGATGGGGTGACCTACTCCAACGGTGCGGCCGCGCCCGGTCCTTACGCACCGGCCATCCCGAACGGCAATATCTACAAGATTCAGCCGACCGCCAATGGCGCAGCCGGGTTCTCGCTGGCACTGAACAACACCCAGCTGCTGGCCACAGCAGCGCCGATCTCGACGTCGATCAACGCCACCAACAACGTCAACGCCAGCACGGGGGCCGCCAATACCGGCAATGCCCTCATCTCCAGCACCTCGCTGGATGGGACCAAGTTCCAGCAGGGTTCGTCGGTGTCGTTCACTGCTTCGATGAGCGCGGCAGTGCCGCCCGTGTTGCAGTTGACGGGCGCCTGGAGCAATGCGACTCCGGTTCCGGACGTGACCTATTCCAATCCGGATGGCACCGGCGGCACCGTCGCCGGCGGCGCGGCATTCCCTTACCAGTCGGGCATGACCATCACCAGCGGTGGCGTGTCCTTCACGCTGACCGGCACGCCCAGCACGTCGGGGGCCGGTGACAAGTTCAACTTCGCGCCGGTCGCGGCCAACAAGGGTACGGCCACCATCAGCACCGGATCGGTCACGCCGGCCTACCTGACCACCACGACCCCGCTGACCAAGCCAACCACGCTGGAGTACGACGCCACCGCCACGCCGCCGAACTTTACGATTTCTCCGGCGGTTCCGGCCGGCGGCGGTACCATCACCCACAAGGATGGCACCACCACCACCATCGGTGCCGGTGTCACGGTTCTGCCTTACACGGCGGGGGATACCTACGAGATCAGCGGGGTATCGTTCCAGATTTCCGGGCAGCCTTCTGATGGCGACCAGTTCACCATCGCGGCCAATACCAATGCCGCCTCGGACAATCGCAACATGCTGGCCATGGGCAACCTGCAGACGGCCAAGACCATCAATGGCACCAACTTCCAGGGTTCGTACTCGCAGCTGGTGGCCACCATCGGCAACAAGACCAATGAGATCAATGTCACCAACACCGCCGAGAAGGCAAGGCTGACGGCGATCCAGACCCAGCAGCAATCCGAGTCCGGGGTCAACCAGGATGAGGAACTGGCGCAGATGATCCGCAACCAGCAGCAATACCAGGCGGCTGCCAAGATCATCCAGGCGGCCAGCGACATGATCAATGTGCTGCTCACCCTGGGCGGTTGAACAGTTAGATAGAGGAAGACGATATGCGTATTAGCACCCAGATGCTCTATCAGACGAGCAACAACGATCTGACCACTCTGCAGAGTCAGATCCTGAAGCTGAACCAGCAGGTGACAGCACAGCAGAAGGTCTTGCTGCCGTCGGACGACCCAGTCGCCGCTGCGCGCGCTCTCGACATGAAACAGACGTCGGACTTGAATGAGCAGTACAAGGTTAACCGCCAGAACGCCAACAGCGCGCTGTCGAGCGTGCAGGGTACCCTGGACAGCCTGACCAACATGCTGACCAAGCTGAAGTCCAACGTGATCGCAGCCGGCAACGCCTCCTACTCCAATGCCGAACGCAGCAACATGGCCTCCGAGATCAAGGGCAATCTGAACGAAGTGATGGGCTATGCCAACGCCCAGGACGGCCAGGGCAACTACATCTTCGCCGGCTTCAAGAGCACGACCCAGCCGTTCACCCTGGACGGCAGCGGCGGCGTGACCTACAACGGTGACCAGGGCGCCATCACACTGCAGGTCGATTCGACCCGCCAGATGGACATCAGCGCGTCCGGCCAGGCGATCTTCCAGGGTGGTGGTCAGGATATCTTCAAGACCATGACCAACCTGATCAATACGCTGTCGGTGCCGGTGACGGAGGCGGCCAACAAGGCCGACGAAATCGCAGCCAATAACTTTGAGTATCCTGCGGGTCAGTTTCCGATCCAGGACTACAAGACGCAGCAGGCGACCCTGGATGCGATGAAGCCTGATGATCCGGGCTACCAGGCCCAGTTCACTGCCACGGCCGCCGCCAAGCTCAAGGCCGACGCCGCCGATGCTGCCCGTACGCCGATCCCGGGCAGCCAGGCCGCGCTGAACCGCAACCTGGCCGCGTTCAATACCCAGATCGATTCCATTTCCAGCAGCGTGTCCACTGCCAAGGCCTCCATCGGTGCACGCCAGAATGAACTGGACAACCTCGATGCCGCTGGTGAAGTCAACAAGGAAAACTACACCCAGACCATCAACAACCTGCTGGGCCGCAACCTGTCCGACACCAACGAGCTCATCAGTGACCTGACGCTCAAGCAGACCTACCTGTCGGCGGCGCAGAAGGTGTTCGTCACCACCAGCGGCCTGACCCTGCTGAACTATCTGAAGTAATTTCTGATGCAGACCGTCTGCTTTCGGCAGCGGTCGCCAGGCAAAAGAAAGGCGAACCCGCGGGTTCGCCTTTTTTGCTTTGGCACTGCGCTTGCTATTGCGCTTGCTACTGCGCTGGCGGCATGGCGGGTGGGGTTGCCCTGGCGTCGCCGCCCAGAGCCTGGTATAGCGTCATCTGGTTCTTGAGCTGGTTCAGCCGCGTCTGGGCCAGTGAAGTCTCGGCGGTACGCCGTTTGTCCTGCTGATCCAGCCAGGCCTGCAAGGTGACCGAACCGGCGCGGTAACGCAGCTCGAACAGTCGCTCGGCGGCCTGCGCCACTTCCAGGTTGCGCACCAGCAGGGCTTGCTGGTTGGCATATTGCTGGCGTGCCGCGAGGGCATTTTCGACCTCGCTGAAGGCCGAATACAGGGTCTGGCGGAAGTTGGTGACGGCGGTGTCATAGTCTGCCTGCGAGACGCCGACCTTGAGCTTCATCTGCGTCTGCTGCAGGAAGGGCAGGGTCAACTGGGCGCCGAGCGTGGCCAAGGGATTCTGTACCAGACGCAGCAGGGCGTCACTGCTGGTGCCAAGCGTGCCGGTGAGGTTCAGTTGCGGATAGAAGCCCAGTCGTGTGAGGTCGACATTGGCCAGCGAGCCGCGCAGGCGCAGTTCGGCAGCGCGCAGGTCCGGGCGGCGCCCCAGCAGGTCGGCCGGCAGGCCGGCTTCAAGCGCCGGCAGTGGCTGCTCAGGCAGGCTGGGCGGAAGCGTAAAGACCTGTCCCGGCGGGCTGTCGAAAAGAATCGCCAGGGCGTTGTCGTTTTCCACCCGCTGCCGTATCAGGTCGGTATAGCTGGACTGCTGGCTCAGCAGGTTCTGCTGCGCCGTCAGCACTTCCAGCGAAGAGACGGCGCCGGCACCGTATTGCGTGTTGACCAGTTCCAGCGTCTTGCGGGCGTAAGCTATGCTCTGCTCGGCGGTGCGGATGCGCTGGTTCAGGAAGGCGCCGGTCCAGTAAAGGCTCGCGGTGGTGCCGACCATGGTCAGCGCGGTGGCGGCGCGATCCTGTTCGGTCGCCAGGGCCTCCCAGCGGGCTGCGTCATAGTTGGCGCCCAGGCGGCCCCAGAGATCCACTTCATAAGACAGGGTGATCGAATTCTGGCTTTGGCGCGTGGTCGAGCGGTTGCCGCTCAGGGGCTTGCTGGCGCTGGTGCCGAGCTGGCCACCAAGCGCCGGGACGAAGGCATCGTCCGCCAGTCCGGCCACCATTTGGGCGCGTCGTACCTTGATGGTGGCGGCAGCCAGATTATTGTTCTTGCGCAGGACTTCATCGATCAGGCGGGTCAGTTCGGCGTCGCCGAAACCTTGCCACCAGCGCTGGGCATCGACCGTGCCGGCCGCAGGCGCCTGTTGCCAGGCCGGCGGCGCCTGGGTCACCGGCGGCGCGTAGGGTGTGCGCGTCAGGGAACTGCAGCCGCCCAGCAGGGCCAGTGCCAGCAGCAGCGGAAGTGGGGAGAGAAGAGGCTTGGACATGGCTATGGAATCATTCGCGTGCAAGGGCATCCACCGGGTTCAGGCGCGCTGCATTGCGCGCCGGCAGGAAGCCGAAGACCACGCCGATCAGGGTGGAGCAGGCAAAGGCGCTGACGATGGAGGCGGTGGAATAGATCATCCGGAAGCTACTGACGAAGTGCGCGAAGATGGCGCCGAAGGATAGTGCCAGCAACACGCCCAGCAGCCCGCCGGCCAGGCAAACCAGCACCGCCTCGATCAGGAACTGCTGCATGATGTCGCTCTGGCGCGCGCCTACCGCCATGCGCACGCCGATCTCGCGGGTGCGCTCGGTGACCGACACCAGCATGATGTTCATCACCCCGATGCCGCCCACCACCAGCGAGATCAGCGCGATCATCGACACCAGCAGGGTGAGGGTGGCAGTGGCCTTTTCGATGGTCTGGCGGATGCTGTCGGTGTTGAAGATGTAGAAGTCCTTGGTACGGTGACGCAGCGTCATCAGCCGCGTGATGCCTTCCTCGGCGGCGGCGCTGGGGACGTTGTCGCTCACCCGCACGGTGATGCCGCTCAGATAGCGTTGCCCGATCACCCGGCTCATCGCCGTGGTGTAGGGCACCCAGACGTTGAGCGCACTGTTGTTGCCGAACCCGTTCTCGCGCTTTTGCGTTACGCCGATCACGCGGCAGGGCACGCTACCCAGGAAGATCACTTCGCCCAGGGCATTGCCACCGTTGGGGAAGAGCTTCTTGTAGGTATTGGCATCGATCACCACTTCCTGCGCATAGCGGCGGATGCTTTCGTCGTTGAAGCCCATGCCCTGCGCCATCTTCAGGCCGCGCACGCGGAAATACTGCTCGCCCACGCCGTTGATGGTGGCGGTCACCGAGATGTTGCCGTAGCGCGCCGAGGAGGCCGTGGCCACGCTGGGAGTGACGCTGTCGACGAAGTTCTGCTCGGCCAGGGCGGCCGCATCGGCCGGGGTGAGGGTGCGGATGGCGGCCGACTTCATGTCGCCGAAGTCGGTGCCGGGGAAGATGTCGATGGTGTTGGTGCCCATGGCACTGATGTCGGAGAGGATCTGCTCGCGCGAGCCACTTCCCAGTGCCACCACCGAGACCACCGAGGCAATGCCGATGATGATGCCCAGCATGGTCAGGAAGCTGCGCAGGCGGTGTGCGTTCATGGCCAGCAGTGACATGCGCAGCGCCTCGCCCAGACGGTCCAGCGTGGCGCGCCAGGGGCTGGCCTGCTGCTGGCGGTCGCTGCGTTGGCGGGAGGGGTTGCCGCTGCTCGTGGGGGTGGTGGCATCGGTCCCGGCCGGCAGATTGCGGCGGTCGGCGATGATCACGCCATCCTTGATCTCGATGATGCGCTGGGCATTGCTGGCCACCTGCATATCGTGGGTGACGATGATGATGGTGTGGCCTTCGGCATGCAGTTCCTTGAGGATGTTCATCACCTCGTGACCGCTGTGGCTGTCCAGGGCGCCGGTGGGTTCGTCGGCGAGGATGACGTCGCCGCCATTCATCAAGGCGCGCGCGATGGACACGCGCTGCTGCTGCCCCCCCGACAATTGCCCCGGCTTGTGGTGACTGCGTTCGGCCAGGCCCAGGCGGGCCAGCAGTTGTGCGGCCCGCTGGCGTCGTTGCGCCGGGTCCAGACCGGCATAGACCGAGGGCACTTCAACGTTGGAGGTAGCGTCCAGGTCCGAGAGCAGGTGGTAGCGCTGGAAGATGAAGCCGAAATGCTCGCGCCGCAATTGCGCCAGTTCGTCGGCATCGAGCTTGCCGGTCTCGCGCCCGGCCACCAGGTAGCTGCCGGCACTGGGCTTGTCCAGGCAGCCGAGGATGTTCATCAGGGTCGACTTGCCGGAGCCGGAGGCGCCGACGATGGCCACCAGCTCGCCGGCCTCGATGTCGAGGTTGACGTCATTGAGCACGGTGATGCTGTCGTCACCGGCCGGGAAATCGCGGCGCAGGCCGCGCAGCTGCAGCAGGGCTGTGGTCATGGCGGCCTTACATGCGCGGCGGCGGACCGCGGCGTTCGCTGCTGTTGCTGCTGTCGGTGGCGCCGGCCACGGCGGTGCCGGTCACGACACGCCCACCGGCCTTCAGGCCCTCGGTGATCTGTACCTGGGCATTGGTGTTGATGCCGATCTTGACGCGCCGATCATGTGCCAGGCCCTGTTCATCGAGCACGCGCACGAGGTAGCTGCCCTGGGCATCCTTCTCGCCCAGCGCGGTCGAGGGCACCAGCACGGCGTTCTTTGCTTCGGACAGGACGATGTTGACCTGGGTGGTCATGGAGATGCGCAACTTGCCGTCGGGATTGGGCACGTCCAGCAAGCCGTTGTAGTAGATCGCCGTGGACGTGGCGCTGGAGCTGCTGGTGCTCAGACTGCTGGCGGAGGTCTCGTCCTGCAGGATGGAGTCCGGTGCCGGCTCGATGGCACGCAGGGTGGTGCGGTAGCGATGATCGGGGTCGCCCAGGATGGTGAAGTAGACCGGCAGGCCCGGCTTGACGCGGACCACGTCGGCTTCGGAGATCTGCGCCTTGACGGTGACCGTATCCATGCGCGCCACCTTGATGATGGTCGGCGTGGACTGGTTGGCGTTCACGGTCTGTCCTTCCTGCGCCACGATGGCCACCACTTCGCCGTCGATGGGGGCGGTGATGCGGGTATAGCCCAGGTTGACGCGGGCATTGTCCACCTTGATGGCGCCATCCCTGATCTGCGCCTGCAGGCCGGTGATGTCGGCGCGGGTGGCATTAAGGGTGGCTTCGGCGGTCTCGAAGTTCTCGCGCGAACTGGCGTCACCGGCCAGCATCGTCTTCTGGCGCTCGTAGGCCAGTTGCGCCTGCTTCAGGGTGGCTTCCTTGGAGCGCAGCTGGGCCTGCAGGTTTTGCAGCGTGAATTCGCTGCTGGCCAGGGTATTGGCCTGGGTCATGGAATCGATCTCGGCGACCAGCTGGCCCTTCTTGACGCGCTCGCCCAGCACCACCTTGAGCGATTTGATCTGGCCCGAGACCTGGGCACCCACGCTGACCTGCTTGTAGGCCTTGACGGTGCCGCTGGCCAGTACCGCGTCCTGGATATCGGCCACGGTGGCAGTGGCGCTCAGGTAGGTGGGCGGTGGCGGCGGTGTGAGCATGCGATGGACGACGTAGCCGCCCACGAGCAGGACGGCGAGTGCCAGGACGATGATCTTGGGACGGCGAAGAGAGGCGATATTCATGCGAAAAATGGGCGCGCTGTAGTCAGTACCGGATAGCCGCCAGTGTGTCGCAAGGCGGACTGCCGGATCGTCAGAAGAAGTAAATGTGGAGCCATCGCGCGCTGGCGATCACCCCGCTCGAAGCAAACTTGCCTGCTCACGGTTTTGGCAATGCATTGACCGGCGGCACACTACCCAGCAGGCGCACCATCTCGATGCCATCCGAGAGAAAACGTTGCAGGGGGGTGAGCATGTAGGGCAGGGCAAAGGCGATCAGGATGAAACCGGACAGCATGGTAATCGAAAAACCGATCCCGAACAGGTTCAATTGAGGCGCGGCGCGGGTCAGGATGCCTAGCGCGAAGTTGGTGATCAGCAGGGCGATCAGCAGCGGCAGCGACAATTGCACTCCCATGCTGAACACCTTGGCACCCCACAGGACAAGCTGGTGGAAGCCCTCGGTGGTGATCGGCTGGCCGGTGATGGGCAGGGTGTGGAAGCTTTCGGCCATCACCTGCAGCAGCAGCAGGTGGCCGTTCAGGCTCAGGAAGACCATGGTGGCCAGCAGTGACAGGACCTGGCTGATGACGGCCGTGCGGCCCTGGCTTTGCGGATCGAAGAAGGCGGCAAAGGACAGACCCATGGTGGAACTGGTCAGTTCGCCGGCCGCTTCGACGGCGGCAAACACCACGCGCATGGCAAGGCCCATGGACAGGCCGATCAGCAACTGCTGCAGCAGGATCAGGAGGCCGGTCATCGACATCGGGTCGATCGCCGGTGGCACCGGCACGTCCGGCGCCAGCACCGCGCCGATGGCGATGCCCAGCAGGACTTTCACCAGCATCGGCACGCTGGCACTGCCGAAAGGCGGTGCGATGGACAGCAGCCCGAGGATGCGGGTGGTCGGCCAGATGAACATGGCAACCCAGGTGTAGAGCTGCTGGCTGGAGAAGGTAAGCATGAATCAGGAGTTGCCGGACACGCGGTCCTGCAAGCGCGCTACTGGACCATGGCGGGAATGCCGGTGAGCATGTTGTGCATGTAGTCCATGATGATGCTCAGCATCCAGGGACCGGCGATGATCATGGCCAGGAATACGCCTACCAGCTTGGGAATGAAGGCCAGGGTCTGTTCATTGATCTGGGTGGCAGCCTGGAAGATGCTCACCAGCAGGCCGATGGCCAGTGCCGTGAGCAGCATCGGCGCGGCGATCAGGAGGGTGACTTCGATGGCCTGGCGGCCCATGGTCATGACGGTTTCGGGAGTCATTGTCGGTCCTTGCCGGCGGCTAGTAGAAACTCTGGGCCAGAGACCCGATCAACAACTGCCATCCATCCACCAGCACGAACAGCATCAGCTTGAAGGGCAACGAGACGATGGCCGGCGACATCATCATCATGCCCATCGACATCAGGATACTGGCCACCACCATGTCGATGATAAGGAAGGGGATGAAGATGGCAAAACCGATCTGGAAGGCCGTCTTCAATTCGCTGGTGACGAAGGCCGGCACCAGCAGACGCAGCGGCACGTCTTCCGGTCCCTGCAGAGCCGGGCCGCGCGAGAGCTTGACGTACAGCGCCAGGTCGGACTGGCGGGTCTGCTTGAGCATGAACTCCTTGAGCGGGGCGGCACCCTTGTCCAGGGCCTCCATCATCTGGATCCGGTTTTCCGCGAAGGGCTGGTAGGCCTCGGTGTAGATGCGGTCGAACACCGGGCTCATGACGAAGAAGGTCAGGAACAGCGACAGGCCGATCAGCACCTGGGTGGGTGGCGTCGATTGCGTGCCCAGCGCCTGGCGCAGCAGCGACAGCACGATCACGATGCGCGTGAAGCAGGTCATCATCAGCAACGCCGCCGGAATGAACGACAGCGAAGTGAGCAACAGCATGGTCTGGATCGGCAGCGAATAATTCGTGCCACCGCCCGGCGCGGGCATGCTGTTCAATGCGGGGATGCCTTGCTGGGCCGAGGCGGCCAGCGGCAGGCAGATCAGTGCCAGCCACCAGTAGCGGCTGCGCAGCAGCGTGGCCGCGCGCGCGGCCAGGATACGGAGGAGACCTTGCGGCTTAGCTTGTGCTGCCATCATTACCCGGGCGACTGCCGTTGCCAGCGCCGCCATTACGTTTGTCCATGGTGTGCTTGAGCCAGGTGGCGAAGGCCGGTGCACTGGCCTGGCTGCTTTGCTGTGCCGTCAGTTCCTGGCGCGGCAGGGTGGCCAGGGCGTTCACGCGTCCCGGCGCCACGCCGACCACGATCCACTGTTCGCCGACTTCGATGACCATCACGCGTTCGCGGCTCCCCACGGAGACACCACCGACTACCTTGGCGGCGGCATTACCGCTCAGGTTTTGGCTCAGTCCGAAGCGTTTCAGGAGCCAGGCAATGCCTGCCATCACGGCCAGGACTGCCACCAGGCCGAAGAGCATCGTGAAGATGCTGCCGCCAGACGAGGGCAGGGCGCTGCCGGTGACGGCAGGGATGGTCGTCGCGGGAGCAGTTGTGACAGATGCGGTTGCGACGGGAGCGGTGCTGGCCGCAGTGGCAGCGGCGGGGGCGTTATCGGCCCAGGCCTGGGCGCAGGCGACCAATGTGCCACCGATGAGAAGCCGGGCGGACACGAGGCCCACCCGGTGCTGATGCAATCTGCCCGACGAGCGTGTGGCTGGTGAGGCGGGGGATGCAGCGGAAATGCGTTTCATCAAACTCAAGCCGTCCTGCCTAGCGGTTGAGCTTGCGGATGCGTTCGGCGGGCGTGATGATGTCGGTCAGGCGGATACCGAACTTGTCGTTCACCACCACCACTTCGCCCTGGGCGATCAGGCAGCCGTTGACCAGCACGTCCATCGGTTCACCGGCCATGCCGTCCAGTTCCACCACCGAGCCCTGCGCCAGTTGCAGCAGGTTCTTGATGGCGATCTTGGTACGACCCAGTTCCACGGTCAACTGCACCGGGATATCGAGGATGAAGTCGATATCGTTGGGGGTGTTGGTCTTGATGTCCTGGGCACTCAGGTCCTTGAAGACGGTGGCGGCGGCCGGTGCGGCCGTGATGCCCTTCTCGTCTTCCATCTGACCTTTTTTCTGTTCTTCTTCGGCCTGGGTCTGCTCGGCCATGGCCGCGCCCCACGGATCGTCTTCCGCCGCGCCTGCGCCTGCTACGTTCTCATCAGCCATTACTAATCTCCTTGAAAGCTTTCCGGTGTTTCTTGATGGGTGATGGACAGCAGTTTTTCCACGCGCAAGGCGTATTGACCATTGAACTGGCCATAGCTGCATTCCATCACCGGCACGCCATCGACCTGCGCCTCGACGGTCTCGTTGGTCTGCAGCGGGATCACGTCACCCACCTGCATGTTGAGCAGGTCGGTAAAGTTGACGCGGGCGGTGCCAAAATTGACGATCAGTTCGACTTCGGCGGTCTGGATCTGCTGCTTCATCAGGCGGATCCAGCGCTTGTCGACTTCCAGTGCCTCACCCTGCATGCTGCTGGTGAGGCGGTCACGCACCGGCTCGATCATCGAGTAGGGCGTGCAGATATGGATTTCGCCCGACACTGGCCCCAGTTCAACGGTGAAGGTGGTGGAAACCACCACTTCGTTGGGGGTCGCAATGTTGGCGAACTGGGTGTTCATTTCCGAGCGGATGAACTCGAACTCGATCGGATAGATCGGTTCCCACGACTTGGAGTAGGTCTCAAACGTAATTTCGAGCACGCGCATGATGATGCGTTGCTCGGTGGGCGTGAATTCGCGGCCTTCGATGCGGGTATGGAAGCGGCCATCGCCACCGAACATGTTGTCCACCAGCATGAACACGAACTGCGGGTCGAACACCACCAGACCGATGCCCCGGAAGGGCTTGATGTGGACCAGATTCAGGTTGGTCGGCACCACCAGGTTGCGGATGAATTCGCTGTACTTGGACACCTTCACCGGACCGACCGAAATCTCGGCGGTACGGTGGATGAAGTTGAACAAGCCGATGCGGAACAGCCGGGCGAAGCGCTCGTTGATGATTTCGAGCGTGGGCATACGCCCGCGCACGATGCGTTCCTGCGTGGCCAGGTTGTAGGTACGTACCGTACCAGGAGCTTCTTCGACGATTTTTTCTTCGTCTTCGTCTCCCGTCACACCCTTCAAGAGGGCATCGACTTCTTCCTGTGATAGAAAATGCTCGGCCATGGTCGAAAATCTCTGACTGCGATGCGGTGTTACTGCTGTTGGATCACGAACGAGGTGTAGAACACGTCGGTGATCTGCGGACCCTTGCCCTTGCCGGAGAACGGTTCGCCCAGTTGGTCGATGATCTCGTCGGTGAGCTTGCGCTTGCCTTCACTGGTGAGCAGTTCGGAAGCCTTCTTGCTGGACAGTACCATCAGCAGACGGCTACGCACCTGGGGCATGTAAAGCTTCAGGGCTTCGGCGGTCTGGCCGTCCGGCACCTGCAGGGTCATTGCCACTTGCAGATACTGGTCGCCGCTTTCCTGCTGCAGGTTGACCACGAAGGGTTCGATGACCACGAAGGTCGGTGCCTTGGCCTCGGTCTTTTCCTCGGCATGGTCCTCGCCTTTCTTGCCCTTGCCGCCCATCATGAAGAAGGCGCCGGCACCACCGATGACCAGTACCAGCACGGCACCGATGATGATGAACAGCATCTTCTTGCTGGATTTGGCCGGTGCTGCGTCTGCTTCAGCGCCCTTGGCAGGTGCTTTTCCTTTTGTTGCCATCTACTAGTCCTTTCAGTTCGTCTGCGCACAATGCGAGGATATCTGCTTATCGGCAAGGAAATCCCATTGTTGAGCCCTGCGCAAACGAAATTGCATTTTTTGTAAGCGTGATCGAAGCGGCGTGCCTCAGGCGAAGGTGTCTACCAGGCCCAGGCCGCTGGTGGTGGCGGTCGTGGTGGTGGTGGCGTTGACGGCCAGTTCGCCTTCCTGATCCTTGCCGAAGCTGCCCGAGGCGGATGCAGAGCGGCCCTGCTGCTGGCCGGTGTTGCCCTGCTGCTGATTGGGCATGCCGGTATTGACGGTCGCCTGACCCAGCTGGATGCCAGCCTGGTCCATCATTTCGCGCAGCTTGGGCATGGCCGCTTCCAGCGCCTGCTTCACTTCGGGCTGGGCAGTGATGAAGGTGGCGTCAGCCTGCTGGTTGTGTACGTTCAGCACCACCTGCATGGGGCCCAGGTCGGGCGGATTCAGGCTCAGGGAGGCGCTTTGCATACCGGCGCTGACCATCCACGTGATCTTGCTGCCGACGGCCTGGTCCCAGCCGGCGCTGCCGACATTGGGCTGCACCTTGTCGGTATAGCTGGCGAAGACGGCTTGCGGCTGGCTGGCGGCCAGGGTCTGCTGGATGGCAGGCACGACGATCGGGGCCGGTGTCGTTTGCGGCAGGTCCTGCTTGGCGGTCGTCACGGCTTCGGCGGTGACCTTGCCAGTCTGGGCGCGGGCAGCGGCCAAGGCACTGGCATCTTCCTTGGGCGCGGCCTTGGTGTCAGCGCTCAGGTCCAGGGCTGGCTTGTCGCTCTTGCCATTGTTGGCGCTTTCCTGGCCCAAGGGATTGGCTTCGGTTCCGCTGGCATTGCGGCTCAGGTCGCGGCCTTCCTGTTTCAGCTTGTTGGCAGCCATGGCGTCCTGCAGGCCGGCCAGGTCGATCTTGCCTTGCTTGCCGTCCGCCATCAGGGCTTGCTGGTCGGCCAGTGACAGCGTGGCGCCGCCACGCCTGGATTGGGCCAGCAGATCGGCCTCGGTGTTTTCGCTCTTGCCTTCGCCGACCGGCTTGACGGCGTTCTGGGCGATGTTGGCCACCAGCGCCAGCAGCTCGGCGGAGGCGGCAGTGGTGGTGTCGTCGCTGTCCTCGTCCTTTTCCTTGCTCTGGTCGGCAACGTCCTGCTTTGATTCGGTCTTGGTGGCCGCTGTCTGCTTGGCGGCGTCATTCTGTGCGGCCTGGTTGGTCGCGGCCGCTGGCTGCGGAGCTTGTGGCTTGGCTTGCGACTGCTGTTCCTGATTGCGCGAGTTCACCTGGCTGTTGAGCACCTGGTTGAAGGGGGCGTCGGCCGTGAAGCTGTCGGCAGGATTGCCGGAACGCGAACCGGTGGCGGCTTGCGAGCCGGTAATGACGTTCAACAGCGGCAGGGAAGTATTCATGGTGGTGGCCTGTCGGTTACTTGCTACTCGGTGCTCTGCGTGCTCTTTGCGTTGCGGTCGTCGTCGGGTATTGCTTGCCTGTCATCCGTTCGTTCAGCGCTTGTAGAAGCTGATGCGTGCGGCGTGCTCATCCATGGACTTCTGGTCGCGCTTGCTTTCCTTGCGCATTTCCTTGTCCCGGGCACGCGTGGCCAGGGTGTCGTAGGACATGCGCTTGCGCTCGCAGGCCTGCCAGGCGGCACGCGCCTCGGCCACGCGTTGCTGGCTGCTGCGCACCACGTCCTGCTGGCCGTCGATGGCGTTGTCGATCTTCTCCAGAAACAACTGGAAGTTGCGATAGGCCAGGGCGGTCAAGCCATTGGTCAGGGTTTCCTGGAAACGGGCCGCGTAGTCGTCCCGGTACTGCTGCAGGATGCCCAGCTTCTGCTGTGCTTCTTCACTCACGCGAATAGCCCGGCCGAGGCGTTTGGTCGCATCGTCGGTCTCTTTGGTCGCCAATTCAATCAGCGTATCAAGTGCGGAGGGAGTAGCCATGATCGCTCCGATTATATTTTTGGCCCTGCCCGCTCAATCACCCGAATAGAGCGGTAAGTTGCCTCAAGCTCTCTGATACATCGGCCTGCTCGTGGATGCCTTGCTGCAAAAAGGCTTCCATTCTTGGCAATAAGGCAATGGCTTCGTCCAGAATGGGGTCGCTGCCGGCGGCATAGGCGCCCACGCTGATGAGGTCGCGGTTACGCTGGAAGCGTGAGTACAACTGCTTCAAATGACGGGAGCGGCGCTGGTGATCGGCATCGGTGATGCTGTGCATGGCGCGGCTGATGGATTGCTCGATATCGATGGCCGGGTAGTGGCCGGCTTCGGCCAGTTGGCGGTTGAGCACGATGTGGCCGTCCAGGATGGCGCGGGCGGCGTCGGCGATGGGGTCCTGCTGGTCATCGCCTTCGGTCAGCACGGTGTAGAAGGCGGTGATGGAGCCGCCACCTTCGTCGCCATTGCCGGCGCGTTCCACCAGTGCCGGCAGCTTGGCGAACACGGAAGGTGGATAGCCCTTGGTGGCGGGCGGCTCGCCGATGGCCAGGGCGATCTCTCGCTGGGCCATGGCATAGCGGGTGAGCGAATCCATGATCAGCAGCACATCCTTGCCCTGGTCGCGGAAATACTCGGCAATCGAGGTGCAATAGGCCGCGCCCTGCAGGCGCATCAGGGGCGGGGTATCGGCGGGGGCTGCTACCACCACCGAACGTGCCAGGCCTTCCGGTCCCAGGATCTGCTCGATGAATTCCTTGACTTCGCGGCCGCGTTCTCCGATCAGGCCGACCACGATCACATCGGCGCTGGTGTAGCGCGCCATCATGCCCAGCAGCACGCTCTTGCCCACGCCTGAGCCGGCGAACAGGCCCATGCGCTGGCCACGACCGACGGTTAGCATGGTGTTGATGGCGCGAATGCCGGTGTCGAGGATGTCGCGGATGGGCGCGCGTCCCAGCGGATTGGCGGCACGTACGCCCAGGGGCGCGGAGCTTTCGGTATGCAGCGGGCCGAGGTTGTCCAGCGGGCGGCCGGCACCATCGAGCACGCGACCCAGCAGTTCGTCGCCGACCGGCAGGCGCCGGCTGTGTTCATCGATGCGGCGCGGGGTAAAGCTGATGGGGCCGGTGCGCGGCGGCGGGCGTACGGGTTCGACGGGGTAGACGCGGGTGCCCGGAACGATGCCTTCGACGTCACTCTGCGGCATCAGGAAGAGGCGATCGTCCTGGAATCCGACGACTTCTGCTTCGATCATGGTGCCATTGGGCAGGGGCACGTTGCAGGGGCTGCCCACGGGCAGCTTCAGTCCGACCGCTTCCATCACCAGCCCGGCGACGCGGGTGATGCGGCCGGCGGTCATGGTCGGCTCGGCCATGGACACCAGGCTGCGACAGTTGTGCAGATAGGCTTGCCACAGGCTGCTATGGGATGGCATCGGGGAGTTCATGCGGGGCTCCCGTTCAGGTCGGTATCACTTGTAAAACGTCATTCCAGCCAGTCGAGCTGCTTGGACAGCGATTCACCCAGCCGCTTCCAGCGGGTCTCGGTGGTGGCATCGATCTGGTTGGTGCGGGTTTCGACGCGGCAGCCGCCGCGGTCCATCTGGGCATCTTCGTCGATCTTCCAGCCTTGTTGGGCCAGCTCGGCACCCATGTGCTCGCGCACCAGGGCGGCGTCTTCCGGGTGCAGGGTCAGGCTGGCCGGCAGTTGCAGCACCGGCAGGGCGTGGATGGCAGCGCTGACGGTGGGCAGGACCAGCTCCGGGCGTGCGTGCAGGGCGGTCTTGAGCATGGACTTGGCCAGGTCCAGCGCCAGGTCCAGCATTTCGGGGGCCATGCGTTCGCTGCACTGGGAGACTTCGGTGCTGAAGTTGACCGCGATCTGGCGGAAATGCTGGATGACTTCGTTGATTTCCTGCTGACCTTGCTGCAGACCGGCCATGTAGCCTTCCGAGCGACCGGCCTGCAGGCCGTGCTGGCGACCTTCGGCGAAGCCTTCCTGGCGCGCTGCTTCGCGGATGGCGTCGAGCTGTTCGGCCGTCAGTTGCGGCACCGGCGGCGGTTCTTCGAGGAATTCTTCCTCTACCGGCAGCGGTTCGGGCTCCGGTTCGGGTTCGTCGTGGAAGGACGCCAGCTCCCAGCGCTGGTAGGGCGTCATCTCTTCCTTGGGAATGATCTTTGCACGCATGGCTTCTTTGACTCCTCAGGCCGGCATGCCGACAGCAAACTGCACGATGGGCATCAAGCGCATCAGATGAACGCGTCCTCGCCCTTGGCGCCCAGGACGATCTGGCCTTCGTCGGCCAGGCGGCGCACGATCTGCAGGATGGCCTTTTGCTGGGCATCCACTTCGGACAGGCGTACCGGTCCCTTGGATTCCAGGTCTTCCTTCATCATCTCGGCCGCACGCTGCGACATGTTGGCGAAGATCTTGTCGCGCAGGCCTTGCGAGGCACCCTTCAGGGCCACGATCAGCGACTCGGACTGGACTTCGCGCAGCAGCAGCTGGATGCCGCGGCCGTCGATGTCGATGATGTTCTCGAAGACGAACATCTCGTCCATGATCTTCTGCGCCATGTCCTCGTCGTAGGAGCGCAGGTTGTTCATCACCGAGGTCTCGTTCTCGCCGGACATGAAGTTGAGGATCTCGGCCGCGGTACGGATACCGCCCATCTGTTGCTTCTTCAGGCTTTCGTTGCCGGTCAGCAGCTTGGTCAGCACATCATTGAGTTCGCGCAACGCAGCCGGCTGCACGCCGTCCAGAGTTGCAATACGAAGGATGACATCGTTGCGCAAACGTTCCGTGAAATTGTTGATGATGCCGCAGGCATGGTCGCGCTCCAGGTGAACCAGGATGGTGGCGATGATCTGCGGGTGCTCGTTGCGGATGAGTTCGGCGACCGACTGGGCGTCCATCCACTTGAGGCTTTCGATACCGGATGCGTCGCGGCCACCCAGGATGCGGTTGAGCAGGGAGGTGGCCTTGTCGTCGCCCAGGGCCTTGGTCAGGACGCTACGGATGTACTCGTCCGAATCCAGGCCCAGCGAAGAGGCCTGGCCGGTCTCGGCCACGAAGGCTTCCAGCACTTCATTGATTTCCTCGAAGCTGACGTTGCGCAGGGCCGACATGGCCGCGCCCAGCTTCTGGACCTCTTTCGGGCCCAGGTACTTCATGACTTCGGCGGCTTCATCCTCGCCCAGGGCGAGCATGAGGATGGCACCTTTCTGAACGCCGTCGTTACTCATTGTTCACCCATGACTTGATGATGCTTGCCACCAGTTTCGGATCGTTCTTGGCCCACTGCTTGGCGGTTTCGAGGTTGGCCTTGTAGGCTGCGCGTTCGTCGACCTCGGGTTCGCCCGAGAGATTGACGATGGCATCCGGATCGTCCGGGTCGAAGCCGGCGGCCACGGCGGCAGCGGCTGCGGCGGCTTCGGCCTCGGCCTTTTCCTTGGCCAGGCGTTCGCGCTCTTCGCGGCCGGAGAGCTTCCAGACGATGGGACGCAGCACGCGGAAGTAGAGGAACAGCAGGACTGCAGCCACCAACACGTACTTGCCGATTTCCTTGGCCAGCTCGATCATGCCTGGCTGCTTCCAGAGCGGCACTTCCGGTTCCATGTCGGTGCTGAACTGGGTGTTGACCACGTTGAGCGAGTCGCCCCGGTCCTTGTTGTAGCCCATGGCTTCACGGACCAGGTCGGTGATCTGGTTGCGTTCGGCTTCGGTCAGCGGACGCATCACGATCTTGCCGGTGTTGTCCATGGTGCGCTTGTAGTTCACCACCACGGCCACCGTCAGGCGACGCACGCCACCCATGGGTTGCTGGGTGTAGCGCACGGTCTTGTCGACCTCGTAGTTGATGGTCTCGTCCTTGCGGGAATTGCCGCTGGCCGTGGGGGTGGGCGCTGCGCCATTGGGTGTGGCGGCGGTACCGTTCTGGTTGGCAGCACCATTGGCAACCGCCGGATTGACGATAGGCGCGGTGGCCGGGGCCGGCGGCTGGTTGGTGAGCGCGCCGGGGACGCCGGAGGTGCCGGAGGTCGCGCTATTGGCTTCGCTGCTCTGTTTGCTGCGAACGGCGGCGGTATCCTTGGTCTGGTTGGGCTTGTAGGCTTCGGAAGCCTGTTCGGTGCGGGAGAAGTCGACATCGGCGGTCGCTTCGGCACGCACGTTGCCATTGCCGACGATGGGCGCGATGATCGACTCGACGCGCTTGACGATGTCCTGCTGCAGGTCCTGGACATACTTCAGCTGCGTCGGGTCCAGGGTATTGGTCTGCGTTTGCTTGGTGGTGTCGGAGAGCAGGTTGCCGTTCTGGTCGACGATGGTGACCGACTTGGGAGACAGTTCAGGGACGCTGCTGGCCACCAGGTGGACGATGGCGCTGACCTGTTGCTGGTCGAGGTAGCGGCCGGGATAGAGGCTCAGCACTACGGAGGCAGTGGGTTTCTGCTGGTCGCGCACGAAGACCGAAGCCTTGGGCAAGGCCAGGTGCACGCGGGCAGTCTGTACTGAAGAGAGGGATTGTACCGAGCGCGCCAGCTCACCTTCGAGGGCGCGCTGGAAGTTGACCTGTTCCAGGAACTGGGAGATGCCCAGCTTCTGGTTTTCCATCAGTTCGAAGCCGACATTGCCGCCCTTGGGCAGGCCTTGCGCGGCCAGCTTCAGGCGGGCGTCATGCACCATGTTCTCGGGCACCAGAATGGCCGTGCCGCCCTCGGAATACTTGTAGGGCACGTTCATCTGCTGCAGCGAGGCCACGATGGCGCCGCCGTCGCGGTCATTGAAGTTGGAGAACAGGACGCGATACTCGACCTTCTGGCTCCACAGCCAGATACCGGCCATCAGTGCCAGGGTGGCAGCTGCGGCGATGATGAGCAGGATGCGTTTGCCTTGCGGCGAGCGGGCATAGCCAACCATGCCACCCTGGGCGGGTTGCCCCTGGGGCATGCCCTCAGCGTTGCTGATGTCGCCCGTGGTATTGGTTTCGCCGGTCATCGTGCCGTCGGCTGCTACCGCCATGATTTCCCCTCTGGCGTCCCCGCGATTGCCAGCTTGATAAAGACTTTATTCACTGCCTACCTTTGTGAGGTTTTTTGCTCAGTGTGGATTGTCCGTTGGAAGCGGGAATTTGATCGCCCGAACAGAATGGCAAATTCCCCGCTTATTGGTGCGATTTGTCAATGCGGCAGTGTTAAGGTGCTGCTGTAGATGGCAGGGGTGCGTGCTGCGCTCCCGTAAGGCCTGCAAGATGAACTCAAGGGGTGGGAAATGGCAATCGAAAGCGTGATTGATACCAGCAAGATCGAGGCGATGGTGGCCCAGTTGAAGGCCGCCGCGGCGCGGGCGCAGGGTGTGACCGACCCGGTCCAGAGCAGCCTGAAGGCGGAAAAGCCGGCGCAGCGCGTCGATTTCGCCGATGTGCTCAAGGGCGCGATCGATCAGGTCAACAGCTCCCAGCAGACGGCGGCCAAGATGTCGCAAGCCTTCGCCATGGGGGATGATAGCGTGAACCTTTCGGACGTGATGATTGCTTCACAGAAGGCAAGCATTTCTTTCCAGACAAGTATTCAGGTGCGCAACAAGCTGGTCTCGGCCTACCGCGACATCATGACCATGCAGTTGTGATCGATTCGCGCTGACGGTGCCACGGCGCAGCGACTACCGCACCGTGGCAATACGGTCTGCATGCAAAAACACCCCGAAACCGGTCGATCCGGTCTCGGGGTGTTCTGTTTTGTGCGGGGATGGCAGGAGGGGTGGGTTAGCCCCGCCCGTTCTTACATCATGCCGGATGCCTTGGCGTTCTGTTCCCGTTCCAGCTTGGTGATGAAGCGCTGGATCGCCGCCAGTACGGTGCGGGGAATGTCCACGAACTGGCAGCCGAAGCGGTTGACCACCTTGCCGTTGGTCATTTTGAATTCCTTGCAGTCGCGCACCTGCAGCTTTACCGAGACCAGGGTGTTGTCACCCAGTTCCAGCTGGCAATCTTCGTAGATCACGCCCGGTGTGACGGGGAGGATCTTCTTTTCGTCGGTGATACCCACGCCACCTGCGCTGATGTTGTTGAGCAGGGTGACCACCGTGGCGAAGGAGCCATCGGCCTGGGTGATGCGGAAGGTGCAGCGCAGCGGCTTGGCGATCGGCGTCGGGATACGGAAATACTCGCGACGTTGCAGGCGAACCAGGCTTTCCGGGATGTCGACCTTGAGGGCAGGGCGATTCTGGTATTCGATCTGGGTGGCGCCGTCGACGGCGAAGGTGATGCGGATGCTGTTGTACAGGGCTTCGAAATTGATGCGCTTGCTGGAAACGATGCTCTCATTGAGCATGGCGCTGGGCGCGGCATCGATGATCAGGGAATCATCATCGGCATCGACTTCGAGGATGGAGGTGATCACGGACTCGGAGCCACCCTTGATCAGCAGGCTCAGGAGCTGGTTCTTTTCCATCATGCTGGTCAGCAGGGCGATGATTTCCCGCCGTGAATGAACCCGGTAGGGACTGTCGTCGTCGATCTCGTCGTGATTAGCCATCTATCTGTGCGTCTTTTGCGTCTGAAATCAGCGAGTGGGCTCGCTTTCCCCGGGGAAATTATTGGAATAATTTAACCCAGTATCATACATCACAGACTCACTTAATTGCATATTTTCAATACGATATAGCCACGCAAGCAGTTCGGCCACGGTGCGGTAGAGGACGGGGGGGATTTGCTGGTCGAGTTCGACCTGCATCAGCAGGGAAACCAGTTCCTTCGATTCGTGCACGTAGACGCCACTTTCCTTGGCCCGCGCGATGATGGCTTCGGCCACCAGGCCACGGCCCTTGGCCACGACCTGGGGCGCCCCCTGGCTGGCATTGTAGGCCAGCGCGACGGCGTTTTGCAGCGGGATATTAGGTTTCTCCATCGGCTTGCTTGACGGTGAGGGAGTCGAGGGAGGTGCCTGCCGCTGCCATGGCATTGGCAAACAGGCCGCTATGACCACGCAGGGCGGCTGCGGCGGCTTCGTTGTCGGCCTTGACCTGTACGTGGATCTGCTGTCCGATCAAGCGGATTGAGGCGGAAACGCTGCCCAGCTGGGCGAAGTTGAAGCGCACGACGCTGTGCCAGGTCGGGGGCGAGGCGTCGTCGCGTCCGCCAGGGGCGGACTGGTCATGTTCCTGGCCGATTTCCCATTCCATCTGCTGCCCCGGCCAGACTTGCCCGTGCCAGACGACCCGTTGCTGTTCCAGGGCGTTGAGTTGCAGGTTGATCAACTGTCCAAGCTGGTTCTGTGCCGGATCACTCTGGCTCAGCAGGTTGATGTCGCCGCCTTTCTGGGCAGCCACCTGGGCCTGCGGTTCCTTCATCAGTTCTTCGGCGGGGCGCTGGCCGGCGGCCCATGCCGAGACGTGGGATTCGTAGAAAACGCCGCTGTAGGCGATGGCGTCCTTGAGGGCGCCTGCCATCTGTTCAGTGGGGACATTGGGCTTGGTCAGTAGCGGGGCAGCTGCACTGACGTGATCGGCCATGTCGCCTTGCTGGGAGGCCTGCAGCAGGCTGCCGATGAGGCGGCCGGCATTGCTGAGCGTGGTGGTGGTGCTGGAGGGGGTGCCTGAATCGCCCTGGCCTGGGCCCTTGGCGCGGGCATCTGCGGGGACTTCCTCGTTCTGCCCGATCTGGCCCGCGCCACTCTCGTCACGGGTGACGAACTGCAGGGACTTCAGGTCCTTCTGCATGGCGCGGCCGGCATTGCTCAGCGCTACCGAGGCACTGTCTTCGTCGGTGCGGATGCTGCCTTCGTTGACCGAGAACGTGGGGCGAGGGTCCTTGGAGACCAGGGTGAGGATCAGCGAGTCGCCGACCTTGGCGTTGTTGGGCAACACCATGCGCGCAGCCGTATTGGCAATGCGCACCAGGAAAGTGCCGTCGCTGAAGTTGGAGAGAATGCGGCCGGACATCTGCTGGCCGATGGCAATCTGCGCCAGGCGGCTGAAGGCCTCCTGGCGGGTATCGGCAACCGAGACGACGGCGGTGGCCGCGTCAACTGCATGGACAGGCTGGACGGCGCTGGCGATATCGGCCCGCGGCAGCATGTTCAACTACCCATGCCGTAGGTATTGAGCAGCTTCTGTTCGGTCTGGTTGCTTTGGATGAGCGCCGACAGTTTGCGCAATCCCGGTTCGGTCAGGTTGCGGATGTGGCGATCGTCTTCGAGGATCTTCTTGATGATATCAACCTTGCGGTTGCGCAAGGCTTCAGGCAGGGCAACATGGTCCTCGCAATTGCGCAGGTTGGCGATGTGCTTGCCGCATTGCGCTTCCAGCCCGGCCAGCAGGTCCCAGTCTGCTGCCCGCGCGGCAGCCAGCATTTCGTCAGTCAATTGCGAAATCGACTCGTAAATGGCGATGACTTCGTCACCGTTCATATCAGTCAGGCCTTTGCGAAGCTGGGTTGGGAATGATCCTGGACAACTGCCATTTGCGGTGCGGACTGCACGGCGTTGGGGCCAATCTGTTCCCACGCCGAACGGATGTCATTGAGCAAACCGTGGATCTCATCGAGGATGGCAGGATTGTTGGTGGCATTGGCTTCGAACAGGCGTCGGCTCATGTACTCGTACAGCGAATCCAGGTTCAACGCCAGTTCGCCGCCGACTTCCTTGTTGAGGCTGGCGCGCAGACCGTTGTCGACGATCAGGATGGCCTTGGTGATGGATTCACCCTTGTCCTTGATATTGCCTTCGCCCATGTGCTTCTTGCCCAGCGCAATGGCAACCAGTGCGCCATCGAAGAGCATGGTGATGAGCTTGTGCGGGCTGGCGGCGACCACGCCGGTTTCCACCCCGATATTGGCGTAGGCGTTGGCCCCGCGTTTCATGCTTCCGAACATGACGTTCTCCTATGTTCGCGGATTCAGACTCAACTGCTCTTGGCCAGACTGGCCAGTTGCTGGGTCAGGTAGCTTTGCGTGGATTGCATGCTGGCCAGCGTGATGTTGAGCTGGTTGAACTGGTTGGTGTAGGCATCTTTCATGTTGGACAAACGGGTCTGCACTGCGGTCTGGCGATCCTGGTTGATCTTCAGGCTGGCCTGCAGGCCGTTGGTCTTGGTGGCGATGATGCCGGTGTCACTCAACAGGTTCGTCATCAGCGTCGTCAACTTGGTGACGATACCATTTTTGGAGGACGTGGTGTTGGTCGTATCCGGGTCGGTGCCGGCAAACAGGTTGGCGATGCCGGCAAAATTGTTGGTGGCCGCGGTCGACAATTTGGTGGCGTCCAGTGCCAGCGTGCCGTCCTTCTGGAACCCGATGCCGATGTCGGAAAGCGTGTTGATGCCATTGCCACCGTCCACCGTGGAGAACAGGGTGTTGCGCAACTGGGTCATGATGGTCTGAACGGACGACTCACTGGCCAGGGGGGCCGAGGTATTGGCCTGGCCCAGGGTGGTCGAGGGTGTTTGCGCAGTCATACTGGCGATCGCCTTGGCCAGGGTGTTATAGGCAGAGACGAAAGTGTTGGCCGCGCTGGTCAGACCGCTGGTGTCATTGCTGATGTTGAGCGTGAAATTGTCTGCCGAGGTGGTGACCTTGGAGAGGTTGAGGGTCACGCCGGAAATCACGTTTTCCACCTTGTTGCTGGGACTGGTGACCGTCACGCCGTCGATGGACAGCTTGGCGTCCTGCGCCTTGAGCAACTGGCCCATGCCGCTGGCGCTGAGACCCGAATAATCACCACTGCCCGCGAGGGAAATGGCAGCCGTTGCGTTCGCGGCGTTCGGCGTCAGTACCAGGCGGCTATTGGTGCCGTCGTTGGTGATGGAGGCGGTCACGCCGGCACCCGCACCATTGATGGCGGTCATGACCTGGGTCAGGTCGATGTCGCCACTGCCATTGGCCGTCGGGTTGATGGCGATGGTGCTGTCCCCCACTTTCAGGTTCAGCGTACCAGTGGTATAGAGCTGGCTATTGCTGACATTGGGGGTAGTGACCGTACCGCTCGGATCCGAATTGAATACGGCAAAGTCCGCCGTGCCGGTGACCTTGATGGTATTGGCTGCGCCGCTGTCCTTGGCGGTGAGCACCAGGTGGTCGTTAGTACCGTCGCTGACGATGGTGGCGTTCACGCCGGCATCGCTGCTGTTGATGGCATCGCGAACGCCGGCCAGACTATTGGTGGTCGGCTTGATGATGGTCGTCGAGCCGGTGCCGGTCTTGATGGCCAGCAGACCATTTTCAAACGTGCTGCCCGGGGTGATGCTGGCCGAGCTGAGCTTGGCAGTCTGCGCCAGTTGCGTCACGCCAACCGAATAGGTGCCCGAGGCAGCCTTGGTAGCATCGCGCGGCGCCTGGATCTGGGTGGTGGTGCTGGGCGTCGAGCTCGATGGATCGTAGGCGAAGCGGGACAGGCTGTTGTTGGCAGTGACCTTGATGGTATTGGCAGTGCCGCCGGTATTCGATTCCAGCACCAGGTGATCGCCGCTGCCATCGGTGACGATGGAGGCAGTAACGCCAGCCTTGGAGGCATTGATGGCGTCGCGAACGCCTGCCAGGGTGGAGTTGGCCTTGAGCGTGATAAAGGTGGGCGAGTTGGTGCCGATCTTGATCGCCAGCGAGTCGCCAGCACTGAAGGTGGTGCCGCTGGTGACGCCCTCGGATTTGATCTTCTGCGCCAGGATCTTGGTCGAATCGTCGCTGTTGACGTCGGCGGTGAACGGATCGGTGGTCAGGTTGCTACCGGTGCCGGCATTGCTGACGCTGCTTTTCTGGGAGCTGAAGCTGGCGGCACTGAGCCCCTTGATGGCCGACTGATAGGTCGACAGCGCGCTCTTGAGGCTGCCGTACGCCGAGATCAGGGTGTTGTAGCTGCTGGCCTGGGTGGTCAGCGGAGTCAGTTGAGACTGGCTTTCCGCCGAGATCAGCTGGCTGACCAGGGTCGCAACGTCAAGTGGGCCTGCCGAGGTGGAGATAGTGCCGGTGGAAGTGGCCATGGTTCAACTCCTGAATCTTTGCGTAAGCACAGCGCTTTAAGGGGGAGCTGCGCGCGCGGTCAACAGGAGAGTGGCTCTCAAGTACGGCGTCGGTGCAGGAAGGACGCTGTGCGGGTGTTATGCGAATCCATTATGAACTGGGGTAGCCGAACCCGTCATGCGCCATGAAGGATCATGGGCGCACGCGGTCTTTCGAGCCACTGCAGTTCGTACCAGACTCAAGTTCAAATCAGACCTTGTGGTTGATCAACAGGCCTTGCATCTTGTCGATGGACTTGGCGATGGAAATCGCTTCTTCGCTGGGAATCTGGCGGATCACGGTGTCGGTCGCGGTATCCACGACTTTGACGATGGTGCGGCCGGTCTCTTCGTCCTTGGAGAAGTTCAGTGCCGAGGCGCTGGTCTTGGCGAAGTCGTTGAGTTTGCCGACGGCATCGTTGACATCGCTTTCCGTCGCGCGACGTGCTTCCGAAGTCGCTGCCGGGGCAACGGTCGATACCACGGGATCGGGCTTGACAGCGCTTTGCGGCAAGGCATAAGCCGTACCGGAATCGCCAGCAGCTGTGATATTAAGTGGGGCAATCGACATGTTACTACTCCCTTCCTTAAAGGAACGTGCGGAGAATAAGGCCTATCCTCCGCACGTCATCCTACCTAGCTATCAGGCTTATTTCAACAGCGACAGGACTTGCTGCGGTGCCGAGTTGGCCTGCGACAGCATCGCGTTACCAGCTTGTTGCAGGATCTGCGCACGGGTCAGGTTGGCAGTTTCTGCAGCGTAGTCGGTATCCATGATACGGCTACGGGACGAAGTGATGTTCTCGCTCGACACTTGCAGGTTGCTGATGACGGCGCTGAAGCGGTTCTGAACGGCACCGAACTCTGCACGCTTGGACGAGATCAGGCTGATGGCCTTGTCCAGGTTGGTGATTGCCTTCTGTGCATCGCTTTGTGCGGACGGAGCAGCAACAGCCTTGTCCAGGGCCAGCTTGGCGCTGTCCACGGCCTTCTGCAGGGTCACTGCCGAAGAAGCCAGGGCGCTGGCGCTCAGGGTCGAGCCGGTAGCGAACAGGTTGTCCAGCTTGGCCTTGGCCGAGGTGTAGGTGTTTTGAGCGGTGCTCACACCGGCGGTGTCGCCCAGGCCGATCAGACCCTTGGCGCTGGTGCCGATGACGTCGGCCATGGTCTTGTTGTTCGACAGGTCATCCAGGGTGATGGTGATCTGGTCGTTCAGCTTGTTGTCCTGAACGTTGGCGCCGACCTGGAACGACAGGGTCAGGGAAGCCGAAACGTTGGCCGAGCTGGAGCCCACGCCAGCCGATGCACCTTGACCGGCACCGGTGAACAGGTTCTGGCCGTTGAAGCTGGTGCCGTTGAGCACGCGGAAGACTTCATTGGACAGTTGCTTGTATTCGTCGTTCAGGGTCTTGCGGTCTTGTGCGCTGTTGGTGCCGTTCGAAGCTTGGACAGCCAGTTCACGCATACGCTGCAGGTTGTCGGTCACGGTGGACAGAGCGCCTTCAGCGGTCTGGGCCATCGAGATGCCGTCGTTGGCGTTACGTTGTGCAACTGCCAGACCCTTGATCTGGGAGTTCATGCGGTCGGCGATGGCCAGGCCGGCGGCGTCGTCCTTTGCGCTGTTGACGCGCAGACCGGAGGACAGGCGTTGGATCGAGGTGTTGAGCGACGACTGCGACGAATTCAGATTGCGTTGCGTGTTCAGCGACGCAATGTTGGTATTGATGACTGATGCCATGTTAATTCTCCTAAGATTTGAGACCGATGATCCGAGTTTCAGTGCTTAACTTTGGTCTTCTACCCATGAGCCCCAGGCGTTTCAACCTCTGTTGATTGCTTTATCGGGCAGTCTTGGAAAAAGTTTAGGGCTTTCGCGAAAAAAATCTCTTTCAAGGCTTTCCGAACTAAAACTGCGTGCTTTGAAACTGCAAGCAAATCCTTTTTCGACGCCGATCGAGAAAACTTTAGGGAAATCTTTGTTGAAACCAAGAAATTTTCGTTCCATTGAAAAAGCCGCTCGGTGCAAGCGGCTTTTTCGGAAGGGGTGAGGGAGGGCCAGAGTCCTATTGCTGCGCCTTTTCTTGTTGCAATCTGATTAACTCTTCGGCGATGCGCTTCATCACGGAGTCCCAGTCGCTGACGGCAGGCTGGCGGAACAGGCGCATGCTCGGATACCAGGGCGAATCGTCGCGGTTCTGCAGCCAGCGCCAGTCGGGGATGTGCGGGAGCAGTACCCAGGTGGGGTGGCCCATGGCGCCAGCCAGGTGCACCACCGAGGTATCCACGCTGATGACCAGGTCCAGGTTGTGGATCGCTGCGGCGGTATCGGCAAAGTCTGCGCATTGGTCACCCAGATTGTGGGCTGACCGGTCGGCGGGCAGATTCTTCAGGTCTTCCAGAGGCTTGCCCTTTTGCAGGGAGTAGAACTCGATCTTCGGGAGTCCGAACAATTGCTTGAAGGTGTCAAGGGGGATCGAACGGTGCCGATCATTGCCGTGCTCCGGATTGCCGCCCCACACCACGCCGACACGTAGATGCTGTTCCGATGTTGTTATTGCGGCAATTTTCTGGCGCCATTCTTCTGCCAGCAAGGGATCGGCTGCCAGGTAGCTGGGGAAGGAGGGGATGTCTTCCACGGTATCGGTGCCTAGCGCATAGGGCAGGCTCATCATCACGTAGGCGCAGTCGCAGGGTGGCAGCGGGTCGCTTTCCCGGATCAGGGTGACTTCTGGCGTGAACGACTGGAACAGCCGATACAGCGGATTCTTCACGTGCACCGCCACCCGGGCGCCGCGGTCCATGACCAGGCGTGCATAGCGCAGAAACTGGATGCTGTCGCCAAAGCCCTGTTCATGCATCAGGAGTATGAATTTGCCTTCCAGCGAACTCTTGCCATCCCATTTGGGAATGATCTCGAACAGTTTGTGGATGAGCTTGTAGACGTAGGCGCGCTCGCGAGTTTCCAGGCGACTCTCGTGACATTCCCAGCCTTCCTTGAGGTCGCCGTGCAACAGCAGGCTCAGGGCCAGGTTGTGCTTGGCGGTGGAATAGTTGGGACGCAATTCGAGCGCCTTGCGGAAGATCTCCACCGCCTCATGGGTGTCGCCATGGTCGTGCTTGATGGCGCCGATGTTGTTGTAGATGAGGGCTTGCTTGGGATTCAGTTCCAACGCCTTGTTGAACATGCGCATGGCATCGTCGAAGCGATCTTCGGCGGAAAAGTAGCTGGCACCCAGCTTGAGATAGCTGTTGGAGTCCTTGGGGGCGATGTCGATGACGCGCAGCAGGTGTTCGTGGGCTTCGGTGACCTTGTTCAGTTTCAGGTAGGTATCGGCAATCTTGTTGTGCGCGTAGGTATCTTCCGGGTCCAGAAGGATTGCTGTCTTGTGGGACTCCAGGGCTTCCTTGTACATCTCCATGGCATGGAAGGCTTCGCCCAGGGCGGTGTGCGAAGGGGCGAAGTTGATCTGCAGTTCCAGTGACTTGAGGATGGTTGCGACCGCCTCGTCATAGCGCTTCGCTTCCACCAGTGCCCGCCCCAGATGGGAGAGCGGGCCAGGGGCCTCTGGCTCGCGCTTGACCGCATCCTCGAAGTAGGCGATCGAGGCGTCCGGGTCGTTCTTTTCATGCAGGGCATTGGCCAGGCCGACGCGGGCCGTCCGGCTTTCCTTGTCGACTTCGATGGCGCGCTCATAGATCCTGATGGCTTCATCGATGCGATCCTGTGCCAGGAGTGCGGCTGCCAGGTTGCTCAGGTACTCGGCATTCTCCGGATCAGCCGCGATGGCCTTGCGAAGATAGTGTTCGGCATCGGCGTGCAGGCCCTCCTGCATGGCGATGAGTCCCCGTGCATGGTTGGCGAAAACCAGGGTGGGAGCGCGCCCCAGCACGGCAGTACACAGGGCCTTTGCTTCATCGACCTTGCGATTATCCAGAAGATCCAGGCATTTGCGGACATCCAGCAGGTCTTGCAGATGGGACTTGGTGGCGGCCTGGGCCTGGTTACCGTGCTTGTTGCTGCTCTTGCGCGTCGACATCGAAAGGGATCCTCTTGGTTGGGCGCATGCTTTGCGCCGGACATAGCTGTCCAGCAGAAATAATATGCGCAAGGACCGGATGCCGAAGAGGCGAATAGAAAGCAAAAAACCTTCGTTTTAGACGAAGGTTCCTTGGGAGGGGGATCGGCGCGGTGATGGGCGCCGATGCATCGGGAGCGGCGGGCTTGCTCCCTGCGGGCTCAATGCCAGCTGCGCAACAACCCGACGGCAAGCCCTTCAAGGGCAAACTGGTCGGCGTCCGGCTTGACGATGATGGGTTCGAATTCCGGATTCTCCGGGAAGAGCGTGATGACCGAGCCGGTCTTCTGGTAGCGCTTGACGGTGACCTCGTCGGCCAGTCGCGCCACCACGATCTGCCCGTTGCGCGCCTGGTCGGTCTTGCGGACCGCCAGCAGATCGCCATCGAGAATGCCGGCGTCACGCATGGACATGCCGCGCACCTTCAACAGGTAATCCGGTTTGCTGGGAAACATCGCCGGATCGACCTGGTAGGTCTTCTCGACATGCTCCTGCGCCAGGATGGGCGAGCCGGCAGCCACGCGACCGATCAGGGGCAGGCTCAACTGCATCAGGGCGGGGTGGGGCAGGGCCATCTGGCGGGCGATGCCGCCAGATGCGGGTGCGCCGGATTCACGCAGGCGGATGCCGCGCGAGGTGCCAGGGGATATTTCGATGGCGCCCTTGCGGGCCAGTGCCTGCAGATGCTCTTCAGCGGCGTTGGCGGAGCGGAAGCCCAGCTCGGCAGCGATCTCGGCGCGCGTGGGAGGGAAGCCGGTGTTCTCGATGGCGTTCTTGATCAGGTTCAGGATCTGTTCCTGGCGCGCGGTCAGTTTGAGCATGGGGTAGGCCTTTCTCTGGGGGAAGGCTGTTTGGATGAACAGTCTGTATTTTTATACAGGTGCAATCCTTGTGTCAACGGCAACATGCACTTTCTGGTACTGCAAGAACAGTTTTTCCTTTCTATATATAAATAGATGAAAGATCTTGTGCCGCATATCTGCCCGGTGCGATGGCTCCGCCTGTGTCCGCCTGACCTCGCCAGCGATAGTCGACATTGCTGTTATGCCAGAAACCTTGTATGATCTTGGGTTTTCCTCTTCCCACACCCGTCTTGACGCCGGGGTGGGCGTCTTCAATAAGTCCATAAGGAGTCTACATGCGTCATTATGAAATCGTATTTATCGTCCACCCGGACCAAAGCGAGCAAGTGCCGGCGATGATCGAGCGTTACAAGGGCATCGTCACCACCCGCGGCGGCAAGGTTCACCGTGTTGAAGATTGGGGCCGTCGTCAACTGGCCTACCAGATCCAGAAGCTGGCCAAGGCTCACTACGTCTGCCTGAACATCGAAGTCGACAGCGAAACGCTGGCCGAGATCGAAACCGGCTTCAAGTTCAACGACGCCGTCCTGCGCCACCTGACCGTCAAGATGAAGAAGGCCGAAACCGGTCCTTCCCCCATCCTGAAGGCAGTGCAGAAGGAAGACGCGGCCAAGAGCCGTACCGAAGCACCGGCAGCCTGATTGCGCTGCGATTCATAGCGGAGAGTGAACCAGCTTCAAGTCATCGCCAGTCTGGCCGAACGTGATGTATTGCGTTATACGCCGGCCGGTATTCCGATCGTGACTGCCAGGTTGCAGCATCAGTCGGAGCAGATGGAAGCTGGCATGCGTCGCCAGGTCGAATTCGAGATCGCGGCGATGGCAGCAGGAGAAATCTCCGGTGCGCTCAACAAGGCTGCGCTGGGAGAAGTTTTCCGCTTCACCGGCTTTCTGGCCCGCAGGAATCGCAACAGCAAGAGCGTCGTGTTTCATATCGTTGATTTTGGCGCTGTCCCGTCGGAAGACTGACGAGAGACTGCGCTAAAAAGACCTTACCCAATTTTTAGATACAGGAGCCAAATCATGGCATTCGGTAAAAAGTTCGATAAAAGCAAGCTGAAAAACAAGCGTCAACAGCAAAACCCGCTGTTCAAGCGCAAGAAATTCTGCCGTTTCACCGCCGCTGGCGTTGAACAGGTCGATTACAAGGACGTGGACACCCTGAAGGACTTCGTCCAGGAAAACGGCAAGATCATGCCGGCACGCCTGACCGGTACCAAGGCCCACTACCAGCGTCAAGTTGACACCGCCATCAAGCGCGCGCGTTACCTGGCCCTGCTGCCGTACACCGATCTGCACAACGCGTAATCTGCGCCGAGAAATAGGAGAAAAACATGCAAGTCATTCTGTTGGAAAAAATCGTTAATCTCGGCGGTCTGGGTGATGTCGTGCGCGTCAAGGACGGTTTCGCACGTAACTTCCTGATCCCGCAACGCAAGGCCCGTCGTGCTACCGACGCTGCCATCGCCGAATTCGAAGCCAAGCGCGCCGATCTGGAAAAGGCCGCTGCCGAGAAGCTGGCTGCTGCTCAAGCACAAGGCGAAAAGCTGACTGGTGCCACCGTGGAAGTGTCGCAGAAGGCCGGCGTTGACGGTCGTCTGTTCGGTTCCGTGACCAACTTCGACATCGCTGAAGCCCTGGGCAAGAAGGGTTTCGCCGTGGAAAAGTCGCAAGTGCGTATGCCTAACGGCCCGCTGAAGATCGTTGGCGAACACCCTGTGTCGGTTGCTCTGCACACCGACGTGGTGGTCGACGTCACAATCGCAGTGAAGGGCGAGCAAGCGTAATTCGCCTGTTTGCTGCAATTCGTTTTGCAATAGAAAAGCCGGGTTCGCCTGGCTTTTTTATTGTCATTTTGCTTCGATTCTTCCTGCCGGGAAAGCATGTTGGCCTACCATCTGCCGGGGATTGAACTTCGCATCCGTTCCTTGATGGGACTATGCGCTGCAAAAACGTCCACCTGAACCAACGGCTTCACATCAGCAGGTTATAATGCGCGCCATGAAAGAATCGTCCCGCGGCAATCCTGAATTTTTCCGCGGCCAGAAGGAGTCTTCCGATCCCCAGATCGATGCACTCCGCGTGCCGCCACACTCCATCGAGGCCGAGCAATCGGTGCTGGGCGGCCTGCTGCTGGATAACGCAGCCTGGGACCGCATCGCAGATTTCGTCAGCGCGGAAGACTTCTACCGCTACGACCACCGCATCATCTTCGAGCATATCGTCAAGCTCATCAACAGCACCAAGCCGGCGGACGTGATCACGGTCTATGAGGCCATGTCCACCAGTGGCAAGGCCGAGGAAGTCGGTGGCCTGGTCTATCTGAACGCGCTGGCGCAGAACACGCCGTCGGCGGCCAATATCCGCCGTTACGCCGAGATCGTGCGTGACCGCGGCATCCTGCGCAAGCTGATCACGGTGGCCGACGAAATTTCCGGCAATGCCTTCAACCCGCAGGGCAAGGACGTCAAGTCCATGCTCGACGAAGCCGAATCGAAGATCTTCGCCATCGCCGAAGAGGGCTCGCGCGGCTCGCAGGGCTTCATGGAAATCCAGCCGCTGCTGACCCAGGTGGTGGAGCGTATCGACGAACTCTACAACCGCGACAACACCAGCGACATCACCGGCGTGCCCACCGGCTTCATGGACCTGGACAAGATGACCTCCGGCCTGCAGCCGGGCGACCTGATCATCGTCGCCGGTCGTCCTTCCATGGGTAAGACGGCGTTCTCGATCAACATCGGCGAACACGTGGCGATCGAATCCGGCCTGCCGGTGGCGGTATTTTCCATGGAAATGGGCGGCGCCCAGCTGGCCATGCGTATGTTGGGCTCGGTCGGTCGTCTGGACCAGCACCGCCTGCGTACCGGTCGCCTGCTGGACGAGGACTGGCCGCGCCTGACGCACGCCATCCAGAAGATGAACGATGCCCAGTTCTACATCGACGAAACGCCGGCGCTGTCGCCCATCGAATTGCGCGCACGCTCGCGTCGCCTGGCGCGCCAGTGCGGCAAGCTGGGCCTGATCATCATCGACTACCTGCAGCTGATGTCGGGTAACGGTGGCAGTTCCTCGGAAAACCGCGCCTCCGAAATCTCGGAAATCTCGCGTAGTCTGAAGGGCCTGGCCAAGGAACTCAACTGCCCGGTGATTGCGCTGTCGCAGCTGAACCGCTCGCTGGAACAGCGTCCCAACAAGCGCCCGGTGATGTCTGACTTGCGCGAATCCGGTGCTATTGAGCAGGATGCCGACGTCATTTTGTTCATTTACCGGGATGAAGTTTACAATCCGGACTCGCCCGACAAGGGCACTGCGGAAATCATTATCGGCAAGCAGCGTAATGGCCCCATTGGCAGCATTCGCCTGTCTTTCCTGGGGATGTATACCAAGTACGACAACTATATCGGGAATCTGGCGCAGCCCTACGGCGGCGACTGAACGGTTGGGGTGGCGGGCAGTGATGGCCGTCACCGCACGAGGATCACGGGCGGCGCATGGCCGCTCGTGTCATGTAAGGCGGATGGCTCCCGAGGCCGTCCGTGCAGGACTGGCAGGGCGGGATTCCGGCTTCCAAGGGGGCAAGCCGCAGGCCGGTTCGAAACGGCGCCCGATTCGGGCGCTAACCATTGATGAGAGAGAAAAATGTTTGGACGATTGATGCCGACGGAAGGCAAATTCTTTGACCTTTTCAATCAGCATGCAGAGCTGGCGGTCAAGTGTGCGAAGGAAATGGTGGCGCTGATGACCAATTTCGACGACCTCGAAATCCGTGTGCACGCCATTGAAGCCGTCGAGAAGGAGGCCGACAAGGTCACGCACAATGCCATCGAGTTGCTGCACAAGACCTTCATCACCCCGCTGGACCGCGATGATATCCACCAACTGATCACCCGCATGGATGACATCCTGGACCTGCTGGAAGATGCCGCCCAGACCATCTCCCTGTACGACATCAAGGCCATCACGCCGGAAGCCAAGCGCCTGGCCGAGCTGTGCCTGTCCTGTGCGGAGAAGGTGCAATCGGCTGTGGGCCTGCTGTCGAACATGGACAATTCGCGCCAGATCCTGGCCATCTGCCAGGAAATCGACCGCCTGGAATCCGATGCCGACCACGTCATGCGCGCGGCCATGTCCAAGCTGTTCCGCGACGAGCCGGATGTGCGCACGCTCATCAAGCTCAAGGCCATCTACGAAATCCTGGAAACCGTCACCGATCGCTGCGAAGACGTGGCCAACATCATCGAAGGCATCATCGTCGAAAACGCCTGATCCCCGGCGTAGCGGCGATTCCTCCGGGGAACGCCGCTGGCTTCACACAACGGTTTCCCCATGCAAACAATCCAAATCAGCTTACATATCCTCGCGCTGTTGATCGTCCTGGCGCTGCTGTTCGACTTCATGAACGGCTTCCACGACGCCGCCAACGCGATCGCCACCGTGGTCTCCACGGGTGTGCTGCGCCCGCAGACGGCCGTGGCCATGGCGGCCTTCTTCAACCTGGCTGCGGTGTTCGTTTTCCACCAGTTGCACGTGGCGGCTTCGGTCGGCAAGGGCACCATCGAGCCGGCCATCGTCGACCAGTACGTCATCTTCGGCGCCCTGATCGGCGCCATCTTCTGGAACCTGGTGACCTGGTACTACGGCATTCCGTCCTCCTCCTCGCATGCCCTGATCGGTGGCCTGGTCGGCGCGGCTGTGGCCAAGGCCGGCACCGGGGCCCTGATCTCGGCGGGCCTGCTCAAGACGATCCTCTTCATCGTCTTGTCACCCTTGCTGGGCCTGGTATTCGGCTCGTTGATGATGCTCATGGTGTCGTGGATATTCTTCCGCTCTACGCCGCGCAAGATCGATGGCTGGTTCCGGCGGCTGCAGTTGTTGTCGGCCTCCATGTATAGCCTGGGCCATGGCGGCAACGATGCGCAGAAGACCATCGGTATCATCTGGATGCTGTTGATCGCCTCGGGCTATTCCTCGCCGGAAGCGCCGCCGATGTGGGTCATCATTTCCTGCTACTGCGCCATCAGCCTGGGTACCTTGTTCGGTGGCTGGCGCATCGTCAAGACCATGGGCCAGAAGATCACCAAGTTGAAGCCGGTCGGTGGCTTCTGTGCCGAAACCGGCGGCGCCATCACACTGTTCATCGCAACCGCCTTGGGTATCCCGGTCTCCACCACCCACACCATCACCGGCGCCATCGTCGGCGTGGGCGCGGCACAGAAGATGTCGGCCGTGCGTTGGGGCGTGGCCAGCAACATCGTCTGGGCCTGGATCTTCACCATCCCGGCTTCGGCCTTCGTGGCGGCGATCGCCTGGTGGATCGGCGTGCACGTGCTGTAAGGCATCCTGGTTCGCGCCCGCGGCGGTTGTTAACGCGGGCGTCCAAAAGCAAAAAGCCACGTTACCGTGGCTTTTTGCTTTTCTGCGGAAGAAAACTGCTTACAGCACGTCGCTGGCGTGATCGGCCAGGCGGGAACGCTCGCCCCGTGCCAGAGTGACGTGGCCGCTGTGCGCCCAGCCCTTGAAGCGGTCGACCACATAGGTCAGGCCGCTGGAGCCTTCGGTCAGGTAGGGCGTGTCGATCTGGGCGATGTTACCCAGGCAGACGATCTTGGTGCCCGGACCCGCACGCGTGACCAGCGTCTTCATCTGCTTGGGCGTGAGGTTCTGCGCTTCATCGATGATCAAGAACTTGTTCACGAACGTACGGCCGCGCATGAAGTTCAACGACTTGATCTTGATACGCGAGCGGATCAGGTCCTGGGTCGCTGCCCGGCCCCATTCGCCGGCGTCGCCGTCAGACTTGTTGAGCACTTCGAGGTTGTCGTCGAAGGCGCCCATCCAGGGGCCCATCTTTTCTTCCTCGGTCCCTGGCAGGAAACCGATGTCTTCGCCGACCGGCACCGTCACGCGGGTGACGATGATTTCGTTGTAGAGCTTGGTTTCAAGCACCTGCGCCAGGCCAGAGGCCAGTGCCAGCAAGGTCTTGCCGGTACCGGCCTGGCCCAGCAGGGTGACGAAGTCGCACTCCGGGTTCATCAGCAGGTTCAGCGCGAAGTTCTGCTCGCGGTTGCGGGCGGTGATGCCCCAGACGCTGTTCTTGGCGTGGCCGAAGTCGCGCAGGGTCTGCAGTACCGCCGTCTTGCCGTTGATCTGCGACACCTGGCCATAGAAGGCCGGTTCGCCGTTCTTGGGCTCGATGAAGACGAACTGGTTGACCAGCAGCGAGGGGACGTAGGGACCGGTGACGCGGTAGTAGGTATAGCTGCTGCCGTGGCGGCTCTCCTGCCACGACTCCATGCCCTTGCCGTGCTTGTTCCAGAAGTCGTCCGGCAGTTGCTGGATGCCCGAGTACAGCAGGTCGGTATCTTCCAGCACGTGGTCGTTGAAGTAGTCTTCGGCGGGCAGGCCAATGGCACGCGCCTTCAGGCGCATGTTGATGTCCTTGGACACCAGCACCACCGGACGCTCCGGATACTGCTGGTCCAGCGCCCGGACCACGCCCAGGATCTGGTTGTCAGCCTTGCCCTCGGGCAGGCCTTCCGGCAGGTCGGCATTCTGCAACTTGGTCTGGAAGTAGAGGCGCCCCTTGGCATCCTTGTTGCCCAGCTTGGAGAGCGGAATGCCCAGATCGATGGCATCCTCGGCGATGTCAGACACCAGCGCATCCAGCGAGCGCGAGATCTGGCGCGCATTGCGGGCGACTTCGGACATGCCCTTCTTGTGGTTGTCCAGCTCCTCCAGCGTCACCATGGGCAGGTAGATGTCGTGCTCCTCGAAGCGGAACAGCGAGGTCGGATCGTGCATCAGCACGTTGGTATCCAACACGAACAGCTTGGACTTGCCCAGCTTGTCAGCCACGCGGCTGGTGGGCGACTTGGGACGGACTTCGGCGCTCTTGGGCGCAGCTTTGGGTTTTTCGGCGACAGCAGCGGTCTTGCCGGTGATGCGCGCACGGGGTGCTGCGACCTTGGCATCGGCGACAGGAGGAGCGGCTACGGCGACTTCTTGTGGTGCGACAGCGGGAGCGGACGTTTCAACGAGAGTGATGTTCGGTTTGACAGGCTTGTTGCGATCGGCCTTGGGATAGTCCTCGGGAGACAGCATCGAAGCTGGTTTGCTCGGCATTTTGGGCAGGGGCATCAGGACCTCGGAAGTGGATGAAGAAAACTCCGCTTTGTCAGAGCGAACAGGTGAAGCAGAACAGCGAACAGCAAAGGGAAGCAGGGTGAAGCTGCGGGGCCGAGAAGTCTAATGAAACCCTTGCCGGGCAAGCTGGCAAACGGGTGGGCGAGGGCTTGATTAGAGGTGGCGGCAAATCGAAAAGTAAAAAAGCCGTTTCGGCAGGCCTGAGGCCTAAACCTGAAACGGCTTCCAGCAAACGTTTTTCTGTTTGAATTCAATGGCTTGTATCGTTTGACCGCATTTTTGTCGAACGCGTCGGAAACGCTTGCCAGACGGATCCTTCGCTGCCGGAACCAGCTGCCTTATGGGCAACACGACAGTCGCGGCAGCGAATATCGTTCAGTTCAGGCAAGGGTGTTGATGAAGGCCAGTACCTCATCCACGTGGGCAGGAACCTTCACTCCACGCCATTCTTTCACCACTTTACCTGCGCCGTCAATCACAAACGTGCTGCGCTCCACGCCGCGAACCTGCTTGCCATACATGTTTTTCATCTTCATGACATCGAACATGGTGCACAGGGTTTCATCGGGATCGGAGATCAGCTCGAAAGGCATGCCCAGCTTGCCTTTGAAGTTTTCATGCGACTTCAGGCTGTCGCGGCTGATACCGAAGATTTCGGTGTTGGCGGCTAGGAATTGCGGGTGCAGGTCACGGAACTGCATGCCCTCGGTGGTACAGCCCGGGGTATTGTCCTTGGGATAGAAATACAGCACCAGGTTCTTGCCCCGGTAATCGGCCAGGTTGAAGGTCTTGCCACTGGTCATGGCGGCCGAGAACTCCGGCACGGTCTTGTTCAGGATGGATGGTCGGTCTGTCAAAATGGCGCCCCGTAGGTGAAGTCTTGTTGGTGGAAGTGATGCCGGCCGGAAGCTTGATCTGTTGCCCGGATTACATGGCCTGAACGATCATCTCGCCCGAACGCCCGGGCAATTCGCCCCAGCTGATCGGCAGGATGGGCAGGACGTCGTTGCGGATACTGTCGTAGTAGTCACCCATGGAGACCAGTTCGTATCCCTGGGCGCGCCAGCCTGCCAGCAATCGTTCGAAAATGGGGGCGAGTTTCTGCCCTTCAAGTTCGGCGTGCAAGGTGAAGACATGGTCACGCGGTTCCCTGGTCAACTGCAGCAGGAAATCGGCGGCGTTGCCGGCATCGATCATCTTGCCGCCGATCTCACGGCCCAGGATTTCGTCCAGCGTGGGCAGGGTGGTCGGCAATTGCACGCAGGACAGCGGCTTGCCGAATGCCGAGAGCCGATGCGGGCCGGCGTCCTGGTCGGCCAGACGGCCATCCTCGCGCAGTTGCGAGCGACCGTCGGAGGAGTAGGCCATGCCGAACTGGTCCAGTTGCACGAAGGCATGGTCGTTCATCTGCCAGCCGGCGGCGCCGTGGGTACGCGGGGCCTCGCCGAAAATCTCGCGGTAACGGGCATGGGACTGGTGCATGGTCTCGACTGTCCACTGGGCATCTGCGGTACGTACATCGTCCTGCCAGACGCGGTGGTCCCAGGTGTGGATGCCGCATTCGAAGCCGGCATCACGCGCCTGGCGCATGAATCCGGCGCAGGTCTTGCCGATGTCCGGTGCCGGCAGCAGGGTGCCGTACATCAGGGTCTTGATGCCATAGTGCTCTACCACCGAGGTGCGCGACACCTTGCTGAAGAAGCCCGGACGGAAAATCTGCTTGAGCGCCCAGCCGGTGTGGTCGGGGCCGAGGGAGAACAGGAAGGTGGCGCCGGCGCCATGGCGGCGCAATTGCGCGATCAGGTTGGGGACGCCGACGCGGGTGCCGCGATAGGTGTCGGCGTCGATCTTGAGTGTGAGTTTGGGCAATTCGCTGAACCGGGAATGGGTAATGGCCGTGTTGCGCCATGGTGTGGGGCGGGCTCTGGAAGAAGACGCCAACGCCCGCCGACAAGTTGCGAGACTAGCATTGTGCGGCCGATAGAACAATATGCAGCGATGCAGCAAAATGCGGCAAACAGGCTGCAGATCGGCCCATGATGATGGTCTCTGTGACGGTTTCACGCCGGAAAAAACAAAACCGCGCCAGAAGCGCGGTTTTGCGGGCCGTGGCGGGATGGAAATCAGTCCATCAGGGCACGGGCTTCGGCGACCTGGCTGCGGTAGGCGTCGAAGATGTTGCGCAGGGTGTCGGCCATGGTGGTCTTGGGCGCCCAGTTCAGTTCTTCGCAGGTATTGGTGATCTTGGGGACGCGGTTCTGCACGTCCTGGTAACCCTTGCCGTAGTAGGCAGCGGAGGTGGTCTCCACCAGTTGCACCTGCTTGGCGGTGTCGGCGTATTCCGGATACTCCGCAGCCAGCTTCAACATCATGTCGGCCAGATCCTTGATGGAGTAGTTGTTGACCGGGTTGCCGATGTTGTAGATCTTGCCCGTGGCCACGCCGCCTTCGTTGGCGATGATCTTCATCAGCGCATCGATGCCGTCATCGATATAGGTGAAGGCGCGCTTCTGCAGGCCGCCGTCGACCAGGGAGATGTTCTCGCCGCGCACGATGTGGCCAAAGAACTGGGTCACCACGCGGGACGAGCCTTCCTTGGGGGTATGGATCGAGTCCAGGCCGGCGCCGATCCAGTTGAACGGGCGGAACAGGGTGAAGTTCAGGCCGGCTTCCATGCCGTAGCCCCAGATCACGCGGTCCATCAACTGCTTGGCGCAGGAATAGATCCAGCGCGGCTTGTTGATCGGGCCACAGATCAGCTCGGATTCTTCCGGATCGAATTCCTCGTCGTGGCACATGCCATAGACTTCCGAGGTCGAGGGGAAGACCAGGTGCTTCTTGTACTTGGCGGCCGAACGCACGATCGGCAGGTTGGCTTCGAAGTCCAGCTCGAACACGCGCAGCGGGGCGTTGACGTAGGTCGACGGGGTGGCGATGGCCACCAGCGGCAGGATCACGTCACACTTCTTGACGTGGTATTCCACCCATTCCTGGTTGATGGTGATGTCGCCCTCGAAGAAGTGCATGCGCGACTTGTAGGCCTCGTTTTCCAGAATGTCGGTGATACGGTCGGTCATCATGTCCATGCCATAGACGTGCCAGTCCGTGGTTTCCAGGATGCGCTTGGACAGGTGGTGGCCGATGAAGCCGTTGACGCCGAGAATGAGGACTTTTTTCATAATGTTGAGAGCTAGTGAATGGCCGGACTTCAGGAGGCCATGTATTTCAGGTAATTGTTGAGTGAAGCATCCTGATCATTGATCTGGATGCCCAGGATCTGGAGGAAGTTGCCATCGCCACAACGGGCGTACAACTTGCCGCCTTCGAAGAACTTGTCCTGCATGCCATGGGCCCGTTGCAGGGCAGGGTGGGCCGATGGCGGAACCAGCCGGGTTCTCGTGACCGTAATTTTATCACCCGCGATTTCCTCGAAGGCGCCGGGGTAGGGCGGCGCCACCGCTCGCACCAGATTATGGACTTCGCGGGCGGTGCGGCGCCAGTCGATGCGGCCATCCTCGGGCTTGCGGCCGCTGAAGTAGCTGCCCTTGGACAGATCGTTGGGCAGCTGCGGTGTGCGACCCGCCAGCATGGCCGGCAGGGCAGTCCACAGGGTCATCTCGGCGGCCACCACGACCTTGCCGAAGACTTCGTGCGCCGTGTCGTCGGGCAGGATGGGCACGGCCGTCTGGGCCACGATGCTGCCGGCGTCGGGCTTGACGGTCATCTCATGCAGGGTGGCGCCGGTCTCGGTCTCGCCGTGCAGCACCGCCCAGTTGATCGGCACGCGGCCGCGGTACTTGGGCAGCAGCGAGCCATGCATGTTGTAGGCGCCACGTCGGGCGGTCGCCAGCACTTCCACAGGCAACATGTGGCGGTAGTAGAAACTGAAGATAAAGTCAGGCTGCGCCGCCTGCACCTGGGCCAGCAATTGCGGCGACTTCGGGTCGGTCGGAGTGATGCAGGTGATGCCGTGCTCACGGCAGACCCCGGCCACGGAGCCGAACCAGATGTTCTCGGCGGCATTGTCTTCGTGCGTGACCACCAGCGGAACCTGCACGCCACGGGCGAGCAAGACTTTCAGGCAGCGCACCCCCACGTCATGGTAGGCGAATACGACGGCGTTCATAGGGCTTGCTTGTCTTCCGAAGAGGATTGCTCGAGGATGGCCTGCACCACATAGCGGGGGCGCGCGCGCACCTGCATGTAGATGCGGCCGATGTATTCACCCAGCAGGCCGATCGAGAACAGGATCACGCCCATCAGGAAGAAGGTGATGGCGAACAGCGTGAAGACGCCGCCCACTTCCGCGCCGATCAGCAGGCGGCGCAGTACGATCAGGATGAACAGCGCCGCCGAGGCGAAGGACAGCCCGATACCCAGCAGCGAGAAGAACTGCAGCGGCACCAGCGAAAAACCGGTCACCAGGTCGAAATTGAGGCGGATCAGGCTGTAGAAGGAGTATTTCGACTCCCCGGCCGAGCGCTCTTCATGCTCCACCACGATCTCGGTCGGATTGCGCGAAAAGGTGTAGGCCAGGGCCGGCACGAAGGTATTTACCTCCCGGCAGCGGTTGACCAGGTCGATGACGTTGCGGCCATAGGCGCGCAGCATGTTGCCCTGGTCGGTCATCTTGATGCGGGTGATCTTCTCGCGCAGGCGGTTCATGGCCTTGGAGGCATAGGTGCGCCAGGCCGAATCCTGGCGCTTGCGGCGGATCGAGCCCACGTAGTCGTAGCCCTCGCGCATCTTGGCGACCAGGTTGCCGATTTCCTCGGGTGGATTCTGCAGGTCGGCGTCCAGCGTCACCACGACTTCGCCCCGGGTCGCCTCGAAGCCTGCCATGATGGCCATGTGCTGACCGTAGTTGCCATTGAAGAGCACCACCCGCGTGACATCCGGGCGCAGCCGATACTGTTCGGCCAGGATGCCGGCCGAGCGGTCGCGGCTGCCATCGTTGACGAAGATGACTTCATAGCTGTAGCCCAGCGCGTCCAGCGCCGGGTAGAGGCGCTCGAACAGTTTGGAGAGCCCGGATTCCTCGTTGTAAACCGGGATGACGACGGACAGTTCTGGTTTCATCAAATATCGAATGCTGGAAATACAGGTGCTGAAATAAATCAAAGGCCCGATGCGCTGCGACAGTAGCGGTCGCGGCGTTCAGGCCAGCGTGTTGCAAAGATGACGAATTGCGTTGGCTGCAAATTGCGAAAGTGCAAATAAATCGAATTATGCCGAAATTTTCGAACAATTCCGCAAAAATCAGCCAAGCACCGATTTTACCGTTTCAACCGCGCGCACAACGTCCTCTTTACGCATGACATTGAACATCGGCAGGGAAACGATGCGCTGGCCGACGCGTTCGGCCACCGGGAACATGCCTTCCTTGAAGCCGCGTTCACGGTAGAGCTTGAGCAGGTGAATGGCCGGGTAGTGGTAGCCGATGCCGACCTGCTTTTCCATCATCTTTTCCATGAAGGCAGCACGGGTAATGCGTTCCGGCAGCACCAGCTGGAACATGTGCCAGTTCGAGTTCTCGAAGTCGGCCACCGGCAGCTGGGCGCCGTAGTTGGCTTCGAAGTCGCTGCCGAAGCAGGCGAAGTAATGGCGTGCCAGTTCCTTGCGGTGGGCGGTCACTGCGTCGATATGGGCAAACTGGCCCAGGCCGATGGCGGCATTCACATCGGTCAGGTTGTACTTGCCGCCCAGCACGTCCACTTCCAGGCCGTCGAAGCCGCTGCGGGTGACGCCCTGCAGGCGGTATTTCTCGGCCAGGCGCGCTTCGTCGGCATTGTTGAGCACCAGGAAGCCACCTTCGGCGCTGGTGATGTTCTTGTTGGCCTGCAGGCTGAAGGAGACAAAGTCGCCGAACGAGCCGATGCGCTTGCCATTCCAGGTCGAACCCAGTGCCTGGGCGGCGTCTTCCACCACGCGCAGCTTGTGCTTGGCGGCGATCGCATACAGGCGGTCCATGTCCACCGGCAGGCCGGACAGATAGACCGGGATGATCGCCTTGGTGCGCGGGGTGATGGCTGCTTCCAGGCGATCCAGGTCGATATTGCGGGTGATCGGATCGATGTCGGCGAATACCGGCGTGGCACCGGTTTCCAGGATCACGTTGGCCGTCGCCACCCAGGAAATGGGAGTGGTGATGACTTCGTCACCGGGGCCGATGCCGGCGATGCGCAGCGCGATTTCCATCGTGCAGGTGCCGGAATTGAAGGTGCGCACGATGCGCCCGCCCAGGTATTCCGACAGCGCCTTTTCGAACGCCTGGACCTTGGGGCCGCTGGTGATCCAGCCCGAGCGCAGCACTTCGCCGACGGCGGCGATGGTGGCTTCATCGATGGTGGGTTTGGCGAAAGGCAGGAATGGCAGCGAAGGCAGGCTCATGGTGGAATCCGGTCAGACGATATTCAGGATGGGAGGGCCGGCGCGGCACTGGCGGGCGCCGCGCGGCGACCCGGTATTGTAAATCAGCTTCGGGTCAGCAAGACCACGCCGACAATGATCACGCCGATGGCCAGCAGGCGCTGCATGGAAATGGCCTCGCCAAGGAAATACCACGCGCCGATGGCATTGATGATGTAACCCAGGGACAGCAGCGGATAGGCGATGGTTACGTCCACCCGCGACAGGCCGATGATCCACACGCCCACCGAGATCACATAGCAGGACAGGCCGCCAATGATGGGCAGCTGGGTGGCCAGCTTGAGACCGGTGGAAAACCAGTTGTCCGCGGTCAGGTGGATCGCACCCACGGCATTGGTACCGGCCTTGAGCAGGAGTTGCGCTACTGCGTTCAGGCAGATGCCGACAAAAATGAAGCCAAATGTCGCCAGGTTCATTTGCCGGCCTTTTTCTCGCCGTTGGCATGGGCAGAGCCATGGGCGGCAGGCGCGGCAGGAGTGGACGCAGGCGGCGGATCATTGGCCACGATGACGCGGCGCGGATCCTGGCCGATCAGGCGCATCGGCAGCTTGCGTTCAACCAGTTGCTTGTAGATGGTCGGGTCGATGATGGCGATGTCCTTCTTGCCGGCCGCATTGTCGGCCACCCATTGGGCCACGAAGGCGTCCACCGTCGGCAGCCACAGCTGCGGTTCCTGTTTCAGGCCAAACTCCATTTCGTCGGCGTGCTGCACCAGGGTCATGGTGCGACGCAGGTAGAAGGGCAGGGCCTGTTCGTAGCGGCCGACCAGGTAGATCGGGGTTTCCGGCTTGAGCTCTGCCTGCAGCGCCGGGACATAGTCGACGCCGGCCGAATAGCGGCCTTGCGGGTCATGCCCCAGCAGCAGCAACTGTCCGGCCACGAAGGCGGTCGCCGCCAGCGAGGTGACGGCCCAGTCCTTGTGCTGGCGGGCCAGGCGAATGGCGGCAATGCCGCCGACGAAGAAGATCAGCGCCGCGGCGTAGAGGTAGGGCACGTGGGCTTCCACCAGCGGCAGCGAGTAGGCATCCTTGGCCATTGACGGCACACGCGGGATGAAGGCCAGCGCCACCGCGGCGGGCAAGGCCACCAGCGAACCGGCCCAGGCCAGGGCCTTGTAATCGGCTTCTTCCAGGTAGCAGGCGATCAGCAGGGCCAGCGCCGGGAAGATCGGCAGCACGTAGGAAGGCAGCTTGGAGTCCGAAATGCTGAAGAACACGAAGATGAACACCGCCCACACCAGCAACAGCCGCTTGGGCTGGAAGCGACCGCCGTTGAGGCTGTTGTAGCCCGCCGTATCGCGTTGTTCGCGGGTGCCTTTCCACAGACTCTGGAAGAACACGCCCAGCCACGGGATGATGCCCAGCACCAGGATGGGGATGAAGTAATACCACGGGCCGGTGCGGCTATGGATCTTGCTGGTGAAGCGCTGGAAGTGCTCGTGGATGAAGAAGAACTGCGGGAATTCCGGGTTGCGCAGCGACACCGCCACGAACCAGGGCGTGCAGATGGCAAAGAACAGGATCAGGCCCTTGACCAGATGCAAGCGCTTCCAGATCGCCCAGTCGCGGGCGAAGAAGGTATAGAGCACCAGCACCGCGCCCGGCAGCACGATGCCGATCAGCCCCTTGGACAGCACCGCCAGGGCCATGCCGGCCCAGCACAGCAGCATCCAGTTGCGCTGGCCCTCGCGGGAGGCACCGTCGCGCTGGGCCATCAGCAGCGCACACAGGGCGATGGTCATCATGCCCGACAGGCCCATGTCCAGCGTATTGATGTGGCCCATGCCGGCCCAGAAGAAGCTCGATGCCAGCACCAGCGCGGCATAGAAGCCCACGCGGCCGTTGAAGACGCGGCTGCCGGTGTAGCCGGCCAGACCGATGCCGAGCAGGCCGCACAGGCCCGTCCACAGGCGTGCCTGCCATTCACCCAGGCCGAACAGCTCGAAGGTGATGGCATTCATCCAGGTCTGCAGCGGCGGCTTTTCGAAATACTTGATGCCGTTCAGGCGGGTGGTGATCCAGTCTTGCGTGGCCACCATTTCGCGTGCCATCTCGGCATAGCGGCCTTCATCGGTGGGCACCAGGACGCGAGCGCCCAGCATCCAGAACCAGACCAGCAGGAAGAGAATAAGCAGCGTCCAGACGAACGCCTTGGATTTGTACAGTTCGCGCATTGACAGCGGTTCCTTGTTGCGTGTTCTTGGGTTTCTTGTCGCGGCAAGTGCCGGTTCAGGCCTGCGGCGCGATGATCAGCGCCAGTGCCACCTTGCGCCCCTCGGCCATGAGGATGTTGTAGGTGCGGCAGGCGGCCTGGTTGTCCATGCATTCCACACCGATACGGCGCGCCGTGAGCACGGTGGTTAGCTTGGGGTGGACGAAGCGCTGGCGCTCGCCGGTACCCAGGATGACCACGTCGGGCGCGGTGGCGTCGATCTGGTCGAAATGCTGCGGGGTGAGCGCCTCGAAGCTGTCCACCGGCCAGGGCACCGGCTCGGTTTCGGGCAGCACCAGCAAGCTGTTGGTGAAACGGATGGCATTGAGCTCGACACCGTCCTCATCGTAGGCGGTGACGGTCTGGTATTGCTTGGTCTCGGTCGTGTGGAGCTTCATCGCAGGATGGGCAGGATGGGTTGCAGGCGCCCGGTCCGGGCAGACGGCCGGGCCGGGATGTCATGGCGACATGCATCGCGGCAACGTGGTCGTAAAGTGCGCCATTGTAGCCGTTTCCGACCCCGGCGCACGCCTATTTGATTGATAAAATGCTTAGCTTTGGGCAAAATGGCCGGTTCCCGGCGGGCCCTTGGGGCGCCGTCACCGGCCTCTTTGCAGGTGCTTTACATTGCACTGCAGCGGGCAGGAACATGCAGGAAAATGACGGCAAGCGTGGTAATGGAGAGGACTGCGAGGCAAAGGTTCCGGTCCCGCCATGTCCGCCGATGAGATCCGATGGGGCCAGGCTGGCCGAACCCTGCGAAACGATTAGAGGAAGAGCTGTGCGACCGATTCAGAAATCCAAGAAGCTGGCAGATGTGTGTTACGACATTCGGGGTCCCGTGCTGGAAAAGGCGCGTCAGATGGAGGAAGAGGGCCACAAGATCATCAAGCTCAACATCGGCAACCTGGCCGCCTTCGGCTTCGATGCCCCCGACGAGATCGTGCAGGACATGATCCGCAACATGGGCAATGCCTCCGGCTATACCGACTCCAAGGGCCTGTTCGCCCCGCGCAAGTCGGTCATGCACTACACCCAGCAAAAGAAGATCGAAGGCGTCACCATCGATGACATCTACCTCGGCAATGGCGCCTCCGAGCTGATCGTCATGAGCGTGAACGCGCTGCTCAACACCGGCGACGAAGTGCTGGTGCCGTCGCCCGACTATCCGCTGTGGACCGCGGCCGTGAGCCTGTCCGGCGGCACCCCCGTGCATTACGTCTGCGACGAGCAGCAAGGCTGGCAGCCCGATATCGCCGACATCAAGAAGAAGATCACCCCCAACACCAAGGCCATCGTCGTCATCAACCCCAACAACCCGACCGGCGCGCTCTATTCGGTCGAGGTGCTCAAGGAAATCATCGAACTGGCACGTCAGCACCAGCTGATCATCCTGGCCGACGAGATCTACGACAAGGTGCTCTACGACGGCAACACCCATACCTCGCTGGCGTCGCTGGCCGATGATGTGCTGTTCATCACCTTCAATGGCCTGTCCAAGAACTATCGTTCCTGCGGCTATCGTGCCGGCTGGATGGTGGTCTCGGGCGAGAAGAAGCACGCCCGCGACTATATCGAAGGCCTCAACATGCTGGCCTCGATGCGCCTGTGCGCCAATGCGCCGGGCCAGTTCGCGATCCAGACCGCGCTGGGCGGCTACCAGAGCATCAATGACCTGGTCGGCCCCAACGGCCGCCTGACCAAGCAGCGCGACCTGGCGCACAAGCTCCTGACCGACATCCCGGGCGTGACCTGCGTGAAGCCCAAGTCGGCGCTGTACATGTTCCCGCGCCTGGACCCGGAGATCTACCCGATCAAGGATGACCAGGAGTTCGCCTACGAACTGCTGGCCGAGGAAAAGGTGTTGATCGTGCAAGGCACCGGCTTCAACTGTCCCACGCCGGACCACTTCCGCGTGGTGTTCCTGCCCAATACCGACGACCTGACCGAATCCATGGGCCGCATCGCCCATTTCCTGGAGGGCTATCGTCGCCGCCACGGCACCGCCTGACCGTTTCTGCAGTAACCCGTCCTGCCCGCTGATGCGGACCAGGCGGTCTTTTTCATCAACCACGAAGACAATATGAAATCCATCAAAGTAGGTTTGCTCGGCATCGGCACCGTGGGTTCCGGTACTTTCAATGTTCTCAAGCGCAACCAGGAAGAGATTGCGCGCCGTGCAGGCCGGGGCATTGAAATTACCATGGTCGCCGCTCGCAACACTGCCCGCGCGACCGAACTGACCCGTGGCGAAGTCAAGGTCGTCAACGACGGCAACCTGGTGGTGAACGATCCCGAGATCGATATCGTCGTCGAACTGATCGGCGGCTACGACACCGCCCGCGATCTGGTGCTCAAGGCGATCGCCAACGGCAAGCACGTGGTCACGGCCAACAAGGCCCTGATCGCCACCCATGGCAACGAGATCTTCAAGGCCGCGCAGGAAAAGGGCGTCATGGTAGCCTTCGAGGCGGCCGTGGCCGGTGGCATCCCCATCATCAAGGCACTGCGTGAAGGCCTCACCGCCAATCGCATCCAGTGGGTGGCCGGCATCATCAACGGCACCACCAACTTCATCCTCTCCGAGATGCGCGACAAGGGGCTGGACTTCGACGTGGTCCTGAAGGAAGCGCAGCGCCTGGGCTATGCCGAGGCCGATCCGACCTTCGACATCGAAGGCGTGGACGCAGCCCACAAGCTGACCATCATGGCCTCGATCGCCTTCGGCATCCCGGTGCAGTTCGACAAGGCCCACGTGGAAGGCATCACCAAGCTGCAGGCCAGCGACATCACCTATGCCGAAAAGCTGGGCTACCGCATCAAGCTGCTGGGCATCACGCGCCAGACCGAGAAGGGCATCGAACTGCGCGTGCACCCGACGCTGATCCCGGCCTCGCGCCTGATCGCCAATGTCGAGGGGGCCATGAACGCCGTGGTGGTGCGGGGCGACGCCGTCGGCGAAGCCCTGTACTACGGCAAGGGTGCCGGTTCCGAGCCGACCGCCTCGGCCGTGATCGCCGACCTGGTCGACATCACCCGGCTGGCCACGGCCGATCCAGAACACCATGTGCCTTCGCTGGCCTTCCAGCTCAATGCCATGGCCGATACCCCGGTGCTGCCCATGAGCGAAGTGGTGACCAGCTACTACCTGCGTATCCGTGTGGCCGACCAGGCTGGCGTGCTGGCCGATGTCACCCGCATCCTGGCCGACTCGACCATCTCCATTGACGCCATGCTGCAGAAGGAGCCGGGCGAAGGTGAACAGCAGACCGACATCATCATGCTGACCCACCAGACCCAGGAAAAGAACATCGAGGCCGCCATCGCCAAGATCGAAGCCCTGTCCACCGTCGTGGGCAAGGTCACCAAGATCCGCCTGGAAGAGCTGAGCTGATCTCTCGCCGGTCAAGTCTGGCCGCCAACGAAAATCGGAGCCCGCGGGCTCCGATTTTTTTATTCCGGCAGGGCGGACCGCCGTGCCGGGCAATGGCGGTCCTGCTGCGTCCTACTTCTTCAGTTCGAAGCTGCACACCGCCTGCAGCATGGCGTCACCCACCGACATCGGCTTGGGCTTGACGAAGTCCATGCCCTTGAGTGCGTCGGAATGGTCGCGCTTGTCGCCCTTGCCATCGTTCTCGGCAAAGATGATCTCGCGCACCAGCTTCATGGTGCCGGCCTTGCAGTTGTACTGGTGCAGGTCCTTGTAGGACTTCAGCGATGGAAAGCTCTTGTCGCCATTGTTGGGGCGCGCTTCCTTGAAGTTCCACAGCGACCAGGCCTCGCGCACGCCGCCGGACTCGACGATGGAGTCGGTATCGACCAGCAGTTCGGACTGGTCGGTGCCGCCCAGCGATTGCCAGTTCTCGGCGTGGGCCGGCAGACTCGCCAGGAGGGCCGCGAACAGGCCGGTCGTTGCGAGCAGGGTCTTGGTCTTGTGATTCATGCCGTTTTCCATCCTTGTTGAGTTTGAATAGGTCTTTGACGTCGCCAGCGTGCAAACATTCCGCCAATCCGGCGCTGCACACGAAGTGGCGCAGCATAGCCCGGCCATGGCCGGCTTTCAAGGGTGGTAACGTTTTATTTCAGGTCAGTGATGTTCCGGGGCAATAGTCCTTCCCGTGATCACCTTGCCCCGGATGCCACAAGGATTTCATGGCCGGCCCCTTGCTGCGCTTTTGTCGTAGCCCGTCTGGCCTTATAATCCAAGGCTTTCCTGCCAATTCACCCTCCAGCCGCCTGCCGGCGCTTCCTATCGACATGCAATACGTCTCCACTCGCGGTCACGCTGCAACTCCTTCTTTCTCCGAAATCCTGCTGGGCGGCCTGGCCCCGGACGGTGGCCTGTACCTCCCGGCGCAGTATCCGCAGGTGAGCGGCGCCGAGCTCGACCAGTGGCGCAAGCTGTCCTACGCCGACCTGGCCTTCGAGGTGCTGCGCAAGTTCGCCACCGATATCCCCGAAGCCGATCTCAAGGCGCTGGCGCACAAGACCTATACCGCCGACGTCTATCGCAACACCCGCGCCGGCGAGGACGCCGCCCAGATCACCCCGCTGCGCACGCTGGAAGAGCGCGACGGCAACAAGCTGGTACTGCAAAGCCTGTCCAACGGTCCTACCCTGGCCTTCAAGGACATGGCCATGCAACTGCTGGGTAACCTGTTCGAGTATGCCCTGGCCAAGCAGGGGGCCGAACTCAATATCGTCGGCGCCACCTCCGGTGACACCGGCAGCGCCGCCGAATACGCCATGCGTGGCAAGAAGGGCATCCGCGTCTTCATGCTGTCCCCGCACAAGAAGATGAGCGCCTTCCAGACCGCACAGATGTTCAGCCTGCAAGACCCCAACATCTTCAACCTGGCCGTCGAAGGCGTCTTCGACGACTGCCAGGACATCGTCAAGGCCATCTCCAATGATCTGGAATACAAGGCCGCCAAGAAGATCGGCACCGTCAATTCGATCAACTGGGCGCGCGTGGTGGCACAGGTGGTGTACTACTTCCGTGGCTACTTGGCCGCGACCACCAGCAACGAACAGAAGGTCTCCTTCACCGTCCCCTCGGGCAACTTCGGCAATATCTGCGCCGGCCACATCGCCCGCATGATGGGCTTGCCCATCGACAAGCTGGTGGTGGCCACCAACGAGAACGACGTGCTCGACGAGTTCTTCCGCACCGGCGTGTACCGCGTGCGCAAGTCGGCCGAGACCTATCACACCAGCAGCCCCAGCATGGACATCAGCAAGGCCTCCAACTTCGAGCGCTTCGTCTATGACCTGCTGGGGCGCGACAGCGCCCGCGTGAAGGCCCTGTTCCACAAGGTCGAGACCGCCGGCGGCTTCGACCTGACCGGCAAGCCCGGCAGCGACGGCGATGAATTCGCCGGCGTGATCAAGTACGGTTTCGCCTCCGGCAAGTCGTCCCACGCCGACCGCCTGGACACCATCCGCTTTGTCGAAAAGACCTACGGCATCACGGTCGATACCCACACTGCCGACGGCATCAAGGTGGCGCGCGAAAACCTCACCCCGGGCGTGACCATGATCGTGCTGGAGACCGCCTTGCCGGCCAAGTTCAACGAGACCATCCGCGAAGCCCTGGGTCGCGACGCCGACCGTCCGGCCGGTTTCGAGAACATCGAGGCGCTGGCGCAGCGCTTCGAGGTCATGCCGGCCGATGCCGCCCGTGTGAAGGCCTTCGTGGCCGAGCACACCGGCCTGTAGCATCGTCGGTTCTGCCTGATCACGCCGTCCGCGCCATCGGCCCGGGCGGCGTTTTTCATGGGCCGCATAGGGGCAGTGATTGCATTAGAATGTCGGGTCGCTGTGTTGACCGGAATTGACCAGAAAACAACGCACTTCCCGCATTCCATCCCTCAGGCCCGCCATGCAATCCACGCCCGCTCCCATTCCAGACTCCCCGGCCAAGCCCGCCCGCGCGCCCATGCAAAGCGTCGCCCAGGCACTCGACACCCTGCTCGATGCGGCCGTGCCGGTCACCGGCAGCCAGACCATCGCCACCCTGGACGCCTGCGACCGCGTGCTGGCCACTCCCGTGCAGGCCCACATCAACGTGCCAGGCATGGACAATTCACAGATGGACGGCTATGCCGTGCGCGCCGCCGATTGCGCCTCCGGCCAGGCGCGCCTGCGAGTGTCGCAGCGTATTCCCGCCGGTCACGTCGGCCAGCCGCTGGAAGCCGGCACGGCCGCCCGCATCTTCACCGGCGCCATGCTGCCCGAGGGCGCAGACGCCGTCGTCATGCAGGAAGCCTGCGAGGTGGACGGTGACCACGTCGTGATCCGCCATGTGCCGACCAGCGGCGAATGGGTGCGCTATATCGGCGAAGACATCCGCCAGGGCAGCACCATCCTCGACGCCGGCACCCGTCTGCGCCCGCAGGAACTGGGGCTGGCGGCTTCAGTCGGCCAGGCCGAGCTGGAGGTACTGCGCCGGGTACGGGTGGCGGTGTTCTTCACCGGCGACGAACTGACCATGCCCGGCGAGCCCCTCAAGCCCGGTGCCATCTACAACTCCAACCGCTTCCTCCTGCGTGGCCTGCTGCAAAAACTGGGTTGCGCCGTCAGCGACTACGGCATCGTTCCCGACAACCTGGCCGCCACCCGCCAGACCCTGCGCGAAGCCGCCCGCGAGCATGACCTCATCATCACCAGCGGTGGCGTTTCCGTGGGCGAGGAAGACCACGTCAAGCCGGCCGTGGAAGCGGAAGGGCGCATCAACATGTGGCAGATCGCCATGAAACCCGGCAAGCCCCTGGCCTTCGGTCAGGTGCGGCGCGGAGAAGAGGGCGCGGGTGAAGCTTTCTTCATGGGCTTGCCCGGTAATCCTGTCTCTTCCTTCGTCACCTTCCTGCTGTTCGTACGACCTTTCCTGCTGCGTCTGCAGGGGCTGCCACGCGCTGCCGTGCTGCCGCAGCCAGTGAGCATGCGTGCTGACTTCGACTGGCCCCGCGCCGACCGCCGCCAGGAATTCCTGCGCGTGCGTCGCAATGCCCAGGGCGGCCTGGATCTCTTCCCCAGTCAGGGCTCGGCCGTGCTGACCTCGACCGCCTGGGCCGACGGCCTGATCGACAACCCGCCCGGACAGACCATCGCCGCCGGCGACATGGTGCAGTTCCTGGCCTTCGATCATCTGCTCAACTGAACCACCAAGGAATTTCCCTTCATGAAAATCGAACTCCGTTTCTTCGCCAGCGTGCGCGAAGCCCTGCAGACCTCGCAGGAAATCATCGAGCTGCCGGACAGCGTCAAGACCGTCGGCGACGTGCGCGCCTTCCTGATGGGGCGGGGCGGCATCTGGGCCGAGGTGCTGGGGCCGGAAAAGAATCTGCGCATGGCCTATGACCATGACATGACCGAGGCCGATACCGAGATTGCCGAGGGCGGCGAAGTGGCCTTCTTCCCGCCGGTCACCGGTGGCTGACATGGGCACCCGTCGGGATCCCTCGGTCGGCACGATTGCGCACTACAGCAGCAATGCTCAGAGCTTTCGCGAAGGCACCTGGGATCATGATGTCAGCCAGAACATGGCGGCCTTGCTGGATGCCTTGCACGCCAGAGCCGGCCAGGCCGGACAAGGGCCCTTCACGATTCTGGACTTCGGCTGTGGCCCGGGACGCGACCTGATCGAATTCACCCGGCGTGGCCATGTCGCCGTCGGGCTGGACGGCACGGCCGAGTTCGTCGAGATGGCGCGTGCGGCCAGTGGCTGCGAGGTCTGGCACCAGGACTTCCTGCAGCTGGCCCTGCCGCCGCAACGCTTCGACGGCATCTTCGCCAATGCCTCGCTGTTCCATGTGCCTTCGGCTGCACTGCCGAGCGTGCTCTCCCGGTTACACGCCAGCCTCAAGCCGGGCGGCATCCTCTTCAGTTCCAATCCCCGCGGGGAAGACCTGGAAGGCTGGAGCGGTCCGCGCTATGGCGTCTGGCACAGCCTGGAGGGCTGGCGTCGCTACCTGCTGCCAGCAGGATTCGTTGAATTGCGGCATTATTACCGCCCTGACGGTTTGCCGCGTGAGCAGCAGCCGTGGTTGGCCAGCGTCTGGCAAAAAACAGAAGACCGGAGCTAAGCAAACCACCAGGACATTCGACATCCGGATTCTTTAGGAGGAGACCAAGCCTGCGCCAAACAGGTTTGCGGAGGGGGTGCACAAAAGACATCGTCCATCGATGCGCATTCATCCACACCTAAGAAGGAACCATCTTGATTTCGACCCAACTGGCCGCCTGGGCGGCCCAGGACACGCAGTTGCTGCTGGTCACGCTGGCGGCATTGATCGCCATCGTGGTGCTGATCAGCTTCCTGTCCATCGCACCCTTCCTGTCCATCCTCATCGGCACCTTCATCGCCGGTATCGGCGCCGGCCTGCCGCTGGAAGACATCGCCAAGGCCTTCAGCAAGGGCGCCGGCAGCCTGTTGGGCGAGGCCGGCATCATCATCGCCCTGGGCGCCATGCTGGGCGCGCTCATGGCCGAGTCCGGCGCGGCCGACCGCATCGTCAATACCCTGCTGCGCTATGCGCGTGGCAGCATCATTCCCTGGATGATGGCCCTGGTGGCCCTGGTGGTCGGCCTGCCGCTGTTCTTCGAGGTCGGGCTGGTGATGATGGCGCCGATCATCTTCGTCATGGCACGCCGTTCGCAGTTGCCCATCATGCGCGTGGCCATTCCCGCGCTGGCCGGCATGACCACGCTGCATGCGCTCTTGCCGCCGCACCCCGGTCCCTTGATTGCCGTGTCGGCCCTGCATGCCGATCTCGGTACTACCATGCTGCTGGGCTTCATCGTCGCCATCCCGGCAGTCATCATTGCTGGCCCGCTGTATGGCAACTTCCTGGCACCGCGCCTGAACCTGGCCGAACCGGACCAGATCGGCAAGCTCTTCAGTGCCCGTGAAGGGCAGTCGCAGCCGGGCTTCGTCGCCTCGCTGGTGACCATCCTGCTGCCGGTGGCGTTGATGCTGGGCCGTACCGTGGCGCGCATCTGGGTCACGCCCAAGACCGAGCTGTTCGAGATGCTCAACTTCTTCGGCGAACCCATCATCGCCCTGACCGTCACGGTGCTCTTCGCCGTGGTGGTGCTGGGCTGGGGCCAGGGCAGCAGCCGCTTCGAGGTGGGTGCCACGCTGCGCCGCGCCTTGCCGCCCATCGCCGGCCTGCTGCTGACCATCGGCGCCGGCGGCGGCCTCAAGCAGACCCTGCTGGCCGCCGGCATCAGCGACACCATCACCAAGATCGCCACCGGCACCCACATGCCGCTGATCCTCCTGGCCTGGATCATCGCCGTGGCACTGCGCCAGGCCACCGGTTCGGCCACCGTCGCCACGACCGCCACCGCCGGTATCGTCGCGCCGCTGGTGGCGGGTCTGTCGGCGACCCACAATTCGCTGATGGCCCTGGCCATCGGTGCCGGCTCGGTGTTCTTCTGCCACGTCAATGACGCCGGCTTCTGGATGGTCAAGGAATACTTTGGCCTGAACCTCAAGCAGACCCTGGCGACCTGGTCGGTAATCCAGACCCTGGTCTCGGTGATCGGCCTGGGCATGACGCTGCTGCTGTGGGGGCTGATCGTCTGATCGTCTGATCCACGTGTGCTCGCGGGCAGGGCTGCGCTGGTAGAATCGCAGCCCTGCCTTTCACTTTCCGTCCAGCCATGCCTGTCCGCGTCCAGACCGCCGATTTCGATCTCTCCACCGAAGTGGCGCAACTGCGCCTGTCCAATCCCCGCGTAGGGGCGGTGGTGAGTTTCGTGGGCACGGTGCGCGATCTCAACGAGGGCGCGGCCGTCTCGGCCATGGAGCTGGAACACTATCCGGTCATGACCGAGCGCGCCCTGGAGCAGATCGTGGAACAGGCCAAGGCGCGTTGGCCCATCTTCGATGCGCTGGTGATCCATCGCATCGGGCCCATGCAGCCGCTGGAGCAGATCGTGCTGGTGGCAGTCACCTCGCCCCATCGCGGCGAAGCCTTCGCGGCCTGCGAATTCATCATGGATTACCTCAAGACCCAGGCGCCGTTCTGGAAGAAGGAACAGACGCCGGACGGCGCCCGCTGGGTCGATGCCCGCGAGAGTGACGACACGGCACTGAGCAAGTGGAAACAATAAGGCGTCCTGCCTCGGGAGCTTGATCCCGGCGCCGGCCGCCAAGGGCGATCACAGGGGGAAACCGTCTTGCCACTGAAGTTTCAAATTCCACGCATGCCGCGCATTCCCGGTCTGCCGACCACGGCCACCGCGCCATTCTGCCCGTCCGAAGTGGCGGGCTCGGTCGCTGTGCCGGCCGGTGCCTCGGTCTGGCAAAAGCTGCGCATCTACGTCGGCCCCGGCCTGCTGGTGTCGATCGGCTACATGGACCCGGGCAACTGGGCCACGTCCATCCAGGCCGGTTCGCAGTTCGGCTACCAGCTGCTATTCGTGGTGATGCTCTCCAGCCTGGCCGCCATCGTGCTGCAATGCCTGTGCGCACGCCTGGGCATCGCCACCGGCAAGGATCTGGCGGTGCATTCACGCGAACATTACCCGCCCGCCGTGGGCAAAGGCATGTGGGTGCTGGCCGAACTCTCCATCATCGCCTGCGACCTGGCCGAAGTGCTGGGCTGCGCACTGGCCTTCAACCTGCTGCTGGGCGTATCGCTGCCGGTGGGCGTGCTGCTGACCGCGCTCGATACCCTGATCGTGCTGGGACTGAAGGGCAGGGGCTTCCGCCAGGTGGAGGCCATCATCCTCGGACTGGTCATCACGATCGCCGCCTGCCTGCTGGCACAACTGGCCTTCGTCAAGGCCGACTGGCATGAGGTGATGCAAGGCTTCGTTCCCTCGCTGCAGGCCATCTCCAGCCGCGAGCCGCTGTATCTGGCCATCGGCATCATCGGCGCCACCGTGATGCCGCACAATCTCTACCTGCATTCTTCCATCGTGCAGACCCGCAGCGTGCGGCGCGATCCGGCCTCCCTGCTGGAGGCGGTGCGCTACACCCGGGTCGATACCACGATTTCGCTGCTGATCGCCATGGTCATCAACGCCACCATCCTGATCCTGGCCGCCACCGCCTTCCACAAGAGCGGCAATACCCAGGTCGCCGAGCTGGATGAGGCCTACCATCTGCTGGACCCCATCACCGGCTCGGCCATGGCGGCCATCCTGTTCGGCGTGGGCCTGTTCGCGTCCGGCCAGAGCTCGACCTTCACCGGCACCATCGCCGGCCAGGTCATCATGGAAGGCTTCCTGAAGCTGAAGATTCCCTGTTGGCAGCGCCGCGTCATCACCCGCGCCCTGGCGCTGGTGCCGGCGCTGATCGGCGTGCTTACCCTGGGGCCGCATTCGGTGGGCAAGCTGCTGGTGGCCAGCCAGGTGGTGCTGTCGCTGCAATTGCCCTTTGCCATGTATCCGCTGATCCGCCTGACCAGCCGAGCCGACCTGATGGGCGAGCTGGTCAACCGCTGGTGGGTCAGTGCCACGGCGTGGCTGCTGTTCGTGGCGATCTCGGCGGCCAACGTGTGGTTGGTGTGGCAGGTGTTTGCCACCTGAATACGGCTTTTTGCACATCAAACTATCATGTTTGTCTTGGATTTTATGGGTATTGATGATAGTATGATGTGTATATGAAGACTTCCTGCACCCTGCAACTACATATCGACGGCACCTGGCGCGACGCGGCCGCCCTGTCGCTGACTGGCCCGCTCGAGCAGGGTATGGGTGCGCCGTCTTTCCTGGTCTATGAAGCCGCGCACGTGGTGGACTACCAGGATAGGCGCGATGCGGCTGCGGTGTCGGTCAATGTGCCGGTGAGCTTCGACGCTTTGCAAGAAAGCCGGTGGCCGGCTTTTCTGATCGATCTGTTGCCGCAGGGCTATGGCCGTGGCGAATTGCTACGCCAGCTTGGCCTGGACGAGCGCGCCGAGGCCAGTGCCGACTGGCCGCTGCTCTGCGCCGGGGCTGGCAATCCCATCGGGAACATGCGCGTGCTCGAAGCCTGGCAATGGGCCCAGCAACGCAGCGGGCCGCTGTTGCGCGGATTCGGCATCGATGAAATCGCCGCGCGTTCGGAAGACTTCAGCGAATACCTGGCCCAACACGGATTGTTCCTGGCCGGTTCCTCAGGGGTGCAGGGGGAATGGCCGAAGATTCTGTTGACGCGCGCGCGCGACGGCCTGTTCTACCTTGACCACGCCTTGCCCGATGAACTGGCCGAACGCCACTACATCGTCAAGTTCGGGCGTGGCCCCGATCCTGATCTGGCCAACATCCTGCGACTGGAAGCCCCTTACATGCAGTTGGCCGCCAGCCTCGGCCTGAAGGTCCACGATGCGCTGGAACTGCATGGCAAGGCCTTGTTCATCCCGCGTTTCGACCGGGAGCTGCGCCACGGCCGGGTGGTGCGTCATGCGCAGGAAAGCATCGCCTCGCTATGCGGGGTCACCGGCTTTGCCGCGACCCCGTCGCACAATGCCGCCTGTGCCCGGCTGGGCCAGGTCGCCACCGATCCAATGGGGGAGGTCATCGAATACCTCAAGCGCGACATCGCCAACATCGTCTTGCGCAACCGCGACAACCATGCCCGCAACACTGCCATCCGGCGCGACGCGCAGGGGCAGATCGGGCTCACGCCGCTGTTCGACTTCGCGCCCATGTGGTTGCATCCCGACGGCATCGCCCGGCGCATGCGCTGGGAGCACGATGACGGCGGTTCGCCGCAGTGGGCCAGCGCGATCGCGCAGGCCTGCGACGCGGCCCGACTGGAGGAAGCACCGGTGCGGGCGGCTGTGCGCGAGATGGCACAGCCGCTGGCAGGACTGCTGGAGCGCGCCCGCGATCTGCGCATCGACGCACAATTCCTCGACCCGTTGGCCGTCACGCTGGCCCAGGTCCGTACCCAGCTGGAGGCGCTTTGAATGGACAAGCGCTTCAAGCCGCTCACTGCCATCGAGCAATTGGAAGAACGGCGTGCGCTGTTCGATGAACTGGCCGCCGATCCGACCCTGCCCATTCCCGCCGTGATCCGCAAGATCCGCACCACCCTGCGCCTGACCATTGCCGAATACGCCAAGCTGTGCGGCGTATCTGCCCGCACCTTGCAGGATATCGAACGCGGTGAGTCCAGCCCCACGCTGGCCACCGCCGACAAGCTGCTCAAGCCGGTCGGCATGAGCGTGGGTGCGGTGGCGCGCAAGCGCACATGAAAAAGGCGGCCCTGATGCTGCATCAGGGCCGCCTTTCCACTACCTCAGGCTGGTTCAGTTGCGCGCTGCCGGCTGCGACTTGCCGCTCCCCGGCTCCAAGACCACCGTGCAGGTCAGCCCCGAGGCCAGCAGGACATGTTCCGGCACCTTGTCGAGCTGGATGCGCACCGGGATGCGCTGGGCCAGCCGCACCCAGTTGAAGGTCGGGTTCACATCGGCGGTCAGTTCGCGGCTTTGCGGATTGTCACGGTCATAGATGCCGCGGGCGATGCTGTCGACGTGGCCTTCCAGGGTGGCGCCGTTGATCAGCTGGATCTTGGCGCGGTCACCGATGGACAGCAGCGGCAGCTTGGTTTCCTCGAAATAGGCATAGACCCAGAAGGAGTGGCTGTCGATCAGCGCGATCTTGGCCGCGCCGGCAGCCGCATAGTCGCCGCGACGCACGGCCAGGTTGGTCACATAGCCATCCACCGGGGAGAACACCTTGGTGCGCTCCAGGTTCAGCCTGGCCGTATCGCGCTGCGACAGGGCCGCCTGGTATTGCGCCTGGGCGCCTTGCAGCTGGGCCTGGGCGGCTTCCAACTGGGCTTGCGAGGCGGTAACCTGGCTGCCGGCATCTTCGCGGGCTTCCCGCGACACCACCAGCGCATCCACGTCGGCCCGGCGGCGGGCCTGGGCACGGCGCATGGCCAGGTCGGCGCGGCGTGCCTCGACCTCGGCACGGCGCACATCCAGATCTGCCTTGCGCGCGGTGACGGCGGCCTCGGCCTGTTGCAGCGCCAGCGTATAGCGGGCCGGGTCGATTTCCATCAGCAGGTCGCCCTTCTTGACCAGCTGGTTGTCACGTACCGGCAGCGCCACTACCTGGCCGGAGACATCCGGCGCGACGTTGACCACTTCGGCGCGCACCCGGCCGTCGCGGGTCCAGGGGGAATGCATGTAGTGCTGCCACAGGCTCCAGGCGAGCAGGATGGCCAAGAGGAAAATGGCCGAGGTGATGAGGACGCGGAAAATCGATTTGACCGACATGGTGAACTACTCCTGATTGTTTCTTTATCTTTTCTGAAGTGATGGGTTTGGCGCAGAAGGCGGTAGAGCCGATGTCCGCTAGCGATACACGAACAGCCCCAGCAAGGCCGCCAGGCAGACGAACAGGCTCACGCGGAACAGCGCCGGGTGCCAGGTCAGTTCGTAGAAGCCCAGCCGCACCAGGACGCGGTCCGCGGCCATGGCCAGGACGGCGGCCAGCACGGCCAGCAGCAGTACCGTTGGAATGTAGGCGTCGAAGAAGGAAATCTCACGTGGCATGGCGCTCTCCGGAAGCGGGGTTGGCACCGGCGCGCATGGTATGCAGCGGCGATTGCTGATCGAGCAGGGCGGTGCGGATGAAGTGCAGGTAACTCAGGGTGCGTTGCAGGCGATGACGTTCGTTGCGTTCGCGGTAATGCGGACCGATGGCGGTCTGGACTTCGACGATGGTGGCGTCATTGGCGTCCAGCGCCGCCTGCAGGGTTGCCGCCGACGGCCGGGCGAACAAGGCCGGGACGGCTTCACGCAGGCGGTTCAGTGCGGCGTAGGCGGAGGGCGGCAGCAGGTCCGGGGTTTCGGTGCGGATGCCGTGCAGTTCGGTACGCAGTTCGATGATGGCGTGACCCACTTCCAGCGTGGCGAACATCCAGCCCAGCGCCTTTTGGCGCAGGACCGGGCGACTGCTGGTGAGGATCGTGATCTGGTGCATCAGGTCGCGGGTGCCGCTTTCGAACTTCAGCGCCAGGCGGCCCAGCTTGCCGAAACAGGCATCCACCACCTGCTTGCGCAATTGCTTTTCCAGCACGCGCACGGTCCAGTCGGTGGTCGGCGGCAGCAGCAGCATGAAGGCCACGGCCGTCACCAGCAAGGACACCACCAGCGCCACCGATTCGTTCAGGTAGCCGGCCGCGTTGAAGTGGGCGAAGTTGTCCGGTACCGCCAGGAAGGGAAAGAAGATGCAGATCCCCAGGCCGTAACCTGCCCATTTGGGTTTGGTGGTCAGCCAGACGGCCAGCATCAGCACCGGCATGAGCGCGCTGGCCAGCATCCAGTAGCCATCCAGGCGCGGCAGGATATGGAAGGTGTAGACATAGCCGGCCACAGCGGCGAAGAGCACGCCGATGGCGACCGTGCGCGTGGCCTTGGCCGGGTCGGGGGCGGCCGAGGTGATGGCGCAGAAAGCCGCCGCGTTGAGCACGGCCACGTCGCCGCTGGGCCAGCCACTGGCAATCCAGAACCCGGCCAGGCACAGCATCACGATGGCGGCGCGGGCACCGGCGATCAACGCCGTGGTCATGCTGGTCTTGGGGGCGTAGGAGTGCTCCCATTGTTCGCGCTCGTGGTGGCGCTGGTTCAGCGAGGCATAGGTCAGGGTGTAGGCATGCAGTTCTTCGACCACGCGGTACAGAAGTTCAGATGCCGTATCGAAATCCAGCATGGCGCTGTCGCTGTCGCACTGTTCGGCCAGCGTGCCACGGGTGGCGCGCACGCGGCGCGGCAGCTCGCGCTTGAAGGCATCCAGCTTGAGGGCGGCGTCGGCGGCATCCACTGCACTCATCACCGGTTCGCCGCTGGCGCGGGTCAGCAAGGGCTGCACCTCGCGGAAATACGGCGAAATGGCGGCGATGACCACTTGCGCGCCGGGCGCGGGATTGGCGTGCAGCCGGTTCATCAGCTGGTGCAGCGCGTGGACGCGGGTGGACAGCGCCATGAATTCACTGTTCATGCGGCTCAGGCGGCCGCTGCGCAGGCGCACTTCCGGGTCTTCGAAGATGGCCGAGCTGCGCATGGCTTCCAGGCCGATGATGTCGCCCACGAAGCGGGCATTGGTGGCTTCCAGTTGCTTGCGGTCGTTGCTGCCGCCCAGGGTAGCGCTGATCAGGTCAACGAAGGCGGTAAAGCGGCCACGGATGATGCGCACCAGGCCCGGTGCGCTGGCCTGCGGAAACACCAGCGCACTGACCAGGCCCACGCAGACGATGCCGACCATGATCTCGGACACCCGTGTCATCACAGAATCGAAGGTAATGGCCGGATGCAGCGCGGCCGGCAGCCCGATCAGCGCCACCGTATAGCCGGACAGCACGAAGCCATACGAGCGGAAGTTGCGATTGTGCGCCGAGCCCACCGTGCACAGGCCGATCCACAGGGCCGAGGCCAGCAGGAACAGTTCCGGCGTCTGCGCGAACAGGCCCACGAAGACCACCACGGCGGCGGAGCCGACCAGGGTACCGATGACCCGGTAGAAGCTCTTGGCCAGGATCATCCCGCTTTGCGGCTGCATGACGATGAAGACCGTGATCAGCGCCGAGCGCGGCGACTCCAGGTCCAGGCCGTAGCCGATGCCCAGCGCCAGCAGGCCAGCGAAGACCATCTTGAACACATAGACCCAGGTCGGTGCGTCACTGCGCCACCAGTCGCGGGCAGCCTCGTGCAGTTGCGCCTTGAGCGACAGGGCGGGTGTGGCGGGAGCATTCATCGCGTGGCCACCTGCTCTTCAGGCGCGGTGCCATTGTCCATGCCACCGCCCAGGGCGGTCTGCAGTGCGGCATAGGCCGCCAGGCGCTGGGCCTGCAATTGCTGCACGATCTGCTGCTGGCGCAGCCATTGGGTCTGGGCGTGCAGGATGTTGAGGTAATCGGTCAGGCCGCGCTGGTAGGCACGGGTGGCGATATCCACGTTCTTTTGCGCGGCTTGCACCGATTGCTGTGCCTGCTCCTGCTGGCGGGCGACCGATTGCAACGTCACCACCTGGTCGGAAATACCCTTCAGGGCTAGCGAGAGCAGGGCGTTGTAGTGCTCCACCTCGATGTCATAGCCGGCGCTGGCCGCACCCAGTTGGCCACGCAGGCGGCCACCCTCGAAGATGGGCAGGGAGATGGCCGGGCCGTAGGTGGTCTGGATGTTGGGCGCAGACAGGAAGGAGAATAGCCCGCCACCGGCGGCGGCCGGGCCGATGCCGGCCAGCAGGTTGATGTTGGGGTAGAAGGCGGCCTTGGCCACGGCGATGCCCTTGCCGGCGGCCTCCACGCGCCAGCGGGCGGCGCTGATGTCCGGGCGGCGGCCCACCAGGTCGGCCGGCAGTGCGCTGGGCAGGCCGATGGCGGCCTGCAGCTGCAGGGTGGGGCGGGTGATGCCGTCGGCGGCACCGGGGCCGGCGCCCAGCAGCGCGGCCAGCTGGTTGCGGATCAGGGCGATGCTCTCTTGCAGGGCTTCGATCTGGCGCCGGGTTTCCGGCAGCGGGGCTTGGGCCTGGGTGATCTCAAGCTGCGTGCCGAGGCCACCCTTGAAACGACGATGGGCCAGGTCGAGGATCTTCTGTTCTTCCTTCAACATGGCTTCGGTGTTGTCCAGCAGGCCGTATTGCAGCGCCAACTGCACATAGGTGCGCACCACATTGCCTTCCAGGTCGAGCTGGGCGGCGCGGGCGTCGGCCGCTACGGCGTGCATCTCGTCCTCGGCACGCAGGGTGGCGTTCTTGTTGCGATCCCAGAGGTCGACGTTGTAGGACAGGCCCAGGGTGGCGGTGTTGTTCCAGGTCAGCTTGTCGCGGAAGGAGGCACCGTAGTAGACGTTATCGGACCAGTCCTTGCGGCCGACCGCCACATCCAGCTGGGCGCTGGGCAGCTCGCCGGCATGGGTGGCCACGGCCAGCGAGCGCGCCTGGCGCACGCGGGCGGCGGCCACCGCCATGCTGGGGTTGCCGGCCACGGCGCGGCTGACCAGTTGGTCCAGCTGCGCATCGTCATAGACCTGCCACCAGGCGCGTTGCGGCCAGCCGGCCTCGCTGCCGGCCTGGCGGATGGCCTGGCCGGCGTCCAGCACGGCGACGTCGCGCAGGTGTGCTTGCGGCTGGATGCCGCCCTGATCGGCGCAACCGGCCAGGGCCGCTGCGATTGTCAGCGCCAGCGCAACGACCTTCAGGTCTGGCAGCTTGGGGATGGCGATATGTGTCATGGGATTGCCCGAAATTATGCAAATATCAGAAGTTATGTATTCTATTTTGTAATTATTTCCAAAAAAATCCGCTATTCAGCAATTCTTTATCTCGTATTTGGCAATAATAATTGCTCCGTTTTGGGTAACAATGCTGTCATCCGGTGTTGCGCCTGCTGGCGCCTCACCTGCTTATCGATAGGAACAAGATGGATACCCTGCAAAACATGCGCGTCTTCGCGCGCGTGGTCGAGGCCGGCAGCTTTACGCAGGCGGCCCATCAGATGGCCCTGACCACCGCCCATGTCTCCCGCGCCGTGGCCGATCTGGAGCGCCATCTGCGTACCCGCCTGTTGAACCGCACCACGCGCCGCATTGCCCTGACCGAGGCGGGCGAGCGCTACCTGCTGCGTTGTCAGCAGATCATGGCATACGTTGACGAAGCTGAGGCAGAAGCCGGCGCGGCCTATGTCCGCCCCTCGGGCCGGCTGCGCATCCACGCCATGACCAGTTTCGGCCAGCGCTACGTGATTCCCTCCATCTCCGGTTACCAGAAGCGCTATCCGGACGTGGCGGTGGAGCTGACGCTGGCCCAACGTATTCCGGACATGCTGGAAGAGGGTTATGACGTCTCCCTGGTGCTGGCGCGGGAGTTGCCAGATTCCGGTCTGATCTACCGACAGCTGGGGACCACCTTCAGCATGCTGTGTGCCTCGCCGGCCTACATCGACAAGTACGGCGCGCCCCAGCAGCCGGCGGACCTGCTCAATCACGTCTGCCTGCAACTGGTGAGCCCGATCTCGCCGCTGGACGAATGGGTCCTGGAAGGACCGGACGGCGGCGCCGTCATTGCGATCAAGAGCAATTTCCAGGTCAATGTGGCCGAAGCCATGCTTACCGCGATTCGCGAAGGCATGGGCATCGGCGTGCTGCCCATCTATTCGGCCGTGGATGCCTTGCGTACCGGCAGCATCGTGCGCGTGCTGCCGCAGCATCGCTTGCAGAACATGGGCGTGTATGCGTTGTATCCTTCGCGCCAGTACCTGGATGCCAAGATCAGCACCTGGGTAGACTGGATGCATGTGACCGTGGACAAGACCCTGGAAGAAGACCATCAGGCGCTGGAGCGCCTGGGCAGCCTGCGGGAAGAAATGCAGGGGCTGGGGACGCGCTGACACCGGAAACGACAAGGCCCGATGGGGCAGGCAAGGGGGATGATGATGGGATGGCTGGCAGTGGGACTCGGAGCGACGCTGGGCGCCTGGCTGCGCTGGCGCATCTCGGTGGTGTGGAATATCTCCGGCCACTTCGTGCCGCTGGGCACGCTGGCGGCCAACTGGATCGGCGCCTACGTGATCGGTTTCCTGGTGGCCTATTTCGAGCAGCATCCCGGCTTGTCGCCCGAATGGCGCCTGTTCGCGGTGACCGGCTTCCTGGGTGGCCTGACCACTTTTTCCACGTTTTCCGCCGAGGCCATGATCCTCTTGCAGCGGGGCGATTACCTGTGGGCCATCGGCCATTCGGCACTGCACCTGCTGGGCTCCATCGTGCTGTGTGTTGCCGGCTTTGCAAGCTATCGTGCATTGGCGGGATGACGTTTATCAGCGAACTGATGCAGATCAAAACAGGCGGCATGATCATTGCTTGAAAATCAAAGCGCAGGCCCAACTTTCATCTCATTGAAAAATTGGAGCGAACCATGCGTCTCGACAAACTCACCACAAAATTGCAGGAAGCGCTGGCCGATGCGCAATCCCAGGCAGTCGGCCACGACAATCAATACATTGAACCCGTTCACCTGATCCTGGCCTTGCTGAGCCAGGATGACGGCGGCGCACGCTCGCTGCTGCAGCGTGCCGGCGTGAACGTGAACGGCCTGAATACCGCCTTGCAGGCGGCCCTCAAGCGCCTGCCGCAAGTCTCCGGCAACGGCGGCGAAGTGCAGGTCGGGCGCGAACTGGTGGCCCTGCTGAACCTGGCCGACAAGGAAGCGCAAAAGCATGGCGACCAGTTCGTCGCCAGCGAAATGGTGCTGCTGGGCCTGGCCGACGACAAGTCCGATGCCGGCCGTGCTGCCCGTGACAACGGCCTCACCCGCAAGTCGCTGGAAGCGGCCATCCAGGCCGTGCGCGGCGGCGCTTCGGTGTCCTCGCAGCAGGACGAAGGCCAGCGTGAAGCCCTCAAGAAATACACCCTGGACCTGACCGAGCGTGCCCGTGCCGGCAAGCTTGATCCGGTGATCGGCCGCGACGACGAAATCCGCCGCGCCATCCAGGTGCTGCAACGGCGCAGCAAGAACAACCCCGTGCTCATCGGCGAACCGGGCGTGGGCAAGACCGCCATCGTCGAAGGCCTGGCCCAGCGCATCGTCAACGGCGAAGTGCCGGACAGCCTGAAGTCCAAGCGCGTACTGTCGCTGGACATGGCGGCCCTGCTGGCTGGTGCCAAGTATCGCGGTGAATTCGAGGAGCGCCTGAAGGCGGTCTTGAAGGAAATCGCCCAGGATGAAGGCCAGACCATCGTCTTCATCGATGAGCTGCACACCATGGTGGGCGCCGGCAAGGCCGAGGGCGCCATGGATGCCGGCAACATGTTGAAGCCGGCCCTGGCGCGTGGCGAGCTGCATTGCGTGGGTGCCACCACGCTGGATGAGTACCGCCAGTACATCGAGAAGGACGCCGCCCTGGAGCGCCGCTTCCAGAAGATCCTGGTGGATGAGCCCAGCGTGGAAGCCACCATCGCCATCCTGCGCGGGTTGCAGGAGAAGTACGAGGTGCACCATGGCGTCGATATCACCGACCCGGCCATCGTGGCTGCGGCCGAGCTGTCGCACCGCTATATCACCGACCGCTTCCTGCCGGACAAGGCCATCGACCTGATCGACGAGGCCGCCTCGAAGATCAAGATCGAAATCGATTCCAAGCCGGAAGTGATGGACAAGCTCGACCGTCGCCTGATCCAGCTGAAGATCGAGCGTGAAGCCGTCAAGCGTGAAAAGGACGAGGCTTCGCAGAAGCGCCTGCAGCTGATCGAGGAAGAAATCGAAAAATTGGAGCGCGAGTACGCCGACCTGGAAGAAATCTGGAAGGCCGAGAAGTCGACCGCCCAGGGCGGCCAGCAGTTGAAGGAAGAAATCGAGAAGGTACGCCTGCAGATGGAAGAGGCCACCCGCAAGAGCGACTGGCAGAAGGTTTCCGAGCTCAAGTACGGCAAGCTGGCCGAGCTGGAAGCCGCGCTGGAAGTGCAGAACAAGAAGGACGCGGCCGGTGCCACCACCGAGAAGCCCAAGCTGGTGCGGACCCAGGTGGGTGCCGAGGAAATTGCCGAGATCGTGGCCCGCGCCACCGGTATCCCGGTGTCGCGCATGATGCAGGGCGAACGTGAAAAACTGCTGCACATGGAAGACGTGCTGCATGAACGCGTGGTGGGCCAGGAAGAAGCCATCGTGGCCGTCTCCGACGCCATCCGTCGTTCGCGTGCCGGCCTGGGCGACCCCAGCAAGCCTTACGGTTCCTTCATGTTCCTGGGCCCTACCGGCGTGGGCAAGACCGAGCTGTGCAAGGCGCTGGCGTCCTACCTGTTCGATACCGAGGAGGCGATGATCCGCATCGACATGAGCGAGTTCATGGAGAAGCATTCCGTGGCCCGTCTGATCGGCGCGCCGCCGGGTTATGTCGGCTATGAAGAAGGCGGCTACCTGACCGAAGCGGTGCGGCGCAAGCCCTACAGCGTGATCCTGCTCGACGAAATCGAGAAAGCGCACCCGGATGTCTTCAACGTGCTGCTGCAGGTGCTGGACGACGGTCGCATGACCGATGGCCAGGGCCGTACCGTGGACTTCAAGAACACCGTGATCGTGATGACCTCCAACCTGGGTTCGCACCGTATCCAGAGCATGGAAGACAGCGATCCGGCGCTGGTGAAGCTGGCCGTGATGGCCGAGGTGCGTACGCACTTCCGTCCGGAGTTCATCAACCGGGTAGACGAGATCGTGGTCTTCCACGCGCTGGACGCCAAGAACATCGGCGCGATTGCCAAGATCCAGCTGCGCATCCTGGAGCAGCGTCTGGCCAAGCTGGAAATCGGACTGCAGATCAGCGAAGCCGGCCTGCAAAAGATCGCCGAAGCCGGTTTCGATCCGGTCTATGGTGCTCGGCCGCTCAAGCGTGCCATCCAGCAGGAGATCGAGAATCCGCTGTCCAAGGAAATCCTGGCCGGCAGGTTCGGTCCCAAGGACGTGGTGCATGTGGATGTGGAGAACGGCCAACTGGCGTTCAGCAAGTAACTGCCCGGGAGCAAGGGCGGCAGGAGGCAGGCTGTAGGGCGCCGATCTGCCGTCGTGTTGACCGGAGCAGGAAGGGCAGGAAGTCTAGTAGCGGCGGGAACATGTCTTCATGTCCCGCCGCTTTTTTATGCATCCGGGCGGGCGATTTGATTCACTTCATCGGCACGCTGCTGCACATCCGTTCCTGAAAGTTGTAATACATTTAATTTAGTTGGTGCTTTTGCTACACTCCACGTCCAGCGCGCTTCCTGGGCGGATCGGTCACTGCTTTTTCTTTCGCCGCATTGCAAAAAACGCTCACCAAGAGGGCGCAAAATGTGATATTTACCTTCATCAAGGGGAGTGCGCCACACGACAAAAACAGGTGCGCCATCGATCGAGGCCACGGCCTCATCTGCAATCGCCGGGAAGGGTTTTGCTTGCCCGGCAGCAAGGAATTCATGGTCATATCGGGAACACGCGGTCAAGGCAGCAAGAGCACATGGGGGCGATTCTGAAGCAATCGTCTCTGCAGCGGCTATTCATCCTGCCGTTCATTTTCCTCATGGTCTGCCTGGTGCTGACCATCGGCTGGTTCCTGTATCGCGCCGGCGACGATGCCACCGAGGTGCTGGCACGCAATGCCTTGACCGAAGTGATGGGTCGGGTCTCCCAGGGCATCGACCGCCAGACCATGGGCGCACGCGAAAGCCTGAACGTGGTGGCGCCCGCGCCGGTGCCGCCGGCGGAGGCGGGCCAGCAGGCGGCGACGCTGCCGTTTCCCAAGACCCGCAAAGAGCTCGAAGAGCGACTCTGGCTGGCCAATTCGCTGTTCGACGAACCCAGCTACGTCTATTTCGGTGGTGTTGACGGCAGCTTCCTGGGCATCAAGCAGGAGCAGATCAACGTCTTCATGTACAGCGTGCGCGAGCCGGGCGAGAAGAACTACGTCTATTACCTGCGCGGCCCCGGCACCGAGATGAAGCTCACCGCCGTGCAGGACTACGAACCGCGCAAGCGACCCTGGTATGTGCAGGCGGTCCAGCAGGGGCGCGAGACCTGGTCGCCGGTGTACGCCGATTACCGCCAGCCCAATGTGGTGGGTATCAACCTGTCCAAGCCCATCTTCGATACCGACGGCACGCTGCTGGGCGTGGCCAACAGCAGCATTGGCCTGCAGCAGCTCTCCACCCTGTTGCGCAACCTTCCCCTGAGCCCGCATGGCGCGGCCTTCGTGACCGAGCTCAAGGGCGACATGGTGGCCACTTCGCTGGATGAGTCGATCTACCAGTCCAACGACCAGGGCTCGGACCTGTTGCGTCTGAATGCCGGACACAGCAAGTCGCCGCTGGTGCAGCAGGCCTTCGAGGAAGTGCAGCGCTACCTGAGCATCCACAACCCCGCGCCGGGCCGGCTGGTGCTGCTGGGCTCGCGCAGCGAGGGCAGCAAGATCGAAGTGGCCTTCCGCCTGCACCATGACCAGGCCGGGCTGGACTGGCTGGCCATCAGCGCTGCGCCGCGCTCGGACTTCCTGGGTTCGGTCACCAGCGGCGTCTACCAGACCCTGCTGCTGGGTCTGCTGGCGGTGTGCCTGACCTTCGTGATCGGTTTCCTGCTGCTGCGCTGGGTGCTGCGCGACATCCGCAAGCTCACGCTGGCGGCCAAGAGCATCGGCAATGGCAGCCCGTTCCCCGCGCTCAACATCGATCGCAACGACGAGATCGGCCAGCTGGCGCTGAGTTTCGTGGAAATGGAGCGCAACCTGCGCACCGACCGCCTCACCAATGTGCTGAACCGTGATTCCCTGATCGCGCAGATCGACTTCCGTCGCCGCAACAGCTCCGAAGCCAATCCGCTGCATTTCGCCTTGCTTTTCATCGACCTGGACCGCTTCAAGGCCGTCAACGACGAGTATGGCCACGACGAAGGCGACAAGGTCTTGATCGCCATTGCCGAACGACTGCAGCACAGCTTGCGGCATGATGATTCGGTGGCGCGTTTCGGCGGCGATGAATTCGTGGTCTACCTGCATGGCGTGACCGACATCGAAGTGGCCCGCAGCATCGCCGACAAGATCCGCCACGCCGTCAACAAGCCCATCGAGGGGCGTGATGGCCAGCAGTACACGGTGGATGCGTCGGTGGGCGTGTCACTCTATCCGGTCGATGGCCTGGATGTGGAAACCTTGCTGCGGGTGGCCGATTCTCGTATGTTCGATCAGAAGCGCCTGCACCGCATCCTGTCGGTATAGGCCCGTCCCCGAGGCCATTTCGGCCCCGCCCATTCAGACCATGAGGAGACCTTGATGTCCTTTGCCACCTGCGACCTGTGCGATGCCAATGAAGACAAGCTGGCCAGCGGCACCCTGCATGTACTGCCTCCCATCTTTGCCTCCTTCGGGCGCAGGCAGGCCTTCAGCGGTCCGGCCCGGACCCTGAAGGTGTTCGAGGACAACGTGCTGGTCCGCGCCACACTGGAGACGCCGGGCAATGGCCAGGTGCTGGTGGTCGATGGCGGTGGCAGCCTGCGCTGCGCACTGGTGGGTGGCAACCTGGCGCAACTGGCGCAGGACAATGGCTGGGCTGGCATCCTGGTCAATGGTTGTGTGCGCGACGCAGCTGAACTCAATGCCTGCGACGTCGGCATCCGCGCCCTGGCCACCCACCCCCAACGCAGCTTCCGCAAGGGAGTAGGGGATGCCGACATCAAGGTTGGCATCGCCGGCGTAGCGGTCTATCCGGGCGACTGGATCTATGCCGATGCGGACGGCGTGCTGGTGGCGCGTACGGCGCTCTGAGCGGGCTCATCCAGACGCTGCATCCTCCCGACGTACTCGTAGACACCACCTGGACAAAAGCCCGCAGATGCGGGCTTTTGTCTTGTGCGGGACCTGGATGACGTTCAGGGCGTCAGTCCGGTACCTTGCGCAATTCCTTGTCGATGGCCGCCGTCTGCGCCACGATTTCCTTGAGGTCCTGATTGAGCTGGTGACTGCGGCGACGCAGGTTGGCCCAGCCCGACCAGGCGCTGGCCTCGGCCGGAATGGGTGCCGGCGTGACCGGTCCGATCAGCTCGATCTTGCCCGACAGGGCCTTGTCTTCCGGTGCTTCCGGCGAGACCACTACGGCGCCGCCGCGCTTTTTCGGCTTGGGCGCCAGCAGGCGCTGCGCTTCGGCCAGGTGTTCGCTGGCTTCCAGGTAGGTGTCTTCGATGAGCTTGCTGATGGCGGCCTGCGGCAGGTTTTCCTGCTGGCGCCGTAGCATCAGGCGCAGCGCTGCGATATGCGCCGCCACCAGGTAGTTCTGCACGATGAAGCGGTTCAGTTCGCGTACCGCCCGTTGCTTGGTGGCCGGCTCGTCCATCATGCGCACCAGCGCCGAGATCAGCGCCGCCAGGCTGTCCATGAAGCCCTTGCGACAGACCCGATAGAAGAAATCGTCCTGCACCTTCCCTTCGAGCATGTCGCGGCTGGCGGTCAGGTAGCGCTGGCTGGCCTTGAGCACGTTGCGCAGCAGCTTGGGCAGGTCGCGGTATTCCCAGGCCGGCAGCACATAGGAGAACACGGTGGCGATGAGCACGCCGATGATGGTGTCGATCAGGCGTTCGCCGATCACGCCCTGGTGGCCGGCCGGCACCAGCAGATTCAGCAGCATCAGGATCTGTACCGAGGCGGCGATGGCGGTATAGCGATACTTGATGTAGGTGAAGGCCGGTGCCGCCACGCTGGCCGCGAACAGCACCGCCAGCTGGCCCAGCGGATTGTGCACGAAGCGCAGGATCAGCATGGTGATCAGGCAGCCGATGACGGTGCCGATCAGGCGGTCTGCCATGCGCTGCTTGGTGGCACTGAAGTTGGGTTTGAGGATGATGACGATGGTTAGCACGATCCAGTAGCCGTGCGCCATGTAGGGCAGGTGGCTGGCGATCCAAAGGCCCGTGGTCACGGCCAGTGCGACCCGGATGGCGAAGCGGAAGATCGGTGACTGCCAGCGCAGGTTCACCAGCAGCATGTTGAACTTGAACTTCTGCTGGGTCAGGAAGGGGGTCATGTCCGAGCCCGGCAGGATGGGCAGCGGGTCCACCGGATTGCGGGTGGCCTGGTGCACCTGGCTGATCAGTTCGATGATGTCGCGGATCTTGTTGTAGGTCACGCGCAGGATGGTCAGGGCTTCTTCGGAGGCCTGCCGGGGGCCGGGCAGGGCCAGCTCCTGCATCTCGAACTGCACCGCACGCAGTTCGGCCTTGTAGTTCACGCTCGGCTCGGAGGCCTTCTTGCGGGTGACCGCGTAGGCGATCGATTCGATGTCCTGGGCGGCCTTGGTGGCCAGATCGCGCAGGAAGACCATGACATCGCTGTCGCCGAAGTGCTGGCGCAGGAAGGCGTAGTCGGCGTGGGTGGAGAGCACCTGCTCGTAGAGCTCCAGCATGGACAGGTGTACCTGCACCAGCAGGCCATCCTGCTTGGTGTACAGGTCGCGCAGGATCAGGTCACGCGAAGCCTGCTGCTTGTCGGCCACCACGATCTGCTGGCGCACCAGCTTGTTGAACTGGCCCGCCAGGTCATGCTTGACGTCGTAGAAGTCGGCCTTGATGCGCAGGTAGCGTGCCAGTTCGAACAGCGCCTCGGCCAGCACCTGCTGCTTGATGCGGCGGCGCAGGAACCATGACACCGTCATCGAATAGGCCAGGTAGCCCAGCCCGCCACCCAGGAACAGCACGGCATGCAGGAAGGCGTCCGAGATCGGCACCTGGTTTTCCATCGACAGGGTCATCACCATGAGCGCGGCGAACTGCAGCGGCATGGTCTTCTTGCCATAGACCACCATCATGCTGGCGAAGAAGCTGACCACCACCATCATTGCGCTGACCAGCCAGGGCACCGGGGCGCACAGGCTGATGACCAGCATCACCACCGTACAGAGCAGCACGCCGGCCAGCATTTCGTTGAACTTGTGGCGCAGCGGGCTGGGCAGGTCCATCAGGCTGGTACACAGCGCACCCAGGAAGACCGTCATGGTGGTGGGCATGTCGGCCACGTTGAACACCAGCAGGGTCAGGCCGACCACCCCGATCGCGATCCGCACACCTGTATAGAAATAATGACTGAAGAGGAAGGTGCGAATGTCCAGGGCGTAGTGCATGTAGACAGGGCGGCGTGATATCGCCGTTTCATGAGTTAGGTGCTTATTCTCTGCCTTCTTGTTTGTTTAAACAACCAGAGAGGACAGGTGCGGGTGATGTGGATATGAACGATGAGGACGCAAGAGGTTTCACATTGCCCCGTTTTTACGATACGAAATCTTCATTTCGCAATATGAAAAGTGCGGGTGCGCTGCATCAAATGGCCTTTTCATTGGCCGGATTTTCGTTCCGCATCGCAAAATCGTGATCGTAAGCCATTGAATTTATTGGTATAAAAATTTTACAGATATCTTATATAAGACATTGTTGCTCTGCTCCCGCAGGCCTACTATGAAGTCATGGAATTCGCGATTTCATCCAGTTTCTAGCCACTTCATCATTGACCAAAAGGAGATCCACATGAGCACACGTGAACAGCAAATCCAGGCCCTGGAACGCGACTGGGCAGAGAACCCGCGCTGGAAGGGCATCAAGCGCAACTACAGTGCCGCCGATGTGGTCCGCCTGCGTGGTTCGCTGCAGATCGAGCACACCCTGGCCAAGCGCGGTGCCGAGAAGCTGTGGAACCTGGTGCACAACGAGCCCTTCGTCAACGCCCTGGGCGCACTGACCGGCAACCAGGCCATGCAGCAGGTCAAGGCCGGCCTGAAGGCGATCTACCTGTCCGGCTGGCAGGTGGCCGGCGACGCCAACCTGGCCGGTGAAATGTATCCCGACCAGTCGCTGTATCCGGCCAACTCGGTGCCGATGGTGGTCAAGCGCATCAACAATACCTTCGCCCGCGCCGACCAGATCCAGTGGTCCGAAGGCCGTGACGACATCGACTTCTTCGCGCCCATCGTGGCCGATGCGGAAGCCGGTTTCGGCGGCGTGTTGAATGCCTTCGAACTGATGAAGTCGATGATCGAGGCCGGTGCGGCCGGCGTGCACTTCGAAGACCAGCTGGCTTCGGTGAAGAAGTGTGGTCACATGGGCGGCAAGGTGCTGGTGCCGACCCGCGAAGCCTGCGAAAAGCTCAATGCAGCACGCCTGGCGGCTGACGTGATGGGCACCAAGACCCTGGTGATCGCCCGTACCGATGCCGAAGCGGCCGACCTCTTGACCTCCGACGTGGATGCCAACGACAAGGCCTTCCTCTCCGGCGAGCGCACTGTCGAAGGCTTCTTCAAGACCCACCCGGGCATCGATCAGGCGATCTCGCGTGGCCTGGCCTATGCGGAATATGCCGACATGGTCTGGTGCGAAACCGGCAAGCCCGACCTGGCCTTCGCCAAGACCTTCGCCGAAGCCATTCACGCCAAGTTCCCGGGCAAGCTGCTGGCCTACAACTGCTCGCCGTCCTTCAACTGGAAGAAGAACCTGGACGACGCCACCATCGCCAAGTTCCAGCGCGAGCTGGGCGCCATGGGCTACAAGTTCCAGTTCATCACGCTGGCTGGTTTCCATGCGCTGAACTACTCGATGTTCAACCTGGCCCACGGCTATGCCCGCAACCAGATGTCGGCCTTCGTGGAGCTGCAGGAAGCCGAATTCGCCGCCGCCTCCAAGGGCTTCACTGCGGTCAAGCACCAGCGCGAAGTCGGCACCGGTTACTTTGACGCGGTGACCCAGGCGATCCAGCAAGGCCAGTCGTCCACCACTGCGCTGCATGGTTCGACCGAAGATGAACAATTCTTCGATGACAAGGCCAAGAAGGCGGCCTGAGCCGGGTGTGCAATGGTTTGAGTGTGAATGTGTGATGTAGCGCCGGCCCGCATCCTTGCGCGGGCTGGCGGGGTGATCCCCGAACTTGCGACCGTACCTCAAAAGGGTGCGGTTTTTTTTCGTCTGTAGTCTGGGCTGTTCCGGGAGGCGTCAAGCCGCCCGCAAGCGGCCGTCGCGTAGCTCGAAGACCGTCTGGCCCAGGGCCTCGACATCGGCCGGGTCGTGGGTGATCAGCAGCATCGGCACCTGCAGGCGGGTCTGCAGGTCGGCCAGTTCCTGGCGCATGCGCTGGCGCAGGGACAGGTCCAGGGCCGAGAAGGGCTCGTCCAGCAACAGCATGTCGGGCTCGGCCACCAGGGCGCGCGCCAGGGCCACCCGCTGGCGCTGGCCGCCGGAGATCTGCGCCGGATGGCTGTGGGCGATGGCTTCCAGCTCGAAGGCCTGCAACCACTTCATCACGGCCGGGTGCTGGGCCGGGCGGCGTGTGTTGAAGCTGCCCCGGGTCAGGCCGAAGGCGATGTTCTGCGCCACCGTCAGGTGCGGGAAGAGGGCGTAGTCCTGGAACAGGTAGGCCACGTTGCGCTCCTGCACGCGCAGGTCGATACCTTGCGCGGCGTCGAACAGCACCCGGCCATGCACGCGGATATGGCCGCTGTCGGGACGCATTAGGCCGGCGATGGCCTTGAGGGTGAGGCTCTTGCCCGAGCCGGAGGGACCGTAGAGCACGATGCGCTGGCTGTCGGAAGCCAGGGCGATATCGAGCTCGAAGACACGATCAGCGGCACGTAGTTGTTTCTGGATCTGGAGGTCGATGCTCACGGCTGGCAGGGGCAAGTAAAAGGGATCAACCGCGACAGTCTAGCGAATCTGCAGCTGCGAGCGGTCCGGTACCAGTCGTCCGGCCAGCATCAGCAGCACCACGCAAGTGATCGAGGTAATCACCACCAGCAAGGTGGCCGCGCCGTCGTCGCCGGCCTGTACCGCCTCATAGATGGCCACCGACAGGGTCTGCGTGCGGCCCGGCAGGTTGCCCGCCACCATCAGGGTGGCGCCGAATTCACCGAGGGCGCGGGCAAATGCCAGCAGCACGCCAGCGGTGATGCCGCGCGTAGCCAGCGGCAGGCTGACGCGAAAGAACACGCCGGCCTCGGAGACGCCCAGCACGCGGGCCGCGTTTTCCAGTTGATGGTCCACGCTCTCGAAGGCGGCCCGGGCTGCTTTCAATACCAGCGGGAAGGCCACCACGGTGGAGGCCAGTACCGCGCCTTGCCAGGTGAAGACCAGTTGGATGCCCAGGCTCTCCAGCCAGGCGCCGAAGGTGCCACGGCGGCCGAACAAGACCAGCAGGTAATAGCCCAATACGGTAGGCGGCAGCACCAGGGGCAGGGTCAGGACCGAATCGATGAAGTCACGCAGCGGCGAGCGCCAGCGCGACAGCCCATAGGCGGCGGCCACGCCCAGGACCAGATTGAGCAGGGTTGCCAGTCCCGCGACCTTTAGCGATAGCAGCAACGGTGTCCAGACCGGATGCATCAGGCGACCTTGGGGTTCAGGGCTTCAGGAAGCCGTAGCGCGCCAGGACGGCCTGCCCGTTCGGCGAGAGCACGTAGGCCACGAACTGCGCGGCCAGTTCCTGTTGCCGGCTGCCGGAGGTGATGGCGATGGGATAGGTGGCCGGCGTGTTTGAGGGAATGCGGATGGCGACCTTGACCTTGTCCGGCATCACCGCGGCATCGGTGGCGAAGACGAAGCCGGCATCGACTTCGCCACGGGCCACGTAATCCAGGCTGGTACGCACGTTCTCGGCCATCACCCCCTTGGCCTGCACCTGCGACCACAGGCCGGCCTGTTCCAGCGCACCCTTGGTGTAGCGGCCGAAGGGCACCGATGCCGGGTTGCCGAGGGCGATGCGCTGATAGTCCGGACGGGTCAGGTCGGCCAGCGTGGCCGGCTGGTGCCGGGCGTCCTGCGGCACGATGACCACGATCTGGTTGGCGGCGAAGTTCTTGCGGGTGGCCGGGTTGACGGCCTTTTCCGCCACCGCCTTGTCCATGGCGGTCTGGTCGGCGGAGGCAAATACGTCAGCCGGAGCGCCGCGCACAATCTGTTGCATCAGCACGTCCGAGGCACCGAAGTTGCTGATGACCTTCACACCAGGATGCTGTTGTTCGAAGGACTGAGCCAGCTCCTTGAAGGCATTGGTCAGGCTGGCGGCTGCGGACACCACGAGATCGGTGGCCTGGGCGGCGCCGGCGGAGAACACCAGCGTGGCGGCGAAGGCGGCACCGATGGCGGCCTTGAGACGGGTTTTCTTCAGCATCGGCAATCCTGGAAACGAGAACAAGGGAGCAGGGCGGGTGAGTGGCGAAATATACGTAAGGATATAACGAACGTCAACCGCCCGCTCTGCATTGGCCGCACGTACAAGGCCCTTGTACAATCACGCGCATGAATGATGCCAAGACCTTGAGAGTGCGCGTGATGCAGGGCCAGACCATTGCCTTCGGGCCGGGCAAGGCCGATCTGCTGCAGGCGATCGCACAGACCGGATCGATCTCCGGCGCGGCCCGGGAGATGGACATGTCCTATCGGCGTGCCTGGCTGCTGGTGGAGGAAATGAATCGCTGCTTCGCCAGCCCGCTGGTGGCCACTGCGACCGGCGGCGCCCGTGGTGGCGGTGCGGCGGTGACCGAGCTGGGGCAGGAGGTGCTGGCACGCTACCGTCGCATGCAGAAGAAGGCGGCGGCCAGCATTGCGGGCGAATTGCGCCAATTGCAGGCGTTGATGCGGCCGGCCGACGAGCAGGCGGCGCAAGGGCAGGAGCAAGAGCGGGGACAGGACAGCGACCATGCATGAACTCTGGATCAAGTACCGGCTGCGGGTACTGAATGCCTGTCGTGTGTCCGAAAGTCATTCCATGCTGTTGTGGGGCGCGCTGGCCGGTTTTGTCGGCGCCCTGGCCACCATCGCCTTTCGCGAATGCATCGCGCTGCTGCAGATCTGGCTGACCGGACATGACGGGAGCTTCGTCGACATCGCCAAGGGCTTGCCCTGGCATGTGCGCATCCTGCTGCCGACCTGTGGCGGCGTGATTGCCGGCCTGTTCCTGGTCTGGGCCAAGCGCACCCCGGCTGGCAATGGCGGCGACTACATGGAGGCGGTGGCCATCGGTGATGGCGCCATTCCGGTGCGCAATACGCTCTTGCGCAGCATCTCCTCGCTGGCGTCGATTGCTTCCGGCGGCTCCATCGGCCGCGAAGGTCCGATGGTGCAGTTGTCGGCGCTGTGCGCGTCGCTGGTGGGCAAGTTCTCGCACTTTCCTTCTTCCCGCTTGCGCCTGCTGGTGGCCTGCGGGGCGGCGGCCGGCATCACCTCGGCCTACAACGCACCCATCGCCGGGGCCTTCTTCATCACCGAGATCGTGCTCGGTTCGCTGGTCATGGAGAGCTTCGGCCCGGTGGTAGTGGCCTCCGTGGTGGCCAACATCACCATGCGCGAATTGCCGGGTTACCGGGCGGCCTACGAAATGCCGTACTTCCCCGAGATCGGCGGCTGGGAAGTGCTGCTGTTCCTGGTGCTGGGCGTACTGGCCGGCATCCTGGCACCGCAGTTCCTGCGCGTGCTGGAGCTGGGTAAGCAGGGCTTCGGCAAGTTCCGCCTGCCGCTGCCGGTGCGGCTGGGCGTGGGCGGACTCTTGGTCGGACTGATCTCCATCGAGGTGCCCGAGGTCTGGGGCAATGGCTACAGCCTGGTCAATTCGTTGCTGCATACGACCTGGCTGTGGCAGGCGGTGTTGACGGTGCTGGTGATCAAGGTCCTGGCCACGGCCATTACAGTCGGCTCGGGGGCGGTCGGGGGGATCTTCACGCCCACGCTCTTCGTGGGGGCGGCGGTCGGCTACCTGTTCGGCGATACGGCCCAGGCTTTGCTGCCGTTCCACATGTCGCAACCGTTCGCCTATGCCATGGTGGGCATGGGCGCTTTCCTGGCGGCGGCGTCCTATGCGCCGTTGATGGCGATCCTGATGATCTTCGAGATGACCTTGAGCTACCAGGTGGTGCTGCCGCTGATGCTGTCCTGCGTGGTTGCCTATGTGGTGGCGCGCAGCACCGACGGGCGCTCGATGTACGAGATCACCCTGAAACGCCATCGCGACAACGAAGAACGCCTGCGTCTGCGCGGCACTCACATGCGTGCCCTGATCCGGCCGGCCGAGACCGTGCTGCAGGAACAGGCCAGCCTGGAAGAGATCAGCGCCCTGTTCCTGAAATACCCGGTGAAGTATGTCTACATCGTGGACGACCAGCAGCGTTACCTTGGGGTGGTGGCGTTGCAGGACATCACTTCCTGGCTGCTGGACAAGAAGGAAGCTGCAGGCCGGGTAGCTCGCGATTTCTTGCGGCCGCATTTTCTGCACGAGGTGACGCCCGACATGTCCCTGGGCGAGGCCTTGCAACTGTTCCTTGACCATCAGGGTGAGCGCCTGCCGGTGATCGCCAGCGCCGAAGACCCGCGCCTGCTGGGGGTGGTGTTCAAGACCTCCTTGCTGGATGCGTATTTCCGGCTGGACCGGGCCGGTAACTAGAGGCGTCGCGCGCACTGCCGGGTGCCGGACTCGCATCCCGGGCCGGCGCCGCGGCCAGCGGCCGGGCCGCATCACCCGGCGCTGCGGGCATGTCTTCTTTGTAACAATGCCGGATTAGTCCGACAACTGCTCACGTATCCTTGATAAAATGCATGAGTTTTTCCTCTTTTCGGTGGCCCACCCAGTGACCCACGTCGGTCCGTGCCGCCACCCGCTATCAACCCCATCCAAGAAGTGAATTTTCCATGCTGAGTTATCGCCACGCTTTTCACGCCGGCAACCACGCCGATGTCCTGAAGCACATGGTGATCATCCAGTTGATGCGCTATCTCGGGCAGAAAGAAACTGCCTACATGGTCATCGACACCCATGCCGGCGCGGGCGTCTACGCGCTGGATGGAGATTACGCCAGCAAGAACGCCGAATATGAAACCGGCATCGCCAAGCTGTGGGACCGCAAGGACCTGCCAGCGGCGGTGCAGGAATACGTCGATGTGGTCAAGTCGCTCAATCCGAGCGGCAAGATGCGCTATTACCCCGGTTCTCCCTATTGCGCCGAGAAGATCATGCGCGAGCAGGACCGCTTGCGTCTGTTCGAATTGCATCCCAGCGAAGTGAAGGTGCTGACGGATAATTTCCGCAAGCTGGAGGCGCATGCCGCCGCCCAGGGCCAGCGTCCGGCAGCGCGCGGCAAGCGCGTGATGGTGCATCGGGGCGATGGCTTCGACGCCCTGAAGGCGCTGTTGCCGCCGCCCTCGCGTCGTGCCCTGGTGTTGATCGACCCGCCCTACGAAGACAAGCGTGACTACAGCCACGTGGCCCAGGTGCTCACGGATGCGCTCACGCGTTTTCCGGGGGGCACCTATGCCGTGTGGTATCCGGTCCTGCATCGTAATGAATCGCGTCAGTTGCCCGAGCGCTTGAAGCGCCTGGGTGCCAAGAGCTGGCTCAATGTCACGCTGGCCATCCACGGCCCGGCACCGGATGGCTTTGGCCTGCATAACAGCGGCATGTTCATCCTCAATCCGCCGTGGACGCTGGAAGCCACGCTGAAGGAAGTCATGCCCTACCTGATCGAGGTGCTGGGCGTGGATGACAGCGCGGAATATGTCCTGGAGTCGGGAGAACTCTGATGACGGGGGCTCCTGGCGTTGTGAATATTTGTGATTTTGTCGTCGTGGGTGGTCTCGCTGTCGCCGATATCGTGAGAAATCGGCTTACAATAGTGAGATTGCCACACGTCAAGAATTGCAACGCGAGGGATTAGTAAAAGAACAACCATGTCAGACCAGTCCGCCGACCCATCCGCCTTGCCCCCGCACGCGCAACACCCTCATCACGCCCTGGATTTCTTCCTGGCCCGCCAGCCCATCCTGAGCCGCGAGCAGGACCTGATCGGCTACGAACTGCTGTTTCGCAGTGCGGCCTTTGGTCCGGCCAACGTCAAGGATGACGTGACGGCGACGGCGGCGGTGATTGCCCACGCTTCCGAGCTGGGCTTGTCCAATGTGATCGGTAACCTGCATGGCTTCATCAATGTCGATGCGGCCGTGCTGATGAGCGACTTCATCTATTTCCTGCCCTCCGACAAGGTGGTACTGGAAATCCTGGAGACGGTACGTGTGACACCGGAACTGGTGGCGCGCGTGCGCGAGCTGACCAAGGCCGGTTATGTGTTCGCGCTGGATGACGTGGTGGCCGAGTCGGAAGAGATCGAAGAACTGCTGCCGCTGGTGAAGATCATCAAGATCGACGTGATGGAAGTCGATCCCAGCAAGCTGCTCAAGCTGTCGGTGCACTTCAAGCGCGCCCAGAAGGAGCTGCTGGCCGAGAAGGTCGAGACCCTGCAGCAGTTCAATGACTGCATGACCTTTGGCTTCGATTACTTCCAGGGCTATTACTTCGCCAAGCCGATGATCCTCCAGGGCAAGAAGCTGGAGGCCTCGAAGATGATCATCATGCACCTGCTCACGCTGCTGGTGCGCAATGTCGACAATGCCGAGATCGTGCGCTTCATCAAGCGTGACGTGGCCCTGAGCCTGACCCTGCTGAGGCTGGTCAATACCCCGGTGTACGGCTTCCAGAAGTTCATCGATTCGCTGGGCCAGGCCCTGATCGTGCTGGGGCGCCGGCAGTTGAAGCGCTGGCTGCAGATCCTGCTCTTCGCCAATACCGAGAAGGACCGCGCCCACGCCATGTCGCCGCTGATGATCCTGGCGGCCACGCGCGGCAAGATGCTGGAGCTCATTACGGTGAAGATTCGCCCGGGGCGCCGCAAGATGTCGGAGATGGCGTTCACGGTGGGCATCATGTCGCTGGTCGATGCACTGTTCGGGATGAGCATGGAAACGGTGCTGCGCCAGATCACCGTCAGTACCGAGATCCGGGAGGCGCTGCTGCGTCGCAGCGGCTTCTACGGCCTGGCCTTGCGTCTGGTGGAGTGCACCGAGCAACGGGCGCCGGACCAGGCCGAGATGCAGCATCTGCTGGATGAACTGCAGCTGTCGGCCGATGATTTCTTCGCCGCTGAAAAGCATGCCTTCGAGTGGGGCAACAGTATTTCCAACAACAACATTGGCCAGCATGCCACGATGCAGATGTCGCCGCCGCCAGACGGCTACATCGATGACGATGATGACGACTGATGCTGCCCGGCCCGGGTGGCGATGAATCTGCAAACAAGGCTGCTATGGCGGCCTTGTTTCATTTGCGCTCGACTTTTTGCAGCGTTCTCTGCAAGGATTTTCAACACTAGCGGCTGCGCATGCGGGCCACCAGCTTGCGCAGCAGGCGCATCAGGCGCGCCAGCGGGGAGCGTGGCGAGCGGGCCATGCGCGCCCGCACAAACGACTTCACATCTGCCACACGTTGCCTGCACAACTGTACAAGGCGCTTTGCCTGTTGCCAGCCTGCAGTGGCCTGCAGTTGCGCGGTCAGCCTGGCCTTCACCGCGAGCAACTGATCGTGGTAGCGCTGGAACCAGGCCAGTGACAGCAGGCTGCGGCGCGTCAGGGCGTAGATGCGCGCGACCAGCGCGGTCCCCAATACCTTGGCCGCGAGCACGATGGCCAGGCCCAGCGTCGGATGCCCGTGCGTGATCGAGAGCAGCGCCAGCAGCTTGACCGGCAGCAGCAGCAGGGTAGGTGCCAGGAAGATCAGCAGCGCCACATAGGGCGGGCGCCGTTCCACCCAGTGCTGCAGCCGCACCAGCCAGGGCCAGTCGGGAATGCGCGCCAGCAGCGCCTGGGTGGCGTCCCATAGCCATTCTTCCAGCATCAGCAGCAGGGCCGCGGTATAGATCAGCGGCGCCAGCAGCCGGCGGCGCCAGCGCCCCGGGCGCTGCGGAGGCACGGAGTGGGGCGGCGGTGGGGATGCGGTCATGCGGACTTCAAAGTGCGCGCGCCTTGATCAGGGACAGCCAGCGGTCGCCCCATTTGACATCGCTCATGCAAGAGGCATAGCCGGTCACGGTGCGGGCGGCCCGTTCCAGCAACTGGATGTCGGCTTCGTGCTGGCGCGCCACATGCGGATCTTCCAGGAACAGCACGCGACGGCACTGACGCTCCAGGATCAGTTCGGCAATCTGCGCGTCGCCGCCCAGCGGGCCGGACAGGAAGGGGCGCACCCAGTTGCGGCCGGCGTCTCCCTTGATCTTCATGGCCAGCTGGTTGAGCAGGCCGCCGGTGGTGCCGGTGGCGCAGCGGAAGGCGAAGCGGTCCAGCACCTCGAAATGCTTCTCGGCCAGTTCCAGCATGCGCGACTTCATGGCGTCGTGGGCGATCAGGGCGATGCCTTCCTGCTCCAGGTGGAAGCGGTCATCCAGGAAGCTGTCCGGCGCGGCGCCATTGGCGATGGCTTCCAGTTCGAACCATTCCTGGGCGCCAGCCAGCGTCGACAGGAAGGGCTTGCCATGGATGACGCACTGGCGTTTCAGGGCCACCGCCTCAGGGAAGGTGGAGGAGGGATCGACCGGATCGACCAGATAGATCACGGCGTCCAGCGTGCGCTCGGGGTCGGGATCGACCGTGCGCGAGACCAGCTTCATCAGGCCACCTTGCCGACCGTAGGGGAAGCGCACCAGATGCGGGTAGCCGGGCAGCAGGTTCATCTGGGCGATGGCGTCGAGCGTGCGGCCGACCACGATCAGTTCGGGTTGCAGGCTTTCGATGCGATGGCCTGAACCGGTGAGCAACTGCACCAGGGCAGAATCGGCAGCGTCCTGATGGGCGCGGTTGGCGATGAGACCGATACGATAGCGAGGGGCGATGGAGGACATGAGGTCGCGGGAGCAGTGGAGTGGTAAGCCTGTGACCAGGCGGGAAGGCAGATTATCGCCGAGTGCGGGCCAAAGGGCGAGCCTTGCCGTTGCCGGGCAGGGTCTTGCGCCGGGCACACGGCCCGCACACTGATGCAAGGATTAATCGCCCCAACTGTACCGTTGCGAGCGCACGCATGCGGCTACAATAAGGACGAACCTGCATACCCATCCATTCGCACATGAACAAGGCATTTGTAAAAGAATCCGACGGCGCCGACGACGATGACGAGATCGCCTTGCCGGCCATCCCCGCTGGGGCCAAGAACTACATGACACCCCAGGGCCATCAGCGCATCAAGGATGAGCTGCTGCACCTGATCGACGAAGAGCGGCCGGAGGTGGTGCGTGTAGTCTCCTGGGCCGCCTCCAATGGCGACCGCTCCGAGAACGGCGACTATCTCTACGGCAAGAAGCGCCTGCGCGAGATCGACCGGCGTATCCGCTTCCTCACCAAGCGGCTGGACAATGCCGAGGTGGTCGATCCCTCGGTCCATCACGGCAGCGACCAGATCTTCTTCGGGGCCACGGTGCATTACGAAAACCAGCGCGGCGAAGAACATACGGTGACCATCGTCGGCATCGACGAGCTCGATCCGCTCAAGGGGCGCATCAGCTGGATTTCGCCCGTGGCGCGGGCGCTGACCAAGGCGCGCGAAGGGGATGAGGTGGTGCTGCAGACCCCTTCGGGCGTGGAGCAGCTGACCATCCTCGACGTCACGTATCCGCCGCCGCAGCCGCAGTAGGCGCGCAGGCTCACCACCCGTTTTCGCCGCGGCCGGGCCTGACTTGCAGGCCGGCCGGCAGTTAGTCGGTCGCCATCAGGCGCGACCGGCGCACAGCATTGCAATCATCCACGAGAAAGTCCCATGTCCATCGTTTTTGCCAGCCTGAACCACCCGCAGCGCGTCGTCCTGGCTGCCGAGGTGCATTCGCGCCCCTTCCTGCAGCTGACGCGTTCGGAAACGCTCACCCACCTGGCCGTCTATGTGCGCGAAGAAGGCAATGGCGGTCGCCATGCCAGTGCCCAGCATGCGCTGCTGGACGACCTGTGCGCCCATTTCGGCGTGGTCGCTCCGGGTGGCGAGGCCAAGCACTTCTATCACGACTTCGGCCGCTTCCGGCTGAAGTGGGAGTGCCACACCGAGTTCGCCACCTATACCTTCGCCCAGGCCCATGAGGAGCCGCTCTCCACCGACCAGGCCTTTGCCCGCGCGCCGCTGGCGCACATCCCCCAGCAGTGGCAGCTCTCGCTCAAGGGCAAGCTGATGGTGGCTGCGCATGTGGTGGTGGAGCCCGGCGACGATGACCCGGCTGCGACCGCACGCCAGATGCAGCGCATCTTCGAGGGCAAGCTGATGAGTTCCAGCAAGGTCTTGCAGGGCGGGGAAATCTGGACCGATTTCCAGATCCAGTCGGATGGATTTTCGCGTTTCGTGGTGCGCGACATTGGCCTGCGCGAGCTGCAAGGCGGGCGCCTGGCCCAGCGCATCCTGGAAATCGAGACCTATCGCATGATGGCCTTGCTGGGCTTGCCGCACGCCCAGCAATCCGGCCCGCTGCTCAACCAGATCGAGGGCGACCTGGCGGCGCTGACCGCCGCCATGGTGCAATCCGAGCAGTCCACCGCCGGCACGCCGGAGGAACAGGCCGAAGATGAGCGCGTGCTGCGCAAGATCACCGGTCTGGCGGCACGCATCGAAAAGCTCTCGCTGGAGAACAGCTACCGCTTCTCGGCCTCGCAGGCCTATTTCCGGCTGGTACAGGCGCGCATCGAGGAATTGCGCGAGCAGCGCATCGAAGGCGTGCCGACCATCGGTGAATTCATGGAGCGCCGGCTGGCGCCGGCCATGGATACCTGCCAGGCCATCGCTCGTCGCCAGGAAGCCCTGGCCGAACGTATCGCCCATACCAACGACCTGTTGCGCACCCGGATCGGCATCGTGCAGGAGCGTCAGAACCGCCAGATCCTGGAATCCATGAATGCCCGCGCCGCCCAGCAACTGAAGCTGCAGCAGGCGGTGGAAGGCCTGTCGGTGGCGGCCATCTCGTATTACGTGATCGGTCTGCTGGGGTATGCCGGCAAGGCGGCCAAGGCGGCGGGCCTGCCCATCAATCCGGATCTGGCCACCGGCCTGGTGGTGCCGGTGGTGGCGGCCTGCGTCTGGCTGGGCTTGCGGCGCATGCACAAGGGGTTGGGCAGCCACTGAGCTGTATAAAGGCAAACGGGGCGCACCGCTGTTGGCGGTGCGCCCCGTTTACATGGGCAGCGCGAGAGCGGGGCAAGCCCGCTGGCGCGATCAGACGGTGGCGTTGATCTTCGCTTCGGCGCCGGCAACGGCTTGCTTGGCGGCCTCTTCACCCATGGAGACGCCTTCGGCGATCACCAGTTCGACATCGGTGATGCCGATGAAGCCCAGGGCGCTCTTGAGGTACTTGCCCTGGAAGTCCAGCGCTTCCATCGGACCTTCGGAATACTTGCCGCCACGGGACAGGATGATGACGGCCTTCTTGCCGGTGACCAGGCCGACCGGGCCGGTTTCGGTGTACTTGAAGGTGCGGCCGGCACGGAAGACGTGGTCGATCCAGGCCTTCAGGGTCGAGGGCGGCGCGAAGTTGTACATCGGCACGCCGATGACGATGGTGTCGGCGGCCAGCAGCTCATCGACCAGGGCGTCGGATTGCTTGATCACGTCGGCTTGCTCGGCGCTGCGGGCATCGGCCGGGGTGAAATAGGCACCCATCATGGATTCGCTCAGGTGCGGCAGGGTGTTGGCGGCCAGGTCGCGATGAACGACCTGGCCGCCGGGATTCTTGGCCTGCCATTGCTGGGCGAAGGAGGCGGTCAGCTGGCGCGAGATGGAACCGCCGGTACGGGCGCTGGAGTCGATATGCAGCAGGGTGCTCATGGTCATTCCTTTACATTGTTCGGTTGGCATCGCCTCGACAGGAAGGCGTTTGCATTGGGATGAACAATACCCAGTTTTCATTTCTTCCAATAGATGCGAGAATCGCATTTCACTGATCCAGTTTTGGAAGTAATGGGATTGAGACGGACATAGAGGAAAAAGGCCATCGCCATGCTAGACCTGAACGACATCTGGCTGTTCGTGCATGTGGTGCGTGCCGGCAGCTTTGCCGCCGCCGGCCGCAAGCTGTCCATGCCACCCAATACCATCAGCCGGCGCCTGCAGACCCTGGAGGCCAACATGGGCGTGCGGCTGCTGCAACGCTCCACGCGCCAGCTCAACATGACTGCGGCGGGTCGGGAATTCTTCGAACGCTGCGCGCCCGGCCTGGAAGACATCGAACACGCCAGCGCCAGCCTGACCGAGAGCCAGGGCGAGCCGACGGGTAGCCTGCGGGTGGCGGCGCCGGTGGATTTCTTCGACAATTTTTCGATCGAGTGGATGCATGAGTTCATGCATCTCTATCCCAAGGTGCAGCTGGAGTTCGTGCTCAACGATGGGCGCGCCGACCTGATTGCCGAGGGTATCGACCTGGCCTTCCGCGGCGGGGTATTGCCTGATTCCAGCCTGGTGGCCAGAAAACTGGTGCAAAGCCATCTGGCGCTCATTGCCAGTCCACGTTACCTGGAGCGGCAGGGTACGCCGCAGGCCCTGTCGGACCTGGTCGCCCACGCCTGTCTGGCGACCTCGCAGGCACCCCAGCACACGGTCTGGAAGCTGGAGGGGCCACATGGTCCCGAGAGTGTGCGGGTGGTGCCGCGCCTGTGCGTCAATACCGCCCAGGGCCAGCTGCGGGCTGCGCGGGCCGGCCTGGGGATTGCCTTGCTGCCGACCATGCTGGCGTCCGAAGACCTGCGCAATGGCACACTGGTGAACATCCTGCCGGATTACCAGCGCGACACCATGGGCTTCTATGCGGTCTATGTGCACCGCCGCCAGTTGCCCAGTGCAGTCAGTGCCCTGATCGAGTTCTTTGCCGACAAGCTGGAACGCGGCATCGCCGACAAGGGTGCGCAGGCCTGCCAACGTCATCTGGAAGCAGAGGTGCAGGTCGGCCTGGCGCAGGAGAAGGCGGCCGCCTGACTGGCCCTTGATGTTCACCCTGATGCCCCAAATGAAGAACGCCCGCGATTGCGGGCGTTCTTCATGGCGTCATCTCATGGCATGACCGGCATCAGCCCCGGTCGCGCAGGATACGTGCGACGCTGTCGATCTTGCGGATGCCGCGCATGATGCGCGCCAGGTGGACCCGGTCTTCGACCTGGATGGTGAAGCGCAGGTATTTCATCGAGGCATTGCCACCTTCATCATCCATGGCCACCGAGACGATATTGGCGTCCGATTCGCCGATCTCGGCCGCGATGCGCGCCAGCGTGCCGCGCTCGTTGTGGATCAGGATGGTGATGCGGCAATCGAAGCGGCGGTTCAGATCGTGGCCCCAGACCAGCTCGATCCAGCGTTCCGGTTCCTTCTCGTGCAGGCGCTTGGCGGTCTCGCATTCCTGGGTATGCACGATCAGGGTCTGGTCCGGTCGCAGGTAGCCGGTCAGGCGGTCGCCCGGGATCGGCATGCAACAGGAGGACAACTGCGCCGAGGCGCCTTCGCTGCCGGTGATGACCACCGGGTCGGGCTTGTTGGGCAGCATGTGGCCTTCCGGATCCAACTGCGGCACGCTCACCCCGGTATCCATCATGGTCATGATGTGGCGTGCCACCAGCGGCGCCATGCGGGTGCCGATGCCGATCTCGGCATACAGGTCGTCCATGGTCTTGGCGCTGGATTCGTTGAGCAGGCGCTCGACGATGTGGGATGGCAGCTCCGGGTCAATACCCAGGGTGTGCAGGGCATTACCCAGCAGGCGGCGACCGACCGCTTGCGACTCGACCTTGTTGGCCGTGCGCAGGCGATGGCGGATCGCCGAGCGGGCCTTGCCGGTGCGTACATAGCCCAGCCAGTTAGGGCTGGGGCGCGAGGTCGGCGAGGTGATGATCTCGACGATGTCGCCGTTGTGCAGCTCGGAACGCAGCGGCGCCGGTTCGTGATTGATGATGGCCGAGGTAGTCTGGTCGCCGATATCGGTGTGGATGCTGTAGGCAAAGTCCAGCGCCGTGGCGCCACGGGGCAGGGCGATGATCTTGGACTTGGGCGTGAAGACGTAGACCGAATCGGGGAACAGGTCGACCTTGACGTGCTCCAGGAACTCGGCCGAGTCGCCGGTCTGCTTCTGGATGTCCAGCAGCGATTGCAGCCAGGCATGGGTGCGCTGCTGCAGGTCGGTCAGGCTGCCTTCGTCATCCTTGTACAGCCAGTGCGCGGCCACGCCGGACTCGGCCACGCGGTGCATTTCGGTGGTGCGGATCTGGAACTCGACCGGCGTGCCGTAGGGGCCGATCAGGGTGGTATGCAGCGACTGGTAGCCATTGAGCTTGGGGATGGCGATGTAATCCTTGAACTTGCCCGGCATGGGCTTGAACAGCGAGTGCAGGGTGCCCAACGCCACATAGCAGTTGGCGAAGCTGTCGACCACCACCCGGAAGCCATAGACGTCCAGCACCTGGGAGAACGTCAGGTGCTTGTTGCGCATCTTGCGGTAGATGCCGTAGAGGGTCTTTTCCCGGCCGTCGACCTGGGCCGGGATGCCGGCGGCGATCAGGGTCGAGGTGACCGATTCCATGATCTTGGTGACGACTTCGCGGCGGTTGCCGCGCGCAGCCTTGACGGCCTTGGAGAGCGTGCGGTGGCGCAGCGGGTAGAGGTGCGAGAAGGACAGTTCCTGCAGCTCGCGGTAGATGTTGTTCAGGCCCAGGCGGTGCGCGATGGGCACATAGACTTCCATGGTCTCGCGCGAGATGCGGCGCTTCTTCTCGGGCGGCATGGAGCCCAGCGTGCGCATGTTGTGCAGGCGGTCGGCCAGCTTGACCAGAATCACCCGCACGTCGCGGGCCATCGCCAGCAGCATCTTGCGGAAGTTCTCGGCCTGCGCCTCGACCTGGCTCTGGAATTCGATCTTGTCCAGCTTGGACAAGCCATCCACCAGGGAGGCCACGGAGGCGCCGAAGCGTTCGATCAGCTCTTCCTTCTTGACGCCCTGGTCTTCCATCACATCGTGCAGGAAGGCCGCCATCATGGCCTGGGCGTCCAGTTTCCATTCGGCACAGATCTCGGCCACCGCCAGCGGGTGCGAGATGTAGGGCTCGCCCGACTTGCGCATCTGGCCCAGGTGCATCTCATCGGCGAAGCGATAGGCTTCCTTGACCTTCTTCAGTTCGGAAGGGGTCAGGTACTCTTCGAGCTTGGGAATCAGATGCGCAAAAGTCGCCACGCCGCTGTGGGCAGCGGCGGGGGCGACTTCGTTGGGAGGTGCGGTGCGACCGGAACCGGTGGCACGTTTGGGGCTAGGAGCGGCTGATAAGGTGGAGTCGGTAGTGGTGAGGCTCATACTTGTCCGTTATCAGCTTCATGGACGGACCAGGATCAGGCCGGAACCTTCTTCAGCATTTCCACGCCGACCTTGCCCGCTGCGATTTCACGCAGGGCGGTCACGGTCGGCTTGTCCTTGGCTTCCACCTTGGGGGTGTGGCCTTGCAGCAGCTGGCGGGCGCGGTAGGTGGCCGACAGGGTCAACTGGAAACGGTTGGGGATCTGCTTGAGGCAATCTTCGATGGTGATGCGGGCCATGTAAAACTCCTGAATGACGGTCTTGCGTGTGGATGGATCGGTCCGGCGCCCTGACAGGCTCAGCTCGCGTGGATGCCCAGCTGTGTGAACAGGTAGGCGTTGCGGGCGGCTTGTTGCGGGAATCGGCAGCGGGCTGCCTGGACAATGGCCGTCAACTCGGATAAAGCGACGGCAAACTCTTGATTGATAATAACATATTCGAACTCCGGGGAGTGCGCGATTTCGCCGCCTGCGGCCAGAATGCGGCGGGTGATGACGTGCGGTTCGTCCTGTCCGCGCTTCTTCAGGCGCTCTTCCAGCGCCGCGATCGACGGTGGCAGGATGAAGATGCCGATGGCATTGGAAAACTGCTTCTTGACCTGCTGCGCGCCTTGCCAGTCGATTTCCAGCAGCACATCGGTGCCGTTGGCGATCTGGTCGGCGATCATCAGGCGCGAGGTGCCGTAGTAGTTGCCGTGGACTTCGGCCCATTCGAGGAATTCGCCCTCGGCCTGGCGCTTCAGGAAATCCTCCGCATCCGTGAAATAGTATTCACGGCCATGTTCTTCGCCCGGGCGCGGGGCGCGGGTGGTGTAGGAGATGGACAGCTTGATGGCCGGCTCCTGCTTCAACAGGGCGTTGACCAGGGTCGATTTGCCGGCGCCGGAGGGCGCAACCACCATGAAGAGGCTGCCGGAAGTGGGTTTTTGGACGGGCATGGGGTCCTCGCTGAAAATGTCGTGAATATCTTGATATCGTGAATCTCTGCCCGACAGGTCGGGCAATGCTGGCGCCTGGGCTTACTCCAGATTCTGCACCTGCTCGCGCATCTGGTCGATCAGCAGCTTGAGCTCCATGGAGGCGTCGGCCAGTTCCTTGACGGCAGCCTTGGAGCCCACGGTGTTGGCCTCGCGGTTGAGTTCCTGCATCATGAAATCCAGACGCTTGCCGACCTGCCCACCCTTCTTCAGGATGTGGCGGGTTTCGCCCAGGTGGGCCGACAGGCGCGCCAGTTCTTCGGCGATGTCGATGCGGATGCCGTAGAGCGTCACTTCCTGGCGGATGCGTTCCAGCGATTCCTCACGGGTGGCCACCGGCGCGGCGCCGTTCTGCGTCTGCAGGGCCAGGCCCAGGGCTTCGGTCATGCGTTCGGTGGCCTTTTGCTGGAATTGCTCGACCAGTTGCGGCACCAGCGGGGTGATGCGGGCCACGATGGCTTCCATCGCATCGACCCGCGCCAGGATCACCGCCTGCAGCGCCGCGCCTTCACGGGCCCGGCTGTCGACGAAGGCGTCCAGGGTCTGCTGCAGGGTCGCCAGGATGTCGGCCTGCAGGGTTTCTTGGCTGATCTCGGCTTCTTCCATGACGCCCGGCCAGCGCAGCAGTTCGTTGACCGACAGCGGCGCTGCATCCGGGAATTGCGCACGCAGCTGGTCTTGCAGGTTGGCCAGTTGCGCCACCACAGTGGTGTTGAGCGCCTGGCTGTTGCCGCTGGCCACCTTGCGGCCGAAGGACAGGCGGCATTCCACCTTGCCGCGCACCAGGCGGCCCATGATGGCCTCGCGCAGCATGGGTTCGACCGCGCGCAGGTCGTCGTTGATGCGGAATTGCAGGTCCAGGAAGCGCGAATTCACGCTCTTCATTTCCAGGGTGACCGTGCCGGCGGTGGTTTCACGGGTGGTGACGGCGTAGCCGGTCATGCTGTAGATGGTCAAGGTCGGGGCTCCATAAGCGGGCGCGGCGCCGGGTAGGGCGCGCTGACAGGTCGGGTTGCGGGCGGTGCGGGCAGTGACGGGGCAAACTCGGCTGCTGCCGCGACGGCAGTCTTGCTGATCCATTACAATGCCGGACTTGAACGTTCCGGCAGCGCCTGTGCGGTCTGCCCGGGATGTCGCCCGGTCGGAGCCCGCATTTTAATGAAGATTGGCGGCGCCGCGCTATCAAAAACATCAAAATGAGCGGTTTTGACGGTCATCGACCGGCCCGGTACCCGGTTGCCGCCGCCGATTTCCCTCAACCTTCACCGCTACCAGCTTAGCCAAGACCCTACAAACATAGACAAGGATCACCATGACAGCTTCCCATCGCCCCAGCGGCCGTAGCGTTTCGCAGTTGCGCGAGGTTCGCCTGACCCGCCAGTACACCAAGCATGCCGAAGGATCGGTGCTGATCGAGTTCGGTGACACCCGCGTGCTGTGCACCGCCTCGATCGAAGAAAGGGTGCCGGGTTTCCTCAAGGGCAAGGGCCAGGGCTGGCTCACCGCCGAATACGGCATGCTGCCCCGTTCCACCCACACCCGTATGGACCGCGAGGCTGCCAAGGGCAAGCAGTCCGGCCGCACCCAGGAAATCCAGCGCCTGATCGGACGCGCCCTGCGCGCTGCCTTCGATCTGGAGGCCTTCGGCGAGCGCACCCTGCAACTGGACTGCGACGTCCTGCAAGCCGATGGCGGTACCCGTACCGCGGCCATCACCGGCGCCATGGTGGCGGCCTACGATGCGTTCTCGGTGCTGCAGGGGCGTGGCCTGATCGAGACCATTCCGGTCAAGCAGTTCGTGGCAGCGATCTCGGTCGGCGTCTATCGCGGCGTGCCGGTGCTGGACCTGGATTACCTGGAGGATTCGGACTGCGATACCGACATGAACGTGGTCATGACCGATGCCGGCCACTTCGTCGAGGTGCAGGGCACGGCTGAAGGTGCGGCGTTCGACCGGGCCACCCTGAACAGCCTGCTGGACCTGGCCCAGCAAGGCATTGCCACCCTCAACGGTCTGCAGAAGAAGGCCCTGGGCCTGTAAGTCGATCAGCCCACCGGTCAGCGCCGCACCATCGGGCGGCCCGGGGCAAATCGCATTACAATGCGGCCTACACAAGACACAGGGGAAAACGCCATGTTGCAGCCAGGACATGGCGTTTTTCATTGTCGCGACTCCTGCCACCCATTCGGACCAAGCATGCACACCAAGCAAAAGATCGTCATGGCGTCGAACAACGCCGGCAAACTGAAGGAATTCGCCAGCCTGCTGGGCGACATTGGCCTGGACGTGCGCCCACAGGGCGAGTTCGACGTCCCCGAAGCGGAAGAGCCTTTCGGCACCTTCGTCGAAAACGCCCTGACCAAGGCCCGCCATGCGGCGCGCCTGACCGGGCTGCCGGCACTGGCCGACGACTCCGGCGTCTGCGTCAATGCCCTGGGCGGTGCGCCCGGCGTCTATTCGGCGCGCTATGCCGGCGAACCCAAGTCCGACGCCAACAACAACGCCAAACTCATCGCTGACCTGGCGGCTCATGCCGACAAGTCAGCTTATTACTATTGCGTGCTGGTCTATGTGCGCCATGCCGACGATCCGCAACCGGTCATCGCCGACGGCGTCTGGAAGGGCGAAATCATCGCCCAGGCGCGCGGGGAGGGCGGTTTTGGCTACGATCCGTATTTCCTCTTGCCTGAACTGGGCAAGACTGCAGCCGAGCTGAGCCACGCCGAGAAGAACGCCGTCTCCCATCGCGGCCAGGCCCTGCGCGCATTGATCGAGAAGCTGAAATGATCCCCATCAAACCGGTTCCGGCTGACATTCCCGCCGGCCAGGCCAGCGCCGGCCCGGCGCAGGCGGCGCTGGCTTTCCTCAAGCCCGGCAGCCTGCAACTGACGGCCTTGCCGCCGCTATCCCTGTATGTGCATTTTCCCTGGTGCGTGCGCAAGTGCCCGTATTGCGACTTCAATTCGCACGAGGTCAAGGGCAGCTTCCCCGAAGAGGATTATCTGGACGCGCTGCGCCTGGACCTGGAGCAGGCCCTGCCGTTGATCTGGGGCCGCAAGATCAATACCATCTTCATCGGGGGCGGCACACCCAGCCTGCTGTCAGCCGCCGGTCTGGACCGCCTGTTGTCGGACCTGCGCACCTTGCTGCCTTTCGACGCCGACATCGAGATCACGATGGAGGCCAATCCCGGTACCTTCGAAGCCGACAAATTCCGTTCTTACCGGGAAAGTGGCATCAACCGGCTCTCTATCGGCATCCAGAGCTTCAATGCGCAGCACCTGGAAGCGCTGGGGCGTATCCATGACGGTGACCAGGCGCGCAAGGCGGTGGAGATCGCCCATGCCAATTTCGACAATTTCAATCTCGACCTGATGTATGCCTTGCCGCGCCAGACACTGGCCGAGGCGCAGGCCGACATCAGTACGGCACTCGCGTTTGCGCCGCCGCATCTGTCGCTCTACCACCTGACGCTGGAGCCCAACACGCTCTTTGCGCGTTTCCCGCCGGCAGTACCCGATGAGGATGCCAGTGCGGACATGCAGGACATGATCGCAACTCTGACAAGTGCTGACGGCTACGCCAATTACGAGGTCTCGGCCTATGCCCAACCGGGCAGACGCGCCCGGCACAATCTTAACTATTGGCAATTTGGCGATTACCTGGGCATCGGCGCCGGCGCGCATTCCAAGCTGTCCTTCCCGCATCGCATCGTACGCCAGATGCGCTACAAGCATCCGCAGGCCTATCTGGATCAGACCCGCGCCGGCCGGCCGATCCAGGAAGAGGCCGAAATCGGCCGCGACGCGCTGGGCTTCGAGTTCATGCTCAATGCCCTGCGCCTGACCGAGGGTTTTTCGCCCAACCTGTTCGCCGAACGTACCGGGATGAGCCTGAACCAGATCGGCAAGCAACTCGACCTGGCCGAGCAAAAGGGAATGTTGTATCGCGACCACGCTGTGATCCGGCCCACTGATCTGGGGCGCCGTTTTCTGAATGACCTGCAGGAAATCTTCCTGTCAGGATAAAGCTGGTTGCAAGCTTGCTTTTATCGGGTATATTTAGAAAAAATTTAATTTTAATTAAGTATTCTGCTGGGAAACTTATTTAGAGTTTTTCGACACCCAAGAGCGTTTCGGCAGGCTACGGAGCGCGCCACGATAAAAATATGGCTGTTCAGGATAAAAGCGTTTCGTTTCCACTCGTGTTTTTGCAGCCCGTCGCCGACGTTCATCACGTCTGGACGGCGCTGTCGCTGCATATTTCGCCGGCGGTCGAAGACGGCAGCGCCTTGCTGTCGAGATTGTTCAACGAGTTCGACCTGCATGACGCCCTGGGTGGCCTGACCTGCATCATCCCGGTGCGTGACCCGGCGATCTTTGCGCCGGAGTTCAAGCACGAGATTCCCCAGGGCCAACTGGCACTGCGCGTGCCGGTCGAGCATTGCGTGGACCCCGGCAAGATCGATGCGCTGGACTGGCTCTACAGCCGCGGCTTTGCCATCATCGCCGACGGTTTGCCGGCACAAGGTGCCAGCGTGTTCCCGTTCGTGGAATCGGTGGCGCTGGATGCCAGCATCGGCAACCTGCCCGAAACCACCCAGTGGCTGCACCGCCTGCGCGGACCCCACCTGGCCGAGAACGTGGCCGATGCCCTGCAGTTCGATGGTTGCCGGGTGGAGGGTTTCCGCTGGTTCTCGGGCGAATATGCCTTGCATCCCGACAGCCGCCTGTCGCAAAAGAATTCGATTTCCCGCGCCCGCCTGCTGAAGTTACTGGAACTGGTGGCGCGCGACGCCGATGCCAATGAGCTGGAATCCCTGCTCAAGCAGGACCCGGCGCTGTCCTACCAGCTCTTCAAGCTGGTGAGTTCGGCCGCTTTCGGCTTCTCGGCCCATATCACCAATTTCACCCAGGCCATCAATCTGCTGGGGCGCCGTCAGTTGCAGCGCTGGTTGCAGCTGTTGCTGTATGCGCGCTTCCCCGGCGACGAATCGGCCAATCCGCTGCTGCCGCGTGCGGCAGCCCGTGCGGCCATGATGGAGGCGATGGCGCAGCGGGTGGAGTGCACGCCCGAGGAACTGGACCGGGCTTTCATCACCGGCATGTTCTCGCTGCTGGATATCCTCCTGGGCATGCCGCTCAACGACATCATCGAGCCCTTGAAGCTGCCGGTGGATATCTGCAATGCGCTGGTCTATCGCAGCGGCCGGCTGGGCAAGCTGCTGGACGTGGTGGAACGCTCCGAAGATGGCCGCATCCCCTTGCGTCATGTGGACCTGGACGCCGCCGGTCTCGACGCTGAGGTGTATTGCCGCTGTCTAATCCAGGCCTTCAGCTGGGCCACACGCGTCAGTACCGAGGCGTGATTACGATGATCTCCTCCGTGGGCAGTGACGATCTGGCATGCTGTTCGGCATTGCTGGACGCCATGCAAAACCTGCACGGCATGGCATTGCATGCCGCGCTGGGAGGAATCGCATCGGGTTTCCTCAAGCGCCCCGGCGGACGCTACGTGATCGGCATGCCGGGAGAAACCGGTAACGGCCTATGCCAGCCGGTGGCGCATGAAGACGCGCAGTTCGGCTATTTCGTTTTTCCTTCCCTGACGCGGCCCTATACCGAGCTCGAGCGCAACCGGCTGGCGATGCTGGGCGCCTTCCTTGGCCGCCTGATGCAACGCCGCGCCGAAACGGAGAAGCGCGCCCGCTCCCTGGACCAGATCGAAGCCAAGCTGGAAGAGCAGGCGCAGATCCTGCACCAGATGCACGAATCAGTGATCACGATGGATCCGGCCGGTTTCATCACCAGCTGGAACCGTGGCGCTGAGCAATTGTTCGGCTATACCGCCCTGGAAGCCATCGGCCGCAACGTGCTATTCCTCTACGAGAACGAGGAAGAAGAGGATTCGCTGCACGACGTATTCCTGGAGCAGGGCGGCCGCGAGATGGAGGTGCGGCGCCGCAAGAAGTCCGGAGAGGTATTCTGGGCCAGCCTTTCCTTGTCGGTGATGCGCGACCAGAGCGGGCATCCGATCGGCCTGATCGGCTATCTGAGCGACATCACGGAACGCAAGAACGCTGAAAAGCTGATTCATCACCTGGCCTACTACGACGCCCTGACCGGTTTGCCCAACCGCACGTTGCTCACCCGCACGGTGGACCAGGCGCTGATGGAAGCCAAGCATGAAAACATGCATGGTTGCGTCATGTTCATCGACCTGAACCGCTTCAAGCCCATCAACGACACCCTGGGTCACGTGGCCGGGGACATGTTGCTGGTGGAAGTGGCCATCCGTCTGCGCCGCGCCTTGCGCGAGCAGGACGTGGTGGCGCGCCTGGGCGCCGACGAGTTTGCGGTGGCCCTGTTCGATATCGACAAGGATTACCACCCCGGTTTTGTCGCCCAGAAGCTGCTGGCGGTGTTCGACGATCCCTTCTTCATCGATGGTCATGAGCTGCGCGTGGGCGCCAGCATCGGCGTGAGCATGTATCCGGAAGACGCCAGCGACACCGAGACCCTGCTGCGCCTGGCCGACATCGCCATGTACCGCGCCAAGCAGGGCGGGGACAACAATGAAGGCGGCTACGTCTACTACAGCGAAGAGATGAATCGCAACACGCTGGATCTGTTGCGCATCGAGACCGGTCTGCTGCACGCCTTCGAATACAACGAGCTGCTGTTGTACTACCAGCCCAAGGTGGACATGAACACCCTCGCCATCACCGGGGCCGAAGCACTGGTGCGCTGGCAGCATCCGGAGCGCGGCCTGCTGCTGCCGGGCGAGTTCATCCCCATCGCCGAAGAGACCGGTCTGATCGTCCAGCTCAGCGACTGGGTGCTGGATGCCGTGTGCCGGCAGGCAAGGGCCTGGAAGGAAGCCGGTATGGCGCCGATCCGTATCGCCCTGAACGTGACGGCGCGTGAGTTCACTCGTTCGCTGCCCGACCGCGTGCGCGCCGCGCTGAGCCGCCACATGCTCAGCGGCGACTGGCTGGAGCTGGAAATCACCGAGAGCATGCTGATGCATAGCACCGATCGCGTCATTTCCATCATGGAAAAGATCTGCAGCCTGGGTATCACCATCTCGCTGGACGATTTCGGGACTGGCTATTCCAGCCTGTCCTACCTCAAGCGTTTCCCTATCAATACCCTCAAGATCGACCGCTCCTTCACTATGGGCATCCCGGACGATACCAATGACTGCGCCATCGCCAGCGCCATCATCGGTATCGCCAAGCAGTTGCGCCACAAGGTTATCGCCGAAGGGGTGGAAACCGAAAAGCAGTTCAACTTCCTGCGCGAAGCCGGTTGCAACGAGTTGCAGGGCTATATCTTCTCGCGCCCGATTCCGGCCGTGGATTTCCATGCGATGCTGCTGGAGGGGCGTAAGCTCAATGTGGCGTTGGGTGGTGCCGATACAGGTGAGGGCAGCGAAACCGGTAACACGCCGCACGCCTGAGTCCGCTGTCAGGAAGGCGGCACCGGTTTGTGATGTAGTCCTGTCGGCGTGTGGTAGAGCAATTCAGCTTTGATTTTCGAAGTTTTCTGGGATAAAAATCTCGAACTTCGTCCAGTTCTGGCGGCGAGAATCCGTCATTCCCACCGCTGCGCTTGCGGACGACCTATCCTCCATCCTTTTCATTTTCGGAAGGAAACAAGCATGAAACGACACATTGCAGCATTGGCCATGATGGCCTGTGGAACCGCTATGGCTGCCTCTCCGGCGGCGATCAAGGTGCCGATGAACCTGGTCGATGCCAATGGTGTGGCCGCCGCCGTGGGTGAGGTGACCATCAGCGAGACTCCCTACGGTCTGCTGTTCACGCCGGCCATCAGCGGCCTGCCGGGCGGGCAGCACGGTTTCCACGTGCATCAGAATGCATCCTGCGCACCGCTTGAGAAAGACGGCAAGATGGAACCGGCCCTGGCCGCAGGTGGTCACTGGGACCCGCAAAAAACCGGCAAGCATGAGGGCCCGTATGGCGAGGGGCACCAGGGCGATTTGCCGGCGCTCTACGTGAATGCCGCCGGCAAGGCCGAGTACCCGGTCCTGGCGCCTCGCATCAAGACACTGGCCGAGGTCCGTGGCCATGCCCTGATGATCCACGTGGGCGGCGATAACCATGCCGACCATCCTGCGCCGCTGGGTGGAGGCGGGGTGCGCCTGGCCTGCGGCATCATCCAGTAAGCAGAGCGCTCAGATCAAAGCGTAGACGGCCACCGCTGCCGCCACGTCAATGGCAAGTACCAGCGCGCCGCCCAGGCGGCGCTGCATGTACGCACCGAGCGCCCAGAATCCGGCCAGCAGGGCGGTGCTGATCGCCAGAAGGTGCAGGTAGGGCTGTTCGTCTGCCTGCCACAGCAACGCCGAGGCTGCTGCCAACAAACCTACGAACTGTAGTCCTGAAAGCCACTGCCTCAGGCGCGGCAGCTGTACGTCGTAACGGCGACGCGCGGCCTCAAGGTCGAAGGGCGGGTAAGGTTCCATCCCGGCGGGGCGCCAGCCTGGCGCCTTGAACCAGATTTTCAACTTGTCCTGCCAGCGCGGCATCGTTGCCGCGCTGTGCAATAGCTGCCAGTAGCCGGACAGGACCGCCCACAGCGGATCCCAGCTATTGAGGGGCGTACGGGTGCCGTAGACGACTTTCTCCTTTTCCTCGGCAAAGGTGCCGAACATGCGGTCCCAGATCACCAGCATGCCGCCGTAGTTCTTGTCCAGGTATTGCTCGTTGACCGCATGATGTACCCGGTGATTGGAGGGGGAGGAAAACACGCGATCGAACCAGCCCAGTTTGCCGATGTGCTCGGTGTGGATCCAGAATTGGTAGGTCAGCACCACCAGTCCGGCGATGCCGAATTGTTCGGGCTCCACGCCGAGGATCGCCATGGGCAGGTAGAACACCCAGCCAAGCAGCGCCACGGTGCTTTCCTGACGCAGCGCAGTGGAGAGATTGAAGTCCTGGCTCTGATGATGCACCGAGTGTGCCGCCCAGCCCAAGGCGTTCTCATGGCCGAACCGGTGCAGCCAGTAATCGAAAAAATCGAACAGCAAGATGGCCGCGATCCAGCCGAACGCGCCTTGCCAGAAGCGCGCCGCCGGGAAGACGGCCACGGCACGATAGGTGAGCGAATACAGCCCGACCTGGAACAACTGGGTGAGCAGCGCCACCAACTGGCTGATGACCCCTTGCGACATGCTCGCCAGGACATCGGGCAGGCGGTAGGTATTGCGGCCGCGAACGTAGCCATAGGTGAATTCCGCCACGATCAACAAGAGGAAGACGGGAATGATGTAGACAATGATTTTTTCCATGGCGGATATTATGCCGCGATGCACAAAACACTGTCTGACAGTACCCTGACGTTTACGTCCAGCCGCGCAGATGCCGAGAGTCAGAATCTCCTGTTTGCCGTCCATGCTACGACAACTCAGCAGCTGCCCCCGGGGAGGGTGGCAATATCGATGAAGCAATAAAAAAGCCCCTGTAAAAACAGGGGCTTAGTAATGCTTGGCGGAGACGGAGGGATTCGAACCCTCGATACAGGTTTAAGCCCGTATGCTTCCTTAGCAGGGAAGTGCCTTCGACCACTCGGCCACGTCTCCACACTGAAGGCTGTTATCGCATTGCTGCGTTGCCTCAGCGAAGACCGAGATAATATCTTCTCATTTGCATCCGGTCAACAGTCGTCTTGCAAATAATCACTGTTTTTTACCGGTGCGGTCTTCGCTGCTGCGGGTAGTGCAGAGGATGCAGTTGGTGCGGATTACTTGGCGCTGTCCAGGTCGAAAGCCTTGTGCAGGGCGCGCACGGCTAGTTCCATGTACTTCTCGTCGATCAGCACCGAGATCTTGATTTCGGAGGTGGAAATCATCTGGATGTTGACGCCTTCTTCGGACAGGGTGCGGAACATCTGCGAGGCGATGCCCACGTGGCTGCGCATGCCCACGCCGACCACCGAGACCTTGGAGACCTTGGTGTCGCCGTTGATGGCGGCCGCGCCGATGTGCGCCTTCACGCTGCTGTTCAGCACTTCCACGGCCTTGGCGTATTCCGCGCGCGGGACGGTGAAGGTGAAGTCGGTCTTGCCTTCCACCGACTGGTTCTGGATGATCATGTCCACTTCGATGTTGGCATCGGCCACCGGGCCCAGGATCTGGTAAGCGATGCCCGGACGATCCGGTACGCCCAGCACGGTGATCTTGGCTTCGTCGCGGCTGAAGGCGATGCCGGTGATGGTTGCTTGTTCCATGTTCTTGTCTTCCTCAAACGAAATCAGGGTGCCGGAGGCGGCTTCTTCGGCCAGCGGCGTGAGCGGGTCGGTCAGAGACGACAGCACGCGGGTCGGCATCTTGTAGTTGCCGGCAAATTCCACCGAACGGATCTGCAGGACCTTGGAGCCCAGGGAGGCCATTTCCAGCATCTCTTCGAAGGTCACGGTCTTGAGGCGGCGGGCGTCGCTGACCACGCGCGGGTCGGTGGTATAGACGCCGTCGACGTCGGTGTAGATCAGGCATTCGGCCGCCTTGATGGCCGCAGCCACGGCAACTGCGGAGGTGTCCGAGCCGCCACGACCCAGGGTGGTGATGTTGCCGTCGGCGTCCACACCCTGGAAGCCGGTGATCATGACGATCTTGCCGGCATTGAGGTCCTTGCGGACCTTGGCGTCATCGATGGAACGGATGCGGGCCTTGGTGAAGGCCGAGTCGGTCTTGATCGGCACTTGCCAGCCGGCATAGGACACGGCCTGCTTGCCCAGGGCCTGCAGGGCGATGGCCAGCAGGGCGACCGATACCTGTTCGCCGGTGGAGGCCAGCATGTCCAGTTCGCGACCGTCGGGCTGGGCCATGATTTCCTTGGCCATGCCCAGCAGACGGTTGGTTTCACCAGACATCGCCGAAGGTACGACGACGATCTGGTGGCCTGCGTCGTGCCATTTGGCAACGCGCTTTGCGACATTCTGGATGCGCTCGATCGAGCCCATCGAAGTGCCGCCGTATTTGTGAACGTATAAAGCCATAGGGGGATAAAAAAAGGTGGCCCGACTTTGACAAGAAACCCTTAGCTAGGCCGGAAGGAACAAACCCTTGACTTTACATGCGGCGCGCCAAAATCTCAAGGGAAAGCTGGGTCTGGCTTGCGTTTGCACCAGGCCGGGATGGCAATTGAGGCATGTCGCGCCGCAGCAGAAATGAGCATGGGCGGGCCGCCGCATGCATGAATCTGGAGACTCACGGCATGGGAATGCGTGCTCCGTGCGTCAAATGCGGCTGTAGCGGGAAAAGTGGGGAGGGCGCGGGAGGGGCGATTCAGGAGCGGCTGGACGGGAGGCGGAAATGATTGGCGCACCAGCTGTCATGCGCCCGATAACGACTGGCGGCATGGCAGGTGGTGCTGCGGTACTGTGAAGCATTGGTACTGCGGGTGAAGCTTTGCGGCGACGGCGGACCTGATTTCCAGGGCGGGCGGTTCGGACGCCATCGGGGCACTCATTCGCGTTCATTGATGATCAAACGCGGGGGATGCGCCGTGCGGAACACTGCCTGTGCGGAATCGGTCAATGCATCGACCGGGTGCGGAGTCTGTCGATCAGGCGCCGCTGTACAGGTTTTGTGCTGCGTTGTTGGCTTGTTGCACCTGGCTTTCGACTTCCTGGCGGCTCAGCTTGGAGGGCGCCTGACGCAGCACCGGGTACTCGTTGCGCGAGACGATCTCATGGTTGGCCTGGGCGCGTTGCAGTTCAGCCTTCACGTCGGCGCGGGTCTGGGTCGAATGGAACGGGGTTTCCGGCGGATATGGGGCTTCGGCCATGGCGGCACCGGCAGCGGCCAGCAGGGAGGCGGCAACGACAATATTCTTGATGTTCATGATAGGGTCCTCTGTTTGGTAAGTGGGTGGAACTACATTGCCCAGATGCCGGCGAGTAAGGCACTCTCCTTGTGGGAAAGTCCACTCGTGGGCCAGCTGGTGCAGGCGGTTGGGGCAGATGCTGCATTGCGCTAACCGATGACTGAAGTGTAAATATTGCGAAGCTAAAGAAAAATAGGTCTAATCGGAATTGACTATTTCTCTTTATGGAACAATCGGGGACTTGAAAAATGGATCGTCTGCAATCAATGCGGGTGTTTGCCAAGGTGGTGGAGCAGGGCAGTTTTGTGCGCGCCGCCGAATTGCTGGAAATTTCCAACGCCGTGGCGACGCGTTTCATTGCCGATCTCGAGGCGCATCTCGGTACGCGTCTGCTCAATCGTTCCACGCGCAGGCTGTCGCTCACCGAGGCGGGGCAGGCCTATCTGGAGCGGGTGCGCATGATCCTGGGGGAGATCGATGACGCCGAAGCGCTGGTGTCGCTGGAAACCAAGCGTCCTGCGGGCACTCTGGCCATCTATGCCAATGCCGGTTTCGGGCAGTCGCAACTGGGCGAGCTGCTGGCAGGCTACGCCCAGGCATTTCCGGACGTGGCGCTGGATATCAACCTGTCCGACCGCTCCATCGATCTGGTGGAGGAGGGTATCGACATCGGATTTTTCAGCAGTCTGCAGAAATTCGACGCCAGCATGATCGTGCGCCAGCTCGGCGTGGCGCGGGTGGTCCTGTGCGCGTCGCCGGCATATCTGGAGCGCGCTGGCGCCCCGGAGCAACCGGAAGACCTGTCGCGTCATAGTTGCCTGAATTTTTCGCATGAATATCTGCGTCATCACTGGCACGTCAATACTGAGGCGGGGGTGCTGGATGTGCCCATCGTGAGCAAGGCGGTGTCCAACAGTGGCGTGCTGCTGCGCGACCTGGCCCTGGCCGGGATGGGCATCGTCCTGCGGCCGTCCTACTCGCTGGGGGATGATCTGCGCTGCGGCAAGCTGGTGCAGGTGCTGCCTGGCTTCGACATGGGGCAGGTGGTGATTTCCATGGTCTATCCGAGTCGCCGCCTGCTCTCGGCCAAGGTGCGCAGCTTCGCCGATTTCATCAGCGCACGCTTCCCCCATCCGGAGAGCGATCCCTGGCTGACCTGAAACAGAAGGGGATTGGCTTCAGCCGATGACGTCGGCGAGCTTGTCCAGCAGGCTGCACTCCTGCTGCCAGGTACGGCGCTCGGCGCTGCTGGCGGCTTCGCGCTGCAGTTCGGCGTCGCTCTTGTCGACCTGTGCCAGCAGGATGCGCTCCGCCAGCCGGGTGTCGGGCTCCATGGGGCCGAAGAAGGCCACGGTGGCGCCACGTTCGATCAATAAGGTCGGGAAGTTGTCGATATCGAGGTCGCCAACGAGGTCGGCCTGGTCTTCGATGTCGATCCAGGTGAAGTGGTGTTGAGGATAGCGTTCGGCCCAGGCCTGGAAGGCGGCCTCGTATTCGCGACAACTGCCGCACCAGTTGGCGCACAGGCAGGCAACGACCCACGTGTCGTTGCGCAGCGCCTCGGCGAGATGGCGGCGGTTGGTCTGGTCAAGTTTCTGATAGGACATGGCGTGGCTATTTTACTCGCTTCATGCGCCGGTGTTTTGCGCCGCCGCATGAAGCTGCCGGAAGCTGCCGGAACGCGGCAAAGGAACCGAACAATTGCTCACCTCACGGTAAAATAGCGGGATGTCCACGATTCTTGCTATTGAAACTTCCACCGAGCTGGCCTCGGCCGCCTTGTTGCACCGGGGCGAACTGATCTCGCGCCAGTCGGCCGGCACGCAGACGCACTCCGATGCCATCCTCCCCATGATCCAGCAACTGCTGGCCGACGCCGGCCTGACACTGGCCCAGTGCGATGCCCTGGCCTTCGGCGTCGGCCCGGGCTCGTTCACCGGCGTGCGCACCGCATGCGGTGTGGTGCAGGGATTGTCCTTCGGCTGCGACCGGCCGGTGGTGCCGGTGGTCACGCTGGAGGCCGCAGCCCAGGCCTGTCGTGCTCTGGACGAGAGTGTCACCGAGGTGCTGGCCATCCTGGACGCCCGCATGGGTGAAGTCTACTGGGCGCGTTACCGGGCTCGCCCCGAGGGTGGCTGGGAGGTGCTGGCCGAACCCGCCCTGGCAGCGGCCGACCAGGTGCGCACAGAGGGACGCCCCACCGCCTGTGGCAATGGCTTATCGGTCTATGCGGCCCATTTTACGCCGCAATTCTGTGCCAGCCAGTTCGCGGCGGCGCATCCACAAGCCATGCCCCACGCACGTCAGGTGGCCCAGTTGGGCCAGGTCTATTTCGGCCAGGGACGCGGATTGCCGGCGCAGGAGGCGCAACCGCTCTATCTGCGCAACAAGGTGGCCCTGACCACCGCCGAGCGCGAACTGCGCGACGCTGCCAAGGGCGCTGCATGAGTGCAGGGGTCTTGCCGCTGTCGGCGCTCTCGCATCCGCAGCTGGGCCGCCTGCAATTCGCCCCCATGGGTGCGGGTGACCTGGATGCGGTCGTGCAGATCGAAGACGCTGTGTATTCCCACCCGTGGAGCCGTGGCAACTTCCAGGATTCGCTCTACAGCGGTTACCAGGCGCAGACCCTGCGCGACGCCGGTGGCCTGCTGCTCGGGTACTTCCTGGTCATGCTGGCCGTGGATGAGGCCCACCTGCTCAACATCAGCGTGGCGGCCGCGTATCAGCACCAGGGACTTGGACGCATGTTGCTGGATCAGGCCACTGCGGTGGCTCGTCAGCAGCAGATGCGGACCATGCTGCTGGAGGTACGTGAATCGAATACGCATGCGGCCAAGGTCTACCGTCGCTATGGTTTCACGGAAATCGGCCGCCGCAAGAATTACTATCCCGCCGCCAACCAGACCCGGGAAGGGGCTATCGTCATGAGCCTGCCTTTATGAGTGAAGAAATGAAACAAGATCCCGGCTTCGGTTCCTCCCTGGCCCTGCTCGATGCGCTGGGGATCGGCCCGGTGTGGGTGAGGCGCGAACTGGCCGTGGAGGAAGATGTGGAAGCGTCCGCTGCGGAAGATGCGGTAGCACCGCCGGAAGTCGCCTCTGCTGCCCAGCGCCAAGTCCCTGTGCCGCCACCGGTGGCTCCGGCCGTCGGTCCCGTTGCGCGGGCACCGGTGACCAGTGATGCGGCAGCGATGCCACCTGCCGCTGCGCCCTCCGTTCCGGCACCGAGCGCGCCGCGGGTGCGTGCGCCGGTCGATGAGGACGGTGGTCCTCCGTCCTGGCTGGATGACATGAATTTCGCTGCGTCGATGGAACCCATGCCCATCCCGGATGGCGATGAGGAAGAGGACGCCCCCGCAGTCGATCCGATGATCGCCAGGATCAAGTCCATGGACTGGCCACAGCTGACGCAGCAGGTATCTGAATGCCGCCGCTGCGGGCTGTGCAACGGGCGCAAGAATACCGTCTTCGGCGTCGGTGACGAAAAGGCCAAATGGCTCTTCATCGGTGAGGGGCCGGGGCGCAACGAGGATATGCAGGGCGAGCCCTTCGTCGGACCGGCCGGCAAGCTGCTGGACAACATGCTGCTGGCCATGGGTGTCAAGCGGGGTGCCAACGCCTACATCGCCAACATCGTCAAATGCCGGCCGACCGATGACAATGGTCGCGACCGACCGCCTTCGCCGCAAGAGGTGGCGGCCTGCCTGCCTTATCTGCAACGCCAGATCGAACTGATCCAGCCCACCGTGCTGGTGGCATTGGGCAAGACGGCGGCACTCTCGCTGCTGGGTCTGGACCCGGCCACGCCGGTCTCGCGCCTGCGCGGCAGCGTGCATCGCTATCAGGACCTGCCGCTGGTGGTGACCTATCACCCGGCCTATCTGCTGCGTACGCTCAACGACAAGAGCAAGGCCTGGGCCGACCTGTGCCTGGCCATGAGCACCTACCAGGCTTAGGCAGGCGCAACGATGCACACCGGCGCCGCCCTGGGGACGCAACCCGCCACGCATCAGGCCCGCTTTCACCAGCGCTGGCCTGATCTACGCGACCCACACGTGCGGGCACTGGCCTGGTTGCTCTATGCTCCGGACCTGCTGGCGGCCGATGCGGCCAGCTGGGAGGGCCGCATTGCGACCCTGGGTCCCGTCTCACCCGCCGTGGCGGGCTGGCTGCACGACCTGCAATACGATCCCGTCCTCAACGCCGAGCTGCATGCCGAGATGGTGCGGCAACCGTCTGCGCGCCTGGGCCGCTATGCCGAGAAACTGCTCGGCTTCTACCTGCGCCAGCATGACTGGCTGGTCGCCGCCAATTTGCAGGTACGCAATCAGGGGCCGACGCGCGAGACGCTGGGAGAGTTCGACTTCCTGGTGAGTTCGCCGGAGGCGGAGGAGCAGGGAGGAGTCGTGCATTGGGAATTCGCGACCAAGTTCTATCTGCTACAGGCACGCGATGCCTGCCAGGCCGATGCCTTTGTCGGCCCCAACCTGGCCGATTCCCTGGGGCGCAAGATGCGCAAGATCATGCAGCAGCAACTGATGCTGTCGGCCCACCCGGCAGCCCAGGCGGTGTTGCCGGCTCCGGTGGTGGCTGCCCGTGCATTGGTGAAGGGCTGGCTGTTCTATCGGCACGATGAAGCACTGGTGCTGCCAGCGGCGATGGGAATCGCACCGGACCACTGTCGGGGTTTCTGGGGGGATGTGCAGTTCCTGAAGGAGCGCGACGATGTGGCAGACCGCTATGTGCTGCTGCCGCGCCTGTCCTGGCTGGCGCCGGCAAGGCTGCCGCTGGCCGAGGGATTGACGCTGGCGCAGTTGCTGTTGCGCCTGGAAAACCTGTTCCAGGCTGACGACAGCCCGGTCATGGTGGCCCGTTGTCGCCCGGGCGAATCCATGGAGCCGGAACTGCTGGAAACGGCGCGGGGTTTTATCGTGCCGCCGCAGTGGGAGCAGCGTGCCGCCGCAATCCAGCAGCACGTCATCGTTCAGGTCTGAATCGGCTGCAGTGCAGCTTCAGGCTCAGTGGTGGGGATGCTTGTCCTCGCCGATCAGGGCCAGGGAATCATGCTCGCGCTGGTTGGCCGCATGACGGCGCATGATCAGGTACATGATGCCGGCCACGAAGGTGCCGAAGATGATGATGACGGTATTTACATCCAGGTTCATGCGCACCATGAAGGCATACAGCACCAGCATGGTCAGCACCGAGAGGTTTTCGTTGAAGTTCTGGACGGCGATCGAATGGCCGGCGCTCATCAGCACGTGGCCCCGGTGCTGCAGCAGGGCATTCATCGGCACCACGAAGTAACCCGACAGCGCCCCCACGATCACCAGCAGCGGATAGGCGACCCAGACCGAGGTGGTGGTGGTCATCAGCATGACCACGATGCCCATGATGATGCCCAGCGGCATGACGGTCAGCGATTTCTTCAGCGGCACGAAGCGGGCAGCGCCCATTGCACCCAGTGCCACGCCTACGGCGACGATCCCTTGCAGGATGGCTGCCTTGTCCAGCGGCATGTGCAGTGACTTCTCGGCCCATTTCAGGACGATGAACTGCAGGGTTGCGCCAGCACCCCAGAACAGCGTGGTCACGGCCAGCGAAATCTGGCCCAGCTTGTCCTTCCAGAGGGTGGTGAAGCAACCGGCGAAGTCCACGATCAGGCGGATGGGATTGCGTTGCTGGTTTTCGTAGCGGGCGCCAGTGTCGGGAATGTAGAAGTTGAACAGCGCGGCGATGACGTAGATGCAGGAGATGATGCACAGTGCCGCTTCGGTGGGGGTATCGATGGGAAAATCGACCATCGGGAAATCGAAGCTGAGGATTACTGCGGAAATCTTCGGGTTGACCAGCGCTCCGCCCAGGACCGTGCCCATGATGATGGAGCCCACCGTCAACCCTTCGATCCAGCCGTTGGCGGCGACCAGTTTCTCAGGCGGTAGCAATTCGGTGAGGATGCCGTACTTGGCCGGCGAATAGGCCGCCGCGCCGAAGCCCACCACCGCGTAGGCCAGCAGTGGATGGACGGTGAAGAACATGAGTGAACAGCCGACGATCTTGATCATGTTGGTGATCAACATGACCTTGCCTTTCGGGAAGGCGTCGGCAAAGGCGCCCACGAAAGCCGCCAGCAGCACGTAGGAAAGCACGAAGAACAGCTTCAGCAGCGGGGTCATCCACGCTGGCGAATGCATTTCGGCAAGTAGGGCGATGGCGGCGATCAGCAGCGCGTTATCGGCGAGCGACGAAAAGAACTGCGCCGCCATGATGGTATAGAAACCGCGATTCATCCCTGTCCAAGATGTATAACAAATGATGTCCGGCTAGCTTTATACCATGAAACCATGAGCTCTCCGTCATAAGTCAAACCAGAAAGATGTTCGTCCGGTAAAATGCCCGCTTGTTCCGCGCCAGGCAAAAACTTCCGGGCCAAGCGCGAGAAGCAGGCCCCTGGCGGGCCTGTCGCCTCGCCGCATGCGTTGCCTGTCATTTGCCCACCGTCATCAGCCTACCCCGACATCATGCCAAGACCGATCGTTGCCTCCATCAGCCTTTCCGCTCTTCAACACAATCTGGCCGTTGCCCGCGCCCATGCTCCCGGGGCCAAGGTCTGGGGCGTCGTGAAGGCCAATGGCTATGGTCACGGACTGGAGCGCGTCATGCGCGGATTTGCAGCCGCCGATGGCCTGGCACTGGTGGAACCCAACTATGCGGTGCGCCTGCGCGAACTCGGCTGGACCAAGCCCGTCCTGCTGCTGGAAGGCTTTTTCGATGCCGATGACCTGCCGGTGCTGGCGCGTCACGACATCCAGTTCGCCGTCCACTGCGAAGAACAGATCACCTTGCTGGAGGCCTACGCGGGTGAAGCCAACTGGCATATCCACCTGAAGATGAACAGCGGCATGAACCGCCTGGGTTTCCAGCCCGACGTCTTCCGCGCTGCCTATGCACGCCTGCAGAAGATCGCCGGGGTGCGCAGCATCACCATGATGACCCACTTCGCCAACGCCGACGACGCCGGTAACCCGGCGCTGCCGCTGAAGGAACAGGTGCGGCGCTTCCAGGCCGCCACGGAGGGCCTGGCCGGTGCCAGGAGCCTGTGCAATTCGGCGGCCGACCTGATGCATGGCGAACTCGCGCATGACTGGATCCGGCCGGGCGTCATGCTCTATGGCGGTACCCCGGGTGGCGGCACGGCGGCCGATTTCGGACTGCGCGCGGCCATGACGCTGGAAAGCCGGATCATCGGCGTACAGGATGTCCAGCCCGGCGAGGCGGTCGGCTACGGCAGCCGCTTCGTGGCCGACAAGCCGATGAGGCTGGGCGTGGTGGCCTGCGGTTATGCCGACGGCTATCCGCGTCATGCGCCCACCGGGACCCCGGTACTGGTCGATGGCGTAAAGACGACCACCGTGGGCCGGGTATCGATGGATATGCTGGAAGTCGACCTGACGGCTATCCCCGGTGCGGGCGTGGGCAGCCATGTCGAGCTGTGGGGGCAAGGCCTGCCCATCGACGAGGTTGCGTTTTCTGCCGGCACCATCGGTTACGAGTTGATGTGCGCGCTGGCCCCACGCGTGGCCGTGCGCGAAGTGGAGTAAGCCGGGAACAGGCCGGGAATAGACTGGAAACAGACCGGGAAAAAGCCAAGACGGGTGCCCGGGACGCAATAAGGAACAGCAAGGCGACAATGGCGAAGCTCAAGACCAACTACACCTGCACGGAATGCGGCGGGATCAGCAACAAATGGGCCGGCCAGTGCCCGTCCTGCGGACAGTGGAACACCCTGGTCGAGACCCTGGTGGAGCCGGCTGGTGGCAACCGTTATTCCTCGACGCCGCAAAGCCTGGCGCAGACAGCCCCGGTGCTCAGCCTGGCCGACATCGAGGCCATCGACGTGCCACGTTTCGGCACTGGTATCGAGGAATTCGACCGGGTGCTGGGCGGCGGCCTGGTGCCGGGTGGGGTGGCCCTGATCGGTGGCGATCCCGGCATCGGCAAGTCGACCCTGCTGCTGCAGGCGCTGGCCAATATCTCCAAGCTGAAGAAGGTGCTCTACGTCAGCGGAGAAGAATCCGGCTCGCAGATTGCCCTGCGCGCCAAGCGGCTGGCGGTGGATGCGCGCGAACTGCAACTGCAGGCCGAGATCCAGCTCGAAAAGATCCTCGCCACCCTCGCCGAACACAAGCCGGAAGTGGCCGTGATCGACTCCATCCAGACCGTGTATTCGGATGCATTGACGTCGGCGCCCGGCTCGGTTGCGCAGGTGCGCGAATGCGCGGCGCAGTTGACGCGGGTTGCCAAGACCTCCGGCATCACCATCATCATGGTTGGCCACGTGACCAAGGAAGGTGCACTGGCCGGCCCCCGCGTGCTGGAACACATCGTGGATACGGTGCTGTATTTCGAGGGCGATACCCATTCCAGTTTCCGCCTGGTGCGTGCCTTCAAGAATCGCTTCGGCGCGGTCAACGAACTGGGCGTGTTCGCGATGACGGAGAAGGGCTTGAAGGGCGTGTCCAACCCGTCCGCCCTGTTCCTCTCGCAGCACGAGAACCAGGTCCCTGGCTCCTGCGTCATGGTGACCCAGGAAGGTACACGTCCACTGTTGGTGGAAATCCAGGCCCTGGTCGACAGTTCGCATGTGCCCAACGCCCGCCGTCTCTCGGTCGGCCTGGAGCAGAACCGGCTGGCCATGTTGCTGGCCGTGCTGCATCGTCATGCGGGAGTTGCAGCGTTTGACCAGGATGTGTTCATCAATGCTGTGGGTGGAGTGAAGATTACGGAGCCCGCGGCCGATCTGGCGGTGCTGCTGGCGATCAATTCATCAATGCGCAACAAACCCCTGCCACGGGGCCTGGTGGTCTTTGGCGAGGTAGGGCTGGCTGGCGAAATCCGTCCGGCACCGCGCGGTCAGGAACGCTTGCGCGAGGCCGCCAAGCTGGGCTTCTCGATCGCCGTGATCCCCAAGGCCAACGCGCCCAAGCAGCCTATAGAGGGCTTGAAGGTGATTGCGGTGGAACGCATCGACGATGCCCTGCAGAAGGCACGCGAGATCGACGATCTGGCGGCCTGAGTCGCTTGCCCAGGCCGATAAGGCAGCGATCAGCGGGGAATATCGAAGGTCACGATGACCTGGTTGACCTCGCCCTTGACCGGCGCTTCGCCGGTGCGCGTGCTGCCGCGTACGCCGTAGTAGAGCTGGAAAGGCAGGCTGGCATCGCGCCCGTTGAAGAAGTCGGTGCTGCCGCTGTCGGCATGGCTGACGTCCCAGCACAGGGCCGCATCCTTCCAGCAGAGACGGGCTTCAAAGCCGGCCGGCTTGCGCGCTACGGTGTAGCGCCAGCTGACCTTGCTGATGGTGGCGCCCGGCGGGATCTGACCCACCACCTTGAACTGCGTGAGGTAGTCGGCATTGCGGGCGCGGATGTCCGGACCCGCTTCGTCCGAGGCGTAGGCGCCGCTGGGGCCATTCCTGGCGGCGGCCGGTGCGGCGGGTGGGGGCGCTGCCGGCGTGACGGGCGATACGACGATGATGGGGCGGCGGTTTTCCGTGCCGCCCTGCGGCAGGCTCAGGTTGCGATCGGCATAGCTCTGGGCCGGTGCCAGGGCAGGGAGCAGGGCGCTACCGGCCAGCAGCATCATGCCGGCCAGCCCGGCGCGCTCACGCATGGCGACGATGCCCCTTCAGCGGCAGCGTGATCTGCACCAGCAGGCCGCCACGGGTTTCTTCATGTCCCTTCAAGCTCAGCTTGCCATTGTGCTTGAGCACGATGCGGTTGACGATCGCCAGGCCCAGTCCGGAACCGTTGGCCTGTCCGCGCGCGGTATCGAGCCGCGTAAACGGGCGCAGCAGGCGCTCGCATTCATTCTCCGGCACGCCCGGGCCATGATCGAACACATCCACCACTACGTGATGCCCTTCGATGCGACTGCGCAGATGGATCTCCGCACAATCGGTGCCCGGCGTCTTGCCGTAGCGGCGGGCATTTTCCACCAGGTTGCTGAAGACCCGCGCCAGCTCGGTGCCATTGCCGGCGACTTCGGTGGCCGGGGTGATCTGGGCGGTGATCTTCACGTCGGACAGCCTGCCGGAGTTGCTGGCAACGTCTTCCAGCAGACTGGCCAGGTCGATGGTTTCCAGATTGCTGGTGTCGAAGGGTTTGGCGTAGTCGAGGAACTGCCCGATGATGCTATCCATCTGCGCCAGATCCGAATGCATGCCATCGCGCGATTCGTCGGAGAGGTTGGCCATCTCCACTTCCAGCTGCATGCGCGCCAGCGGGGTGCGCAGGTCGTGCGAGATGCCGGCCAGGATCAGGGCCCGGTCGGACTCGATGCGATTGAGGTCGGCCACCATCTGGTTGAAGCTGCGGTTGGCTTCCTCGATCTCGGTCGGTCCGGACTCTGGTAGCGGCTCCGGTTGCCGCCCCTTGGCGATGGCGCGGGCCGCAGCCGTCAGGCGCGCCAGCGGCTGGTTGATCAGGGTCGAGATGAAGACCGCGCCGATCAGCGACAGGAACAGTGCAATCGAGCCCCAGCCCAGCCATTGCAGGCTGGAGGTGCGATCCAGGCGGCCACGGTCGAGCATCAGCCAGTACTGGTCGTCATCGATGTTGAAGCTGATCCAGAACCCTTCGACGTCGTTCACGCTGGAGGCGAAGGTGGTGTTCTCATCCAGCGACTGGCGCACGTAGTACTCCAGTTCGGGGACGATGGGTGAGTCTTCCGGCGGGACGATGCGGTCGGTCTTTTCCAGCGGATAGATGCGGATACCTTCATTGCTGGCCAGGTCGAACAGGAGTTCGCGTCGCATCTCCGGCGCCGAGTGGGTCAGCGCAGCGCGGGTGATGGTCACGACCGAGACGATCTGGGCGGCCAGCTGCTCCGCACGCGGGCCGCGTTCGACCATGCGGAAACTGGCCACCCAGGCCACCATGCTGGCGGTGATCAGGAAGGTCAGGAGGAAGAAGGTACGCCAGAACAGGCCGTTGCTGAACCATCCTGATTGGGGTCGGGCTTTCATCGGCAAACGGCCTGCAGGTCAGGGGTGAAGCGGGCGATCAGCGCGGTTTCCCTTCCGGGATGAAGACATAGCCCAAGCCCCAGACGGTCTGGATGTACAAGGGATTGGCCGGATCCGGCTCGATCAGCTTGCGCAGGCGGGAAATCTGCACGTCCAGACTGCGGTCGAAGACTTCATATTCGCGACCGCGCGCCATTTCCATCAGTTTTTCACGCGACAGCGGCTGGCGGGCGTTACGGGCAAAGACCTTCAGTACCGAGAATTCGCCGGTGGTGAGGGAAATCGTTTCGCCGTTCTTTTTCAGGGTACGGGTCCCCAGATCAAGGATGAAATCGCCAAATTCAAAGGTTTCCGGCGTCTCCGAAGGCGCACCCGGAAGTTCGTCCGGGCCCTTGCGGCGCAGCACCGCGTTGATGCGGGCCACCAGCTCACGCGGATTGAACGGCTTGGGCAGGTAGTCGTCGGCACCCATTTCCAGGCCGATGATGCGGTCCACGTCCTCGCCCTTGGCGGTGAGCATGATGATCGGGGTCTGGTCGCCGGCGCCGCGCAGGCGGCGGCAGATCGCCAGGCCATCTTCGCCGGGCAGCATCAGGTCCAGCACCAGCAGATCGTAGCGCTCACGGATCCAGAGCTTGTTCATGGCCTGGGCGTTTTCGGCCGTGACCACGTTGAAACCCTGTTCGGTCAGATAGCGACGCAGCAGGTCGCGCAGACGGATATCGTCATCCACCACCAATACTTTGAATTGATTGGCGGATGTTGTCGTATTACTATTGTTGCCAGTAGTTGTATTCATGTTGCCTATGGTAGCGTCTTGGCGATTTTGAGCAAGTCGGGGCGGATGATCCATTACAAACTGTTACATACCTTACCTTAATCATCTTATACCATCGCGGCCTGCGGCCTAAACTGGAATCAAGCACGAAAGCCATGTCGTCAGTGCTTTCCCTTTTGATTCTCTGTCCTCGGAAAATACGCACATTATGAAGATTGCAGTCGTCAACAAGCTATGTCTGGCAGTGATGCTGGCGCTCGGTGTGGGAGCGGCCGCGTCGGCAGCCCCACCACAGGGTGGCCGGCCGATGCCGGGGCAGCCGGGCGACTTTCGTCAGCACGCAGGTGATTTCAACCCGCAGGATCACCGCAACCAGATCGCCAGCGATCAGGATCAGCGCCGCAACGGCAAGCTCAGCGCCGATGAACGGCGTGAACTGCGGCGCCAGATCAACGAGGTCGGTCAGGACATCTACCGCGTCAAACGCTAGAGTTGATTGCTGATTCATGGATGTCGTCGGCACGGAAAGATTCCCGCCCCGATCCACAAATGCGAAAAGCCCGGATGCACAACATCCGGGCTTTTTCACGTCTACCGGCCGCAGGGGTCTCCGCTTGCGCGCCAGACCTCGCCAGACCTATATCTGGTGCGCCTTGCCCAATTTCTTTTCAAGGCGATGCTGCAAGGCCTCGAAACACAGGCTAAGTACCCAGTAGATCGCCGCTGCCGCCAGATAGAGCGGAAGCGGGCGGAAGGTCACGGCGATCACTTCCTTGGTGGCCAGCATCAGTTCCGTGACGGTAATGACGGAAACCAGCGAGGTGTCCTTGATCAGGCTGATCAGGGTGTTGCTCATCGAGGGGACGGCGATACGCACCGCCTGCGGCACGATGATGTAGCGCAAGGTCTGGAAGTAGGTCAGCCCGACGCTGTAGGATGCGTTCCACTGACCTCGGGTAACGCCCAGGATGGCACCGCGCAGGCTTTCCGACAGGTAAGCCCCGGCGTTCAGGCTCAGGGTCAGGACGCCGGCCGTCAGCGGCGAGAACTCGATGCCGATCCCCGGCAGGCCGTAATACACCACGAAGATCTGCACCAGCAAGGGCGTGCCGCGCATCATGCTGACGTAGAGCGCAGCCGGCCAGTGGATCGGGCGCCAGGGAACGATGCGCGCCACGGCCAGCACGAAACCCAGCACCAGTCCGCCCACCATGGACGCCAGTGCAAAAAGCAGGGTATAGCCCACGCCCTTGGCCAGGATGGGGGCGGCTTGCTGTAGCAGTTCCAGGATTTCCATAGGCATTCGATATAAAAAATTATCCCCGCAATGCGGGGATAAGTCGGTCCGCCCGGTCAGTGCCGGGCGGCATGGAGCGCCGGTGAGCGCGCCTTATTGTGCTTTCGGCGGCTGGCTTACGTCAATGCCGAACCACTTCTCGGAAGCGGCCTTGAAGCTGCCATCGGCCTTGATGTCGGCCAGGGCCTTGTTCAGCGCGGCCTTGAATTCCGGGTTGCCCTTGCGGAAGGGGATACCGATCTTGTCGACCGTGCCAATGGGACTGCCGGCCTTCAAGGGCAGGTTTGTCGACTTCAGGATGTAGCCGACCAACAGGCTGTCGTTGAGGGCAGCGTCGATGCGACCGGCGGCCAGGTCAGCCAGGTATTCCGGCGAGCCCGGATAGGTGCGCACGTCGATGCCCGGCACGGCCTTGGCCTTCTGTTCGAAGTTGGTGCCCTGGCCGAGGCCGAGCTTCTTGCCCTTCAGGTCGTCCAGATTCTTGAATTCGCGCTTTTCATCCTTGCGCACGATCAACTGGGCGCTGGAGAGGGTGTAGGGATCGGAGAAGTCGAAGGCCTTCTGGCGTTCGTCGGTAATGCCCACCTGGTTGATGATGACGTCATACTTGCCGGCGCCCAGGCCTGCCAGGATGCCGCTCCATTCGGTGGTGGTGAAGACGGGTTTCACGCCCAGCTTGGCCGCCAGCAGCTTGGCCACGTCGACCTCGAAGCCGGTCAGCTCGCCCGTCTTGGCGTCCTTGAAGTTGAACGGCGGATAGTTGCCTTCCAGCGCCACTTTCAGGGTGCCGCTGCTCTTGACCGATTGCAGCAGGTCAGCTGCGGAAACGCTCAGGGAAGAGGCCAGCAGTGCAGCGCCAACGCCAGCCAGCAGCCATTGCTTGATGTTCTTGTTCATTTGTCGATTTCCTTTCGAAAACAATCGCCACGAAAATGCAGCCAGGTCGCCATGATGCCTTCGTTTTGCCGAACTGCAAGGGCAGGCTTAAGACTTTGATGTAGAAAGCTTATGCCGGCCCCCAGCCAGGCGGCATCAGGCCTGCAGTTGCTCCAGCGCTTCCTGCTGCTCCAGCCACTCGTTCTCCAGCTGTTCGAGCTCCTTGCTGCAATAGGCCTGGTCAGTGATGAGCGTCTTCAGTTCTTCCTTGTTGGCCGCATCGTAGATATCGGCACTTCCCAGCCGCGCATCGATGTCAGCCTTGCGCGCATTGAGCTTGGCGATCTGTTCATCCAGCCGCTTGATGCGCGTCTCGATGGGCTTCTTCAGCGCCGACATCTTCTGGCGCTGCTCGGCTTCCAGTCGCTTCTGCTCCTTGCGGTCCACATTGCTGGCCGACGAAGCGGCATCCACCACCTGGCTGGCCGTGGGCAGGGGCGCTGCGGCAGCCGCATCATTGCGTGCGGCCAGCTTGGTCTTGAAGAGCCAGTCCTTGTAGTCGTCCAGGTCGCCGTCGAAGTCTTGCAGCTTGCCCTCGGCCACGATCAGGAACTGGTCGGTGGTGGCGCGCAACAGATGGCGATCGTGGGACACCAGGACCAGCGTACCTTCGAACTGCGCCAGGGCCATGGTCAGGGCTTCGCGGGTTTCCAGGTCGAGGTGGTTGGTCGGTTCGTCCAGCAGCAAAAGGTTGGGGCGCTGCCAGACGATCAGCGCCAGGGCCAGTCTCGCTTTTTCGCCACCCGAGAAGGGCGCGATGGAGGACGAGGCCATGGTGCCGTTGAAGTTGAAGCTGCCCAGGAAGTTGCGCAACTCCTGCTCGCGCACATCCGGCGCCAGTCGCGTCAGGTGCCACAGCGGCGATTCGTCATGGCGCAGCATCTCCACCTGGTGCTGGGCAAAGTAACCGATCACCAGCCCCTTGCCCAGGCGGGCCGTGCCGGACAAGGGATCGATCTCGCCTGCCACCGTCTTGATCAGCGTGGACTTGCCGGCGCCGTTGACGCCCAACAGGCCGATGCGCTGGCCGTTTTGCAGCGAAAAGTCGATGCCATGCACGATGATCTTGTCTTCATCCGGCGCGCCGTTCTTGCCCTCGATGTGATAGCCGGCATTGACCTTTTCCATCACCAGCAAGGGGTTGGGCGCCGACAGCGGTTCGCGGAACTCGAAGGAGAATTCGGCCGCCGCGCGCAGCGGCGCCAGTTCTTCCATCTTGGAGAGCGCCTTCATGCGGCTCTGCGCCTGGCGCGCCTTGGTGGCCTTGGCCTTGAAGCGGTCGATGAAGGATTGCAGGTGGGCGCGCTGGCGCTGCTGCTTCTCGATCATGCCGGCCATCAGTTCCAGCTGGGCCGCGCGCTGGCGCTCGAAGGCGCTGTAGTTGCCGGAATAACGCTTGAGCTTGCGATCATCGATATGAACGATGACATTGACCACGCCATCCAGGAAATCGCGATCGTGGGAAATGATCAGCAGGGTGCCCGGGTAGCGCTTCAACCAGTCTTCCAGCCAGATGATGGCATCCAGGTCCAGGTGGTTGGTCGGTTCGTCCAGCAGCAGCAGGTCGGACGGGCACATCAGCGCCTGTGCCAGGTTCAGGCGCATGCGCCAGCCGCCCGAGAAGCTGGCCACCGGCCGCGCCATCTGTTCCAGCGAAAAGCCCAGGCCCAGCAGCAACTGCTCGGCACGCGAGCGCACCGTATAGGCGTCGGCATCGGCCAGGGCGGTGTGCAGTTCGGCGATGTGGTTGCCGTCGTGCTTGTCATCGGGCTGCGCTTCGGCACGGGCCAGATCGGCTTCCAGTTGGCGCAGGTGGGCGTCGCCATCGATGGCGTATTCGATGGCCGGACGGTCCAGCGCCGGCGTTTCCTGCGCCACGTAGGCCATGCGCCAGCGTGCCGGGAAATCGATATTGCCCTGGTCGGCGTGCAGTTCGCCACGCAGCATGGCGAACAGGCTGGACTTGCCGGCGCCATTGGCGCCGATCAGGCCGATCTTGTCGCCCGGGTTGAGCGTCAGGTCGACATTCTCCAGCAGCGGCTTGACGCCGCGCTGGAGGGAGACTTGCTGGAAACGGATCATCGGTGATTCACAATCAGTGGAACGCGGTGGAGCAGGGCGGGCCTGGCAGTTCAGCCCAGTTGCAGTTGTTCGGCCGTGACCAGGAACACCATGTCGTCACCGGCGCTGGTGGTCAGCCAGGTCAGTTGCAGTTCCGGGAAGGCGGCTTCGGCAAAGGCGCGTTCGTTGCCGATCTCGACCACCAGCACGCCTTCGGGCGTGAGGCGTTCAGCGGCGCCAGCGACGATCTTGCGCACCAGGTCCATGCCGTCTTCGCCGCCGGCCAGCGCCAGTTGCGGCTCGCGCAGGTATTCCTGCGGCAGCTTGGCCATGGAACCGGAATTCACATACGGCGGATTGCTGATGATCAGGTCGTACTTGCGGGCCGGCAGCTTGGTGTAGAGGTCCGACTCGACCAGGGTGATGCGATCCTGCAGCTGGTACTCGTCCACGTTCTTGCGCGCCACCGCCAGTGCATCGGCGGAGATATCGACGGCATCGATCTGCGCATGGGGGAAGGCGTCGGCCAGCAAGACCGGCAGGCAGCCCGAACCGGTACACAGGTCCAGCGCATTCACGATGGCTTCCGGGTCCTGGATCCACGGCGAGAAATGCTGCGGAATCAATTCGGCGATGAAGGAACGCGGCACGATCACGCGCTCATCGACGTAGAAGCGATAGGCACCCAGCCAGGCCTCGTTGGTGATGTAGGCGGCCGGCACGCGGTCCTTGCTGCGGCGTTCGATCACGCGCATGACGGAGGCAATTTCCTCGGGCAGCAGACGTGCATCGAGGAAGGGATCGAGCTGGTCCAGCGGCAGCTTCAGCGTATGCAGGATCAGGTAGGCTGCCTCGTCCAGCGCGTTGCTGCTGCCGTGGCCGAAGAACAGTTGCTCGGTGTTGAAACGGGTCACGGCGTAGCGCAGCAGGTCGCGCACGGTGGAGAAATTGTTGGGGGTCATGATGTTCTCTTCAATGCCGGGCACTCAGGCCAGCAGGTTTTCCAGCGTCTTGCGGTAGATGTTCTTCAGGGGATCGATGTAGCGCACCTCGATGTGCTCGTCGATCTTGTGGATGCTGTCGTTGGGCGGCCCGAACTCGATCACCTGCGGGCAGATCTGGGCGATGAAGCGGCCATCGGAGGTGCCGCCGGTGGTCGACAGTTCGGTCTCCAGGCCGGTCTCGTCCTTGATCGCCTTGGCCAGCGCGTCCGACAGGTCGCCGCGCGGGGTCAGGAAGGGCAGGCCGCCGACCGTCCACTTCAGGTCGTATTCCAGGCCATGCTTGTCCAGGATGGCATGCACGCGCTGCTGCAGGCCCTCCACGGTGCTGGCGGTGGAGAAGCGGAAATTGAAGTCGATCACCACTTCGCCCGGGATCACATTGGAGGCGCCGGTGCCGCCGTGGATGTTGGAGACCTGCCAGGACGTCGGCAGGTAGTATTCGTTGCCCGCATCCCACTGCTCGGCGACCAGCTCGGCCAGCGCCGGCGCGGCCTGGTGGATGGGGTTGCGCGCCAGTTGCGGATAGGCGATGTGGCCCTGGATGCCCTTGACGGTCAGCTTGCCCGACATGGTGCCGCGGCGGCCGTTCTTGATCATGTCGCCCAGGGTCTTGGCCGAGGTCGGCTCGCCCACGATGCAGTAGTCCAGTTGCTCGCCGCGTGCCTTCAGGGCATTGCAGACCACCACGGTGCCATCGATGGCCGGGCCTTCTTCATCGCTGGTGATCAGGAAGCCGATCGAGCCCTTATGATCCGGATGGGCCGCGGTGAACTCCTCGCAGGCCACCACCATGGCGGCGATCGAGGTCTTCATGTCGGAGGCGCCACGGCCATACAGGCGGCCATCGCGCAGGGTCGGCTGGAAGGGATGCGATTGCCACTTCTCCAGCGGGCCGGCGGGCACCACGTCGGTGTGGCCGGCGAAGACCACCAGCGGCTGGGCTGTGCCCTTGCGCGCCCACAGGTTGGTGACGTCACCGGACTGGATGGTCTCGCAGACGAAACCCAGGGGCGCGAGCAATTCCGCCAGCCGCGCCTGGCAGCCTTTGTCTTCAGGGGTGACGGAAGAAAGGGACATCAATTCCTGGGTCAGGGCCAGCGTCTTGCTCATGATCATTTCTCGAAAATGTGTTGATACTGATCGGCCTTGAAGCCGACGTGATAGTGCTTGCCATCGAAGAGCACCGGGCGCTTCACCACCGAGGGGTTTTCCACTATGAGTGCAACTGCGGCAGCGTCATCGGTGATGGCGGCCTTGCGTTCGTCAGGCAGGGCGCGCCAGGTGGTCCCCTTGCGGTTGACCAGCACGTCGCGCTCCACGTCCTTCAACCAGGCTTGCACCTGTGCGGCCTCCAGGCCGGCCTTCTTGAAATCATGGAAATGGAAGGCGATCCCTTGCTCGTCCAGCCACACGCGGGCCTTCTTGACGGTGTCGCAGTTGGGGATGCCGTAGAGGGTGATCTTGTCGCTCATGCTCGTTCTCGCGCTTTGCAATCGGGGCCACTAGAACACGACGCCGCGCCGGTGTACGAGACGACCGGCGCGGCGCGTGGTGATGCAGGACTTCAATAAAGCCGCAAGGCGGGATTACTCGCCGCGCAGCAGTTCGTTGATGGAAGTCTTGGAACGGGTCTGGGCATCGACCTTCTTGACGATGATCGCGGCGTACAGGCTGTACTTGCCATCCTTGGAGGGCAGGTTGCCCGGTACCACCACGGAACCGGCCGGCACGCGGCCGTAATGCACTTCACCGGTTTCGCGATCGTAGATCTTGGTGGACTGGCCGATGTACACGCCCATGGACAGCACCGAGTTTTCTTCGATGATGACGCCTTCGACCACTTCCGAACGGGCACCGATGAAGCAGTTGTCTTCGATGATGACCGGACCGGCCTGCACCGGCTCCAGCACGCCGCCGATGCCGACGCCGCCGGACAGGTGAACGTTCTTGCCGATCTGCGCAGCCGAGCCGACGGTGGCCCAGGTGTCGACCATCGTGCCTTCATCGACATAGGCGCCGATGTTGACGTAGGAGGGCATCAGCACCACGTTGCGGCCGATGAAGGAACCGTGACGAGCCACCGCCGGCGGCACCACGCGGAAGCCACCCTTGGCGAAATCTTCGGCGGTGTAGTTGGCGAACTTGGTGGGCACCTTGTCGTAGAACTGCGGGTAGCCGGTACCGGCCGACATCGGCACGTTGTCTTCCAGGCGGAACGACAGCAGGATGGCCTTCTTCACCCATTGGTTGACTTCCCACTGGCCGACGCCTTGACGGTTGGCGACGCGCAGGGTGCCATCGTTCAGGCCTGCGATCACTTCGGCGACTGCATTGCGGATGTCGGCCGGAGCGCTCTTGGGGGACAGGCTGGCGCGGTCTTCCCACGCCTGATCGATGATTTGCTGAATGGACTGTGTCATGTTGGTATCTATGAACGGTTGGGTGAAAGGGGTATTGGTCTCGCTTGTCGGCGGGCTTTTAGCCCTGGCCGGCGAGTTTCTTGGTAAAGGCGACGATGCGTTGCGCCGCCTCCAGGCATTCCTCGACTTCGGCCACCAGCGCCATGCGGATGCGACCGGCGCCCGGATTGACGCCATGCGCCTCGCGCGCCAGGTAGCTGCCGGGCAGCACCGTGACATTATATTCGGCGTACAGGCGACGGGCGAATTCGGTGTCGCTGATGGCGACCAGCTTGTCGACCTTCGCCCAGAGGTAGAAGGCCGCGTCCGGCAGCGCTACGTCCAGCACTTCCTGCAACAGCGGGGTGACCTGCGAGAACTTGGTGACGTACTTGGCGATGTTGTCCTGGACATGGGTCTCGTCCTTCCAGGCCTCGACCGACGCCGCCTGGATCACCGGGCTCATGGCGCCGCCATGGTAGGTGCGGTAGAGCAGGAATTTCTTCAGGATCGCCGCATCGCCGGCCACGAAGCCCGAGCGCATGCCCGGCACGTTGGAGCGCTTGGACAGGCTGGAAAAGGCGATCAGGTTGCGGTAGTCGCGGCCCAGCTTGCGGGCGGCTTCCAGGCCACCCAGCGGCGGCTCCTGCTTGAAGTAGATTTCCGAATAGCACTCGTCGGAAGCGATCACGAAGCCATAGCGATCCGACAGGGCGAACAGTTCCTTCCAGTCTTCCAGCGTCAGCACCGCGCCCGTGGGGTTGCCGGGCGAGCAGACGAACAGCAGCTGCACGCGCTCCCACACCTCCTGCGGCACCTGGCTGAAGTCCGGTGCAAAGTTGCGCGCCGGGTCGGAATTGACGAAGTACGGCAGGGCCCCGGCCAGGTAGGCCGAGCCTTCGTAGATCTGGTAGAACGGGTTGGGGCACATCACCAGCGCGCCAGGCCTGGTGGGGTCGATCACGGTCTGCGTCAGCGAGAACAGTGCCTCACGCGAACCATTGACCGGCAGGATTTCGGTGGCCGGATCAGGGCGCGGGATGCCATAGCGATTCTGCAGCCAGTCGGCAATCGCGCCGCGCAGGGCATCGCTGCCCAGCGTGGCCGGGTAGGAAGCCAGGCCGGCCAGGTTGTCGGTCAGCGCGCGCTTGATGAATTCCGGTGTCGGATGCTTGGGCTCGCCGATACCCAGGCTGATCGGACGATAGGCCGGATCGGGCGTGATGCCGGCGAAGAGCTTCTTGAGCTTTTCGAAGGGATAGGGCTGCAGTTGGTCGAGTAGGGGATTCACGTCGCTGGGGCTGGAGTAAAGCTGCCCGGGCCGGCAACTGGCCGGATCATCAGCGAGAACGCGATCATCAGGCAGGAAGGACGGCCACGGCAAAGGGCTGGGAAAGCTTGCGATTATACCGTCATTGCCGCGCCGATGGTCGCCTGGCGAATTGATACGATGACATGCATGAGAGACAAGAGGTCCGGTTGCCGGCAAGCGGGCTGCGCAGGTGTTCAGTCCATGTTGCGGCCACGTTATGAAATGTGCAATCCCGAAAATCAGGCCTGCGTAGCGGGTGTATTCAGCGGATTGTCAGCAAGCTTTCGGGGGTATTGTGGGCGCTCGCCAAAACTGGCCGGCTCACAAGGCTGGCACTGAACCCCGGAGAACAAGAATGAAAAGCCTAAAGGCGCAGCTACTGTCTGCGCTGGTCGTGATGTGGGTTGGTCTGTTGCTGCTGGCCGCCTGGTCGGCCTTCAGCGCCCGTGAAAACATGATGGACGAACGTAAGGACGGCCTGCGTCGCGTGGTCGAGGCCGCCAATGGGGTGGTCAACAGCTATGTGGCCGATGTCGCCGCCGGCAAGATTTCCAAGGAAGAGGCGCAGAAGAACGCGCTGGAGCGCATCGCCGCCATGCGCTATGACGGTGACAACTACCTTTTCATCTTCGATTCCCGCCCGGTGGTGTTGATGTTGCCCTCCAACAAGGCCATGATCGGCAAGAACGTGGCCGATCGCAAGGATTCCGAGGGCAAGGCCTATTACGTCGAGATGATGAAGGTCGGCCAGGAAAAGCAGCAAGGCTTCGTCCAGTACATGGGGCGCCTGCCTGGTACCGATGACAGCAACCGCACCCCCAAGATGAGCTATGTCGTGCACAACAAGACCTGGGACTGGTTCATCGTCACCGGCGTGTTCCTGAGCGACGTACAGGCACAGTTCCGCAGCGACCTGATCCGGCTCCTGGGCATCCTGCTGGTGGTGGGCGTGGTGGTGTCGGTGATGATGCTGGCCATCATCCGCCGCATCACCGGCAGCCTGGGCGGCGAGCCGGCCTATGCGGTGGGCATCGCCACCCGTATTGCCAATGGCGACCTGACCGTGAAAGTCGATACCCGGCCCGGTGACAAGCGCAGCTTGCTCTACGAGATGGCGACCATGCGCGAACGCCTGGCCGGGGTGATCAAGGGCATCCGTCAGGGCACCGATGCCATCGATGTCGGTGCGCACGAGATCGCGGCCGGCAACCTGGACCTGTCTTCGCGTACCGAAGAGCAGGCTGGTTCACTGGCGACCACCGCGTCCAACATGGATTCGCTGACCGCCACCGTCAAGCAGAACGCCGACAACGCCCGCCAGGCCGGGCAACTGGCCAACAACGCTTCGGAAATCGCCAAGCGCGGGGGCGAGGTGGTGGGACAGGTAGTGCAGACCATGGAAGGGATTACTGAAAGTTCGCGCAAGATTTCGGACATCATCGGCGTCATCGATGGCATTGCCTTCCAGACCAATATCCTGGCCCTGAACGCCGCCGTCGAGGCGGCCCGGGCCGGCGAGCAGGGCCGCGGCTTTGCGGTGGTGGCTTCCGAGGTGCGCTCGCTGGCCCAGCGTAGCGCCCAGGCCGCCAAGGAAATCAAGGCCCTGATCGAAGATTCGGTGCAGCGCGTGGGCAGTGGCTCCGACCAGGTGGCCCGCGCCGGTGAAACCATGGGCGAGGTGGTCTCGGCGGTGCATCGCCTGACCGATATCGTCAGTGAAATCTCGGCCGCTTCCGAAGAGCAGCGCCGCGGCATCGAACAGGTCAACCTGGCCATTGGCGAGATGGACCAGGTGACCCAGCAGAATGCGGCTCTGGTCGAGGAAGCCGCCGCCGCAGCCGGCTCGCTGGAAGAGCAGGCGCGACGCCTGAAGGCGGCCGTGGCCACCTTCCAGGTCGAAGGCGAGGCCTCCGCCGCGGAAGCTGCTGCGCGCCCGGTCCCGGCAATGGCGGCCAAGCCGGCGTCCGCGCCGGCCTTCAAGCCGACCCCGAAGCTGACGCCGAAGGCGGCCGCTCCGGCGAACCCGGCAGCCCCCGTCAAGGCAGCTGCGCTGGCCATGCCGGTGGCCAAGCCGGCCGCCGGGAAGAAGCCGGCGCCCACCGGCGATGATGGCGACTGGGAAACCTTCTGATCCTTGCCGCCGCCGTAGGTAGTGCTTGACGCTGTGCCAATGCAAGTCGGCGCAGCGTTTTTCATTGGGCGAGGAAGGGGCGGCGACAGCGCCGGCCAGGGCTCGGAGGAGGGCCGTTTTTGGCCGTGGCGGGGGCTGGCGATGTTATGATACCGGCCTTCCCGGAAGCAAAATTCCCGCTTTCCCTCAATTGTTCTAATTTGTCGATAACGTGCGTCTAACTTCCATCAAATTATCTGGATTCAAGTCCTTCGTCGAGCCTACGCATTTCCAGGTTCCGGGGCAGCTGGTAGGCGTGGTCGGACCCAACGGCTGCGGCAAATCCAACATCATCGACGCCGTGCGCTGGGTGCTGGGCGAGTCCAAGGCTTCGGAACTGCGCGGCGAGTCGATGCAGGACGTCATCTTCAACGGCTCCACCCACCGCAAGCCGGCCGGGCGCGCCTCGGTCGAACTGGTGTTCGACAATTCCGCCGGCAAGGCGGCCGGCCAATGGGGCCAATATGCCGAAATCGCCGTCAAGCGCACCCTGACCCGCGACGGCACCTCGTCCTACTACATCAACAACCAGTCGGTGCGTCGCCGCGACATCCAGGACATCTTCCTCGGTACCGGCCTGGGCCCCCGCGCCTACGCCATCATCGGTCAGGGCATGATCTCGCGCATCATCGAAGCGCGCCCCGAAGAGCTGCGCATCTTCCTGGAAGAAGCCGCCGGCGTCTCCAAGTACAAGGAGCGCCGCCGCGAGACCGAGAACCGCCTGCACGACACCACCGAAAACCTGACCCGCCTGGAAGACATCCTGCGCGAGCTCAACGCCAACCTGGAAAAGCTGGAAGCCCAGGCCGCCGTGGCCAAGAAATTCCATGAGCTGCAGAACGATCAGGAAGAAAAGCAGAAGCTGCTGTGGCTGCTGCGCAAGAACGAAGCCAAGGCCGAGCAGGAAAAGTTCTTCAAGGAAATCGAACGCGCCCAGATCGACCTGGAAGAGCAGACCGCCAAGCTGCGCCACGTCGAGGCCGAACTGGAGCACATGCGCCAGGCCCACTATGGCGCCGGCGACCGCCTGCACCAGGCGCAGGGCCATCTATACCAGACCAACTCCGAGATCGGCAGCCTGGAAGCGCAGATCAAGTTCGTCATCGAATCGCGCAACCGCCTGCAGGCCCAGTTGAACTCCCTGGGCGCGCAGCGTGACCAGTGGCAGCGCCAGGGCACGCAGCAGCAGGAAGAATTGGCCGAGGCCGAAATCCAGCTGGAAGAATTCGGCATGCGCGTGGAGCAGGCCCAGCACGCCGTGCAGGACACCAGCGACCGCCTGCCCTCGCTGGAAGCCGCCTGGCGCGAGTCGCAGCTGAAGACCACGGAATCGCGCGGCAAGATCATGCAGGTGCAGCAGCAGATCGAGCTGCAATCGACGCACCAGCGCAATGCCTCCAACATCCTCTCCGGCCTGGCGGTGCGCCGCGAGCGGCTGATGCAGGAAAAGAATGGCATGGCCCTGCCCGACGAGACGCACCTGTCCAACCTGCGCATGCAGCTGGAAGAGAAGCAGGCCTCGCTGGAAGAGGCCAGCATGTATCTCGAAGAGGCGCAGGAGCAGTTGCCGCGCCTGGAAGAAGAGCGCCGCACTGCCCAGGAACTGGTGAGCAAGGAAACCTCGGCCAACGCCCAGCTGGAAGCACGCCTGAGCGCCCTGAAGCAATTGCAGGAAAGCGTGCAGGCGCAAGGCAAGGTCCAGCCCTGGCTGGAAAAGCACGGTCTGGCCGAACTGCCGCGCCTGTGGCAGAAGTTGCACATCGAATCCGGCTGGGAAACTGCGCTGGAAGCGGTGCTGCGCGAGCGCATGTCGGCCCTGGAAATGTCCAACCTGGACTGGGCCAAGGCCTTCTTCAGCGATGCACCGCCGGCCAAGCTGGCGCTGTACGCCCCCAATGCCGGGCTGGCCCAGCCGGAAGCGCAGCCGGTCGCCGGCCTGAAGCCCTTCGTGGGCCTGCTGCAGCTGAACGATCCGGGCCTGCGCGCCCTGATGAACGACTGGCTCAACCACATCTACATCGCCGACGACACGGCTACCGCCTTTGCCGAACGTTCGAAGCTGCCGCTGGGTGGCCTCTTCGTGACCCGTCAGGGCCATGTGGTGAGCAATTCCAGCGTGCGCTTCTATGCCTCCGATTCGGAGCAGGACGGCATGCTGGCGCGCCAGCAGGAAATCGAGAACATCACCAAGCAGCAGCGCGCCCAGTCCATGCTGGCCGAGGAAGCCAAGGGCCGCGCCGTGCGCGCCGAGGCCGCTCTGTCGGGCGCCTCGCAGCGCCTGCAGGAACTGCGCCAGCGCGTCAATTCGCTGACCCAGTCGGCGCACAGCCTGCAGATCGAAGTGATGAAGCTGGCCGAGGTGCAGGAGCGCTTCAACCAGCGCAGCACCCAGATCGCCACCGACCTGGAAGAAATCGGCATGCAGGAAGCCGAACAGCAGCAGGTCCAGGCCGAATCCGAAGCGCGCTTCGAGGAACTCGATATCGAACTGGCCGAGCTGCAGGAGCAGCATGAAAACGGCCAGACCGATTACCTCAACAAGGAGCAGCAGCTCAACGACGCCCGCACCCGCCTGCGCGAGCTGGAGCGTGCGGCCCAGGAGACCGAGTTCGCCGAGAAGTCGCATCGCAACAAGATCGAGGAATTGAAGCGCGGTATCGCCACCGCCCTGGAACAGGCGGCGCAATTGTTCGCCAGCATGCAGCAAGGCTCGCTGGAGCTGGAAAGCCTGGACGACCAGGCCGCCCAGGCCGGCCTGCAGGAGTTGCTGGACCGTCGCAGCGAGCAGGAACGCGCACTGGCCGATGCCCGTCACGAACTGGACCAGCTGTCCCAGCAATTGCGCTCGCATGAAGAAAGCCGCATGCAGGCCGAACGCAGTCTGCAGCCGCAGCGCGACCGCATCACCGAACTGCAGTTGAAGGAACAGGCCGCGCGCCTGAACCAGGAGCAGTTCTCCGAAGCCCTGGCCCAGACCCAGGCCGACGAGGCCGCGCTGTCCGAGAAGCTGACCAGCGACATGCGCCCGTCCTACCTGCAAGGCGAAGTGACCCGCCTGACCAATGCCATCGCGGCACTGGGCGCGGTCAACCTGGCCGCGCTGGATGAACTGGCCACGGCTTCCGAGCGCAAGCACTTCCTGGATGCGCAGCATGCCGACCTGAACGAAGCCATTACCACCCTGCAGGATGCGATCCACAAGATCGACATGGAAACCCGCGACCTGCTGCAAGACACCTTCGACAAGGTCAACCACCACTTCTCGGAGCTGTTCCCGGTGCTCTTCGGCGGTGGCCAGGCCAAGCTCATCATGACCGGCGACGAGATCCTGGATTCCGGCGTACAGGTCATGGCGCAGCCGCCGGGCAAGAAGAACGCCACCATCCACCTGCTCTCGGGTGGCGAGAAGGCACTGACGGCGACCGCACTGGTGTTTTCCATGTTCCAGCTGAACCCGGCGCCGTTCTGCTTGCTCGACGAGGTCGACGCGCCGCTGGACGATGCCAACACCGAACGCTTCGCCAACATGGTCAAGCGCATGTCCGACCATACCCAGTTCCTGTTCATCTCCCACAACAAGATCGCCATGGAAATGGCGCAGCAACTGATCGGGGTGACCATGCAGGAGCAGGGCGTGTCGCGCATCGTGGCGGTGGACATGGAGTCGGCCGCCAACTTCTCCAGTGCCGAGCAGGCGGCCTGATGTCGGGTGCGGGATGCCTTTTGCCGGGAGTGCCAAGGCCTTTGTCGGCTTGACAAGCAGGGGGCGCGACCGTACCCTGAAAAACTTGTCGACCGGCCCGGTCCGGGCGTCTGCCCAGCCGGTGTCGGGTCGGCGCTGCGTTTGCCGCAGCATTCGCAGTAGCTTCGATTCTCGGCCCCCACGGGCCATGGAAAAATAACAATATCTTGACCGCGATCTTGCCGTACTCCTTCCGTCCGACGCGCCCGATGTCCGCCTGCCTGGCCGACGCCGATGGCGGCGCAGCAATGCCGAGCGTGGCAGCGACGGACGCGCATGTACCGGCGGCCGCGGTCGGCCTTCTTGGATTGATAGGATTCGGATTTCTTCGATGAGCAGCTTTTCCCAGCCGACCATGCCCTGCGGCGCCCATGATGGCGCCCCCCAGCCAGATAGCCTGAAAGGTCGTGCAGCATGATGATGGATCTCCAGACCAGCCTGATCATTCTCGGCGGCGTCTTCGTCGTCGGAGTCATCTCCTACAACAAATGGCAGGAACACAAGGCGCGCAAGACCGTCGAACGCGCCTTCTCTTCGTCCCATGACGATGTGCTGATGTCGCCGGATGAGCCCTCGGCCATTGAACCGGTGTTCGCCGCGCCGCAGGGCGAGCGTGCCGCTGCCGGCCCCTCGGCCCTGGCCGAGGAAACGGCCGAGCGCACCGAGCCCTCCCTCTACGATATTCCCGAGCGCAAGCCCGTGCCGGCGCCGGTGAAGGCTTACCAGGACCAGGCCGAGTTCGAGCCGCGTGAACCCTTCCTGGGCGAGCCGCCGGCCGGCGAGCTGCCCCGCGTCGCCGACGAGGCGGTGCTGGGCGAGGCCCTGGCGCAAGCCCCGCAATCGACCGTGGCCCAGGTCATCGCCGGTGCCGAAGACCAGATCGAAGCCGCGCCCGCCTTCACGCCGCCGCCCGAAATGCAGGCGCGCCTGGCGCCGCGCCGCGAGCTACCGGTCGATGAACTCATCGACTGCAACATCCCCATCGCCCTGGACAACCCCCTGCGCGGCGACAAGCTGCTGCCGCTGCTGCAGAACCTGCGCCATGTCGGCAACAAGCCGGTGCACTTCATCGGCCGCACCGCCGAGGGCGACTGGGAAGCCGTGGCCCATGGCGGCATCTACACCGCGTTGCTGGCCGGTGCGCAGCTGGCCAACCGCAGCAATGCCCTCAACGAAATCGAATACTCGGAACTGGTCATGCGCCTGCGTGACCTGACCGATTCGCTCTCGGGCGAACCCGAATTGCCGGACATGCCTGACGTGATCCGTACCGCCCAGGCGCTGCACCAGTTCATCGCCGACCATGATGTCCAGCTGTCGGTGAACGTGCGCTCGCAAGGTGCGCCGTGGAGCCTGGCGACGCTGCTGGCGGCGCTGACCCGTCAGGGCTTCGACCGTCGCACCGAAGGCTTCCTGGTGATGCAGGACGGCGAGGGCGAAGTACTGTTCGCTCTCTCCACCAATGCCACGCCGACCGACGAGACCACCGACCGCCTGACGCTGCTGCTGGATGTGCCGCGGGTGTCGCCGGCACGTGACGGCTATGGCGCCCTGGTGGCCTGCGCCCGTTCGCTGGCCCAGCGCCTGGGTGGCGTGATCGTCGACGACAGCGACCAGCCCCTTTCCGATGAAGCCCTGGCCGATATCGCCGAACAGGTCGCCGCCTTCTACAGCGCCATGGAATCGGCCGAGATCGCAGCCGGCTCCACCCGTGCCTTGCGCCTGTTCAGCTAAGGCCCCGTTCCTACTCCTCCACGATGCAAGCAGATCTGTTTTCCGCCGGCCGGCCCCCGCAAGGGGCGCCGGACTGGCTGGTGCGCGCCTTCGCGCTGCGCGCCGACCTGAACCGCCATAACCACAGTTACTACGTGCTGGACCAGCCGAGCATTCCGGATGCCGAATATGACCGGCTGTTCCAGGAACTGCAGGCGCTGGAAACCGCCCACCCCGAACTGCTCACCCCGGATTCCCCCACCCAGCGCGTCGGGGCCGGACCCTTGCCGCAATTCGAGCCGGTGCGCCATGAAGTGCCGATGCTGTCGCTGGGCAATGGCTTTTCCGATGAAGACATCGAAGCCTTCGACAAGCGGGTGCGCGACGGGCTGGAAAGCCTGCAGGAAGTGCGCTATGCCACCGAGCTGAAGTTCGACGGCCTGGCCATCAGCCTGCGTTACGAAAACGGCGTGCTGGTCCAGGCTGCCACGCGGGGCGACGGTATGACCGGCGAAAACGTCACCGCCAACATCCGCACCGTGCGCGCCATTCCCCTGCGCTTGCATGGCGAACAGGTGCCGCAGGTGATCGACGTGCGCGGCGAAGTGCTGATGTACAAGAGCGATTTCGCTCGCCTGAACCAGCGTCAGCGCGATGCCGGGCAGAAGGAGTTTGCCAACCCCCGCAATGCCGCTGCCGGCAGCCTGCGCCAGCTGGATTCGCGCATCACCGCCCAGCGCACGCTGCGCTTCTTCGCCTATGGCATCGGCGTGCTGGAAGGTGCCGAGATGCCGGCTTCGCATTCGGCCCTGCTGGACTGGTACCAGGAACTGGGCCTGCCGGTGTGCAAGGAGCGCGCCGTGGTCACCGGCGCGGCCGGGCTGCTGGATTTCTTCCGCGGCATCGGCGCCAAGCGCGACAGCCTGCCCTACGAGATCGACGGCGTGGTCTACAAGGTGGACCGTCTGGACCAGCAAAAATACCTGGGCTTTGTTTCGCGCGCGCCGCGCTTTGCGCTGGCCCATAAGTTCCCGGCGCAGGAAGCGCTGACCGTGGTGCAGGACATCGAGGTGCAGGTTGGCCGCACCGGTGCCATCACGCCGGTGGCCCGACTCAATCCGGTCTTCGTGGGCGGCGTCACCGTCACCAATGCCACCCTGCATAACGAGGACGAGGTACGCCGCAAGGACATCCAGATTGGCGACACCGTCATCGTGCGGCGTGCCGGCGACGTGATCCCGGAAGTGGTCGCCTATGTGCCCGAGAAGCGTCCGGCCGACGCCCGTGCCTTCGTCATGCCCACGGCCTGCCCGGTGTGCGGCTCGCCCATCGTGCGTGCGGAGGATGAGGCGGTGGCGCGTTGCTCCGGGGGCTGGCTCAAGTGTGCCGCCCAGCGCAAGGGCGGCCTGCAGCACTTCGCCTCGCGTCGCGCCATGGATATCGAGGGCCTGGGTGAGCAACTGGTGGAACAACTGGTTGATCGCAAGGTGGTCAACACCCCGGCCGACCTCTATCGGCTGGGCCTGTCGGCACTGTCCGAACTGGACCGCATGGCCGAGAAATCGGCACAGAACGTGCTGGACGCACTGCAGAAGTCCAAGGCCACCACGCTGGCGCGCTTCATCTATGCGCTGGGCATCCGTCACGTGGGCGAGGCCACAGCCAAGGAGCTGGCACGCCATTTCGGCGGCATCGACAAGCTGCTGGTAGCCAGCGAAGAGCAATTGCTGGAAGTGGCCGACATCGGCCCGGTGGTGGCCAGTTCGCTGCGCGCCTTCTTCAGTGATCCGCTCAACGTGGAACTGGTCGAGCAATTGCGTGCAGTCGGCGTACACTGGCCCGAAAGTGCGGGCGTGGAGGCCGGCGCCAAGCATCTGGCCGGCAAGACCTTCGTGTTGACCGGCAGCCTGCCCAACCTGTCGCGTGACCAGGCCTCGCAGTTGATTGAGGCGGCCGGCGGCAAGGTGTCGGGCTCGGTGTCCAAGAAGACCAGCTACGTGGTGGCCGGCGCCGACGCCGGCAGCAAGCTGGCCAAGGCCGAAGAGCTGGGGCTGACCATCCTGGACGAGGACGCCCTGAAGGCACTGTGTGCAGGCGAGGGTGGTGCGGGCGATGCGGACAGTGAAGGCGGCGACGCTGACAACGCTGACAACCCGGCGTAATTACCTTGTCTTTTTATTCATATACAATGCGCCACCATTACATTCCCGTTCAGTCGGGGCTGCTCTGCCAAAGCAGACGATAACGCACTACCAAGACCCATTCCTACCTCGGAGTCATGATGATCAAGAAGATCAAGAAAGCCGTCTTTCCCGTCGCCGGTCTCGGCAGCCGCTTCCTGCCCGCCACCAAGGCACAGCCCAAGGAAATGCTGCCCATCGTCGACAAGCCGCTGATCCATTACGCTGTCGAAGAGGCGGTGGCCGCCGGCATCACCGAGATGGTGTTCATCACTGGCCGCAACAAGCGCGCCATCGAAGACCACTTCGACAAGGCCTATGAGCTGGAAAGCGAACTGGAAGCGGCCGGCAAGAAGAAGCTGCTGGAAATCGTCCAGAACGTGGTACCCAAGAACGTCAATTGCATCTTCATCCGGCAGTCCGAACCACTGGGCCTGGGCCACGCCGTGCTGTGCGCCCGTCCGGTGGTGGGCGAGGAACCTTTCGCCATCCTGCTGGCCGACGACTTCATGGATACCGACGACGGTGTCAAGCCGGTGCTGGCGCAGATGACCGACATCTATGCCCGCGAAGGCATGAGCATGCTGGCCGTGCAGGAAGTGCCCAAGAGCGATACCCGCCAATACGGTATCGTCAGTGCCACGCCTTACCAGCCCGATCTGGAACGCATCAACGCCATCGTCGAGAAGCCGGCGCCGGAAGAGGCACCGTCCACGCTGGCGGTGGTGGGTCGCTATGTGCTCAACAGCCGCATCTTCCACTACCTGGAAAACATCCCCCGCGGTGCCGGCGGCGAAATCCAGCTGACCGACGGCATCGCCAAGCTGATGCAGGCCGAGTCGGTTCTGGCCTATCGTTACCAAGGGCAGCGTTATGATTGCGGTTCCAAGCTGGGTTACCTGAAGGCCATGGTGGCCATGGGCCTGAAGCACCCGGAAACCGGCCCGGCCTTTTCCGAGTACCTGCAGGAAGTGGCGAACAAGCAGCGCTGAAGATGAGCTCGCATGGCGCGACCATGATGATGCCTTGATGTGCTCACACCCTGACGCCCGGCCCGACCGGGCGTCTTTCATGGAGAAAATGAATGGCGATACGCGAGATTCTCAAGATGGGCGACCCACGCCTGCTGCGCCAGGCGCAGCCGGTGACCGAGTTCGGCACGCCCGAGCTGGCGCGGCTGGTCGATGACATGTTCGAGACCATGCGCGCCGTCAACGGTGCGGGACTGGCGGCGCCCCAGATCGGTATCGATCTGCAGCTGGTGATCTTCGGCTTCGGCCACAACCAGCGCTATCCGGACGCCCCGGCCGTGCCCGAGACGGTACTGATCAACCCCATCCTGACGCCCCTGTCCGACCAGGAAGAGGAGGGCTGGGAGGGCTGCCTGTCGGTGCCCGGCATGCGCGGCGTGGTACCGCGCTGGAGCCGTCTGCGCTACCAGGGCGTGGACCAGAACGGTAAGCCGATCGACCGCACCGTGGAGGGTTTCCACGCCCGCGTGGTGCAGCACGAGTGCGACCATCTGCAGGGCATCCTGTACCCGATGCGCATTCGCGACTTCCGCCAGTTCGGCTTTACCGAAGTGCTGTTCCCCGAGCTTGACCCCAATCAGGACGACTGAGTCCCGGCCTTGCGCTTGAGGCAGTCGTAAAAAAAGCATCCCGGCACGGCGCCGGGATGCTTTTTCGCTTTTTGCATCACCCGCCAGGCGGGTGTACGGTCGCGGTCAGTGGCTTTCCTTCACGCGGGCGTCGATGTGCGCCAGCGCCTCTTCCACCTGGTCGATCAGGATCAGGCACAGGTCACCCGGCTGCAGCGACGCCAGGGCGGTATCGATGGCGATGAATTCGCCGTCGATTTCCTTGATGTCGCTGGTGCGGCTGGCCTTTTCCAGACCCTGGCGCAGCAGGGCGATCACTTCTCCATCTTCACGGCCACGCTGGCACTGGTCCTGATACAGCACCACCTCATCGAAGGCATCGCCCAGCAGTTCGGTCTGGCGGGTGATGTCGACATCGCGCCGGTCACCGGCACCGCTGATGACCACCGAGCGACGCTTGGCGGGCATGCTGTCGACCGCCTTGATCAGGGCCTGGATGGCGTCCGGATTGTGGCCGTAGTCGGCGATCAGGGTGGCGCCCTTGTAATCGAACAGATTGAAGCGGCCCGGTGCGGTGCCGCTGTCGCTGATGAAGCTGGCCAGGGCGCCGGTGATCTGCTCCCAGTCCAGGTCCAGGGCCCATGCCGCGCCGACCGAAGCCATCACGTTCTCGACCTGGAAGCCGATGGCGCCGGCACGGGTCAGGGGGATGCCGGAGAGCTTCAGGCGTTTTTCGAAACTGCCCTGGGCGGCCACGATGGCGTCGCCATCGCGATAGACGATGCGATGGCCCTGGGCGCGATGGGTGGCCATGATGGGGTGGCTGGGATCGAGTGCGAAGAAGGTCACCGAACCGGGGCAGGAAGCGGCCATCTTGGCCACCATCGGATCAGCGGCATTGAGCACGGCCGTGCCGGTTGGTGCGACGTTCTCGACGATGACGCGCTTGACCACGGCCAGGTCTTCCACTGTGCTGATGTAGGACAGGCCCAGGTGGTCGCCCATGCCGATGTTGGTGACCACGGCCACGGCGCAGCGATCGAAGCCCAGGCCTTCACGCAGCACGCCGCCACGTGCGGTTTCCAGCACGGCCGCATCGACTTCCGGGTGGAACAGCACGTTGCGGGCGCTGCGCGGGCCGCTGCAGTCGCCGGTGTCGGTGCGCAGGCCGTCGATGTAGACGCCATCGGTATTGGTCATGCCCACGCGCAGGCCGGTCTTGGCCAGCAGATGGGTGATCAGGCGCACGGTGGTGGTCTTGCCGTTGGTACCGGCTACGGCCACCACCGGGATGCGACCATCGTCGCCATCGTCGTACATGGTCGAGACAATGGCTTCGCCGACATCGCGCGCCTTGCCGTAGGAGGGCGAGAGGTGCATGCGCAGGCCTGGCGCGGCATTGACTTCGACGATGCCGCCGCCTTGCTCTTCCAGCGACATGTGTACCGAGTTGCAGACCACGTCCACCCCGCAGATGTCCAGGCCCACCATCTGGGCGGCCGCAATGGCGCGCGCCGCCACGTCGGGATGGACGTCGTCGGTGACATCAGTGGCAGTGCCGCCGGTGGACAGGTTGGCGTTGTTGCGCAGGACCACGCGTACTCCCTGGGCGGGGATGGATTCGGGTTCCAGGTTCTGGCCCGACAGCACCAGCAGGGCGATGTCGTCCAGGCGGATCTTGGTCAGCGAGGTGGCGTGGCCATCGCCGCGCAGCGGGTCGGCGTTGACCTGGTCGATCAGCTGGCGGATGGTGTGCACGCCATCGCCGATGACTTGCGGCGGGTCGCGGCGGGCGGCCGCCACCAGGGTCTTGCCGATCACCAGCAGGCGGAAGTCGTGGCCGGGCAGGTAGCGCTCGACGATCACTTCATCGCTGATCAGGGCGGCGTTGTTGAAGGCACGGGTGATCTGTTCCGGGGTACTGATGTTGACGGCCACACCCTTGCCCTGGTTGCCGTCCAGCGGTTTGATGACCACGGCCGAACCGATTTCCTCGGCCGCCTTGAGCGCGTCTTCGGCCGTGGTGACCACGCGGCCGTTGGGCACCGGGACGCCAGCGGCGTGCAGCAGCATCTTGGTCAGGTCCTTGTCCTGAGCGATGGATTCGGCGATGGCGCTGGTGTTGCTGGTCTCGGCGGCCTGGATACGCTTCTGACGGCTACCCCAGCCGAACTGCACCATGCTGCCCTGGGTCAGGCGGCGATAGGGAATGCCACGCTTGATGGCGGCATTGACGATGGAGCCGGTGGAAGGACCCAGGCGGACATCTTCGTCCAGCTCGCGGATGCGGGTAAGCGCGGCGGTCAGGTCGAAGGGCGCATCAGCCTGGGCCGCCTGCACCAGTTCCAGCGCCAGGTCGAAGGCCAGGCGGCCGACTTCCTCTTCGCTGTATTCCACCACCACCTGGTAGATGCCAGTCTCGACGGTGGACACCGTGCGGCTGAAGGTCACCGGACAGCCGGCCTGCGATTGCAGCGCCAGGGCTGCGGCCGCCAGCGCGTGGGCCATCGACACCACCTGCTTGCCGCCATCGGGTTCGAGGAAGCCGATTTGCGGGAAGCGGGCGCGCAGGCGCAGTTCGAAGCCGGGCATGTCGTCGATGACGCGCTCGTGTTCCGGGCAGGAAACGATGGCTTCGATGGCAGTGTGTCTGCTCCAGAGATTGGGGCCGCGCAGGGCGCGAATGCGGGATACGTCCATGGACAAGTTTTCCTAGGTGTCTCTTGATCTTGAATCTGTCTGTCTTGCAGTGCGGATGCAGTCCAAGCCGATGGCTCAGGCCACCTGGCTCTTGAACTTCAGGCCTTGCTCTTCGGCCCGTTCGGTGCCGAAGAGCTCAATGCCGGCACGGATCACCTCGGGGCTGATACCCAGCGCCCAGGCTGCACCCACGGCGGCCAGCACGTTCTCGACCTGGTAGGCGACGGCGCCGTTTTCGGTCAGCGGAATGGCATCCACCGAGCTGACCTTGCATTCGCGTTCACCGTCGGCCTGGATCAGGTCGCCATCGCGCAGGAACACGGCGCGGCCACCTTCCTTCAGATGGCCGACCAGCAGTTCGGAGGCCGGGTCGGTGCCGAAGAAGATCACTTCGCCATCGCACAGCTGGGCCATGTCCGCCACCAGCGGGTCGTCGGCATTGAGCACGGCCGCGCCATCGGGCAGGACCAGGTCCACCTGGGTGCGCTTGACCTTGGTGGCGATCTGTTCGGCGTTCTCGATGTAGAACTCGGGCAGGCTGTCGTCGGGGTCGATGTTGGCGACCACGCCCACCAGGCAGCGGTCATAAGCCAGGCCTTCGGCCAGGATGGAGGCGCTGCCGTTCTCGAACACGGCGGCTTCCACCGCACGGTTCAACAGCACGCGGTGCGCTGCGTCCCAGTTGGCGCGGTTGCCACGCTCGATCTGGCGTTCACCGAAGTACAGGCCATCGCCGCAGGCCAGGCCCACATGCTTGCCCGAGAGGTGCACGATGCGCGCGATCAGGCGCGAGATGGTGGTCTTGCCGTGGGTGCCGGTGACGCCGACGATGGGGATGCGACCGTTTTCTTCCGGGCCGAACAGGTTGTCGATGATGGCTTCACCGACCGGACGCGGCTTGCCGTCGGAGGGCTTCAAGTGCATCAGCAGGCCGGGGCCGGCGTTGACTTCGACGATGGCACCGCCCTGGTCGGCCAGCGGGCGCGAGATGTCTTCGGCCACGATGTCCACGCCGGCGATGTCCAGGCCGACGATGCGTGCGGCCAGCGAGGCGGCGGCGGCCACGCTGGGGTGGACCAGATCGGTGATGTCGGAAGAGACGTTGCCGTTGCGCAGCAGCAGGATGCGGCGGCCGGCGGCGGGGACCGATTCGGTGGTCAGGCCCTGGCGTTGCAGTTCCAGCGCGGCGGCCGGTTCGCGTTCCAGCAGCACCGGGTCCAGCAGGTGTTCTTCCAGCAGGCCACGACGCGGGTCGCGGTTCAGTTCGTCCAGCAGGTCCTGGACGGTGGACTTGCCATCGCCGACGATGAAGATGGGTTCGCCACGGGCGGCGGCGGCCAGCTTGCCGCCAACGATCAGCAGGCGGTGTTCCAGGCCCGGCACGAAGCGTTCGACCAGCACGCCGCTGCCTTCTTCCAGCGCAACCTTGTAGGCGGTTTCGATTTCTTCGCGGGTATTGAGGTCAATGAAGACGCCGCGGCCATGGTTGGCGTCGCAGGGCTTGACCACCACCGGCAGGCCGATGTCCTGGGCGGCCTCCCAGGCGTCTTCCGGGCTTTCCACCAGACGACCTTCAGGGACCGGCACGCCGCAGGTTTCCAGCAGCGACTTGGTCAGATCCTTGTCGCGTGAAATGCCTTCGGCAATGGCGCTGGTCTGGTCTGATTCTGCGGTCCAGATGCGACGCGACTTGCAGCCGTGGCCCAGTTGCACCAGGTTGCCTTCGGACAGGCGGATGGTGGGGATGCGGCGCTCGTCGGCGGCGTCCACGATGCAGGCCGTGCTGGGACCCAGGCACAGGCGGTCGACCATGCGGCGCAGCTTGGAGAGGGTGCCGTCGAGGTCGTAAGGACGGTCTTCGATGGCGGCCATCACCAGATCGCGGGCGGCGAAGAGGGCGGCGCGGGTGACGGTCTCATGGCGGGCGCGCACCACCACCTTGTAGACGCCGCGCACATTGGTTTCGCGGGCCTTGCCGAAGCCGCCGGGCAGGCCGGCCAGGTTCTGCAGTTCCAGGGTGACGTGTTCCAGGATGTGACCGGGCCAGGTGCCCTCGTGCAGGCGACGCACGAAGCCGCCGCGCTCTTCATAGCTGCAGCGGTGTTCGATCAGGGTCGGCAGCCAGGTGGTCAGGCGGTCAGGGAAGCCGGGAATGGTGTTGGAGGGGCAGTCTTCCAGTTCGCCGATATCGATCCACACTTCGAGAGCGGAACGGTAAGTCCAGATGTTCGGACCCTTGAGGTTCAGGAAACGGAGGAATTCGATATTTTTCATGTGTGGTTGGTGTGCCGCTGTGTTGGCCTAAGCCTGGATTGCCGAAGCTGCTGAAATTCTGAAATGCTGAAGTTGCCCGTTTTGCCCATGCTGCCTGTACTGCAGATGCATTTGTCGCCGCCCTCAGGTGAAGCCCGGCGCAGACCGGTCAGCACTCTGTCAGAATAACGCATGGTTCACTAACGCGCAGGGCGGCGTTTGGTTTACTGGATACGACAGAACGACCCTGGATTTTCTTGTCGGGAAGAACGCTGGCGGCCTGGCCCCGATCCGGGAGACCGCTCAAATGGGCGCAGAAAGGGCATAAAAGTCATCTGTATGCTGATGCTGGGGGATGGGAAGTGAACGATATTGTCGCAGACTGTTTCTCCCCGTGGCACGCCTGGCGCAAAAAACGCGGCGCTCAGGTGCTCCCGGCATTCGCATTTGGCGGGAAAATTGCGCTGAATCTCTGCTCTGGTGCACCGTTTTGCCGGTTCTCGCGTTATCGGGTGAAGCTTGTCGCCTATCCGGGGTGCGCGACGCAGGCAGGGGCTGCGGGGCGCTGCGCTATAATCGCGCGCTGCTCGCCGCTGAGGCGTTGCAAGCGGTCCGGCGAGACCTGCTCATCCATAAAACAATAGCCAAACTGCTCACTTCGGGCCTCAACGTTGCCGTTACATGACTACTGACTCACATCCTTCCGCGACCGCCAGCCTGCCCGAGCGCTGGCAAACGGAAACTGCTGCCCGCCTGGCGCCCGGCGAAGCCGTGCTGGCCTGGCTGGAGCTGGACCTGGACGCCCAGCTGCAATTCTCCCGCTCTTTGGTGCTGGCGACCGAACGCCGCCTGCTCTCCAGCTCTGCCGATGGTCGCGTCTGGCAGGAATGGACCTACGCGCCCGATCTGCAATTGAAGCACCACGACCACGCCGGCGTGGGCACGCTGGAACTGTGCGACGGCGCCGGCCGCCTGGCGGCCTGGCGCTACACGCTGGCGCAGAACCCGCAGGCGCTGCGCCTGATCAAGTTGTTCGAGCAGCAACGCGACCTGCTGGCCTCGGGCGTGCAGGTCGAGGAAGAGGGCGACGTCTGCCCGACCTGCAAGGCGGTCCTGCCGGAAGGCCAGGAAACCTGTGCCATCTGCCCCGAGACCAAGGAGGCGCCGCCGTCCACCTGGGCGCTGTTCCGCCTGTCGCGCTTTGCCAAGCCCTACAAGGGGTCGCTTCTGCTGGGCTTCCTGCTGACGCTGGCCTCGACGGCGGCGACGCTGGTGCCGCCCTACATGACCATGCCCCTGATGGACAATGTGCTGATCCCGTTCCAGAACGGCACGCCCATCGATACCCATCTGGCCACGCTCTATCTGTCGGGCCTGCTGGGCGCGGCGCTGCTGGCCTGGGGCCTGGGCTGGGCACGGACCTATATCCTGGCGCTGGTGTCCGAGCGCATCGGGGCCGACCTGCGCACCACCACCTATGCGCACCTGCTGCGGCTGTCGCAGGAGTATTTCGGCGGCAAGCGGACCGGTGACCTGATGGCCCGCATCGGCTCCGAGACCGACCGCATCTGCGTCTTCCTTTCGCTGCACCTGCTGGACTTCGCCATCGATGTGCTGATGATCATCATGACGGCGGCCATCCTGATCTCCATCAATCCCTGGCTGGCGCTGGTGACCCTGTTGCCGCTGCCTTTCATCGCGTGGATGATCCATGTGGTGCGCGACCGCCTGCGCCACGGCTTCGAGAAGATCGACCGCATCTGGTCGGAAGTGACCAATGTGCTGGCCGATACCATCCCCGGCATCCGCGTGGTCAAGGCCTTCGCCCAGGAAAAGCGCGAAGTGGCCCGTTTTCGCGAGGCCAACCGCCACAACCTGATGGTCAATGACCGGGTCAACAAGATCTGGTCGCTGTTTACGCCGACCGTCACCTTCCTGACCGAAGTGGGTCTGCTGGTGGTGTGGGTGTTCGGTATCTGGCAGGTCTCCAGCAACCAGATCACGGTGGGTGTGCTGACGGCCTTCCTGGCCTACATCAGCCGCTTCTACACGCGCCTGGATTCGATGAGCCGCATCGTGTCGGTGACCCAGAAGGCGGCCGCCGGCGCCAAGCGCATCTTCGACATCCTGGACCACGTCTCCAGCGTGCCGGAACCGGCCAACCCGGTGCACCTGGAGAAGGTGCAGGGTGCCATCGAAGTGCGCAATATCGGCTTCCGCTACGGCAACCGCGCCGTGATCCGCAACATGAGCCTGTCGATTGCTCCGGGCGAGATGATCGGCCTGGTCGGACACAGCGGTTCGGGCAAGTCGACCATGGTCAACCTGATCTGCCGCTTCTACGATGTCTCCGAAGGGGCGATCCGCATCGATGGCGTGGATATCCGTTCGCTGCCGATTTCCGAATACCGTCGCAACATCGGGCTGGTGCTGCAGGAGCCTTTCCTGTTCTTCGGCACGATTGCGGAGAACATCGCCTACGGCAAGCCCGAGGCCACCCGCGAGGAAATCATCGCTGCCGCCCGTGCCGCCCATGCCCACGAATTCATCCTGCGCCTGCCGCAGGGTTACGACTCGCTGGTCGGCGAACGCGGGCAGGCGCTGTCGGGCGGCGAGCGCCAGCGCATCTCGATTGCGCGGGCGCTGCTGATCGATCCGCGCATCCTGATCCTGGATGAGGCCACTTCCTCGGTCGATACCACCACCGAAAAGGAAATCCAGAAAGCCCTGGACAACCTGGTGCAAGGCCGGACCACGATCGCCATTGCCCACCGCCTGTCCACGCTGCGCAAGGCCGACCGTCTGGTGGTGCTGGATCGCGGCCAGGTGGTCGAGGTCGGCAACCATGAAGAACTGATGGCCCGCGAAGGGCATTACTACAAGCTCTATCAGGCACAGGCGCGCAACCCGGACGGGGATGCCGAGGTGTCGGTGAGCGACGATGAGAAGGGCGATTGAAGCCATGACGACCACCACTATTGCCCAGCCGTCCTGGCAACTGCAACGCAACAGCTTCGGCCGCCTGGTGCTCACCGATGTCGATGGTGTCGCCCATGAGAATGTGATTCCGGTGCGTGCCTTTCCCGTCTCCGCGCCGGATCACGGCCTGTCGCTGGTCAGCAGCGATGGCCATGAACTGGCCTGGATCGATACGTTGGATGAGCTCGCCGGAAACGCGCGCAAGCTGATCGAGGAAGAGCTGGCCAGCCGCGAATTCATGCCCGAGATCGAGCGTATCGTCAGCGTCTCGACCTTCGCCACGCCCAGCGACTGGACCGTACAGACCACCCGTGGCACCACGACCTTCACCCTCAAGGGGGAGGAGGATATCCGTCGCCTGGCGGCACCGGCGCTGTTGATTGCCGACAGCCATGGCATCCAGTTCCTGATCCGCGACCAGAAGGCGCTGGACAAGCATAGTCGCAAGATCCTGGATCGTTTCCTCTGATCCTTTTCCCTGTTTTGCTGGAAAAAGCAACGGCCCTGATGTTGAGTCAGGGCCGTTCTCGTTTGCGGGTAGTGATCTGAACTTCTAGAACTTTTCGTCAGGCCGCAGGTAGCGCCATTGCCCCACCGGCAGGTCGCCCAGCTTGACGCCGCCGATGCGCACGCGTTTCAGGCCGATCACCTTCAGTCCCACCATGTCGCACATGCGGCGGATCTGGCGCTTCTTGCCTTCGCGCAGGGTGAAGCGCAACTGGTCTTCGTTCTGCCAGGCCACCTTGGCCGGACGCAGCGGCTTGCCGTCCATGATCAGGCCGTGGTTCAGACGCTTGAGATCGGATTCGGGCAGCTTGCCGGGGCGGGTGTATTGCACCCGCACCAGATATTCCTTGTCGACCGCCGAATCTTCGCCGATCAGTTGCTTGGCGATGCGGCCATCCTGGGTCAGTACCAGCAGGCCGACCGAGTCGATGTCCAGTCGCCCGGCGGGTACCAGGCTCTTCAGCTGGCGCGGATGGTAGCGCATGTCGGTCTGGTCTTCGACCCAGCGGGATTGCTCGTTGACCAGCACCACGGCGGGCTTGTAGCCGTCCTCGGCCTGGCCGCTGACGTAGCCCATGGGCTTGTTGAGCAGGATGGTCACGCGCTGCGCCTGTTCGGCGCTGGCCTGGCGTTCCACGGTCACCTTCTGGTGCGGCAACACCTTGCTGCCCAGCACCGATACCACCACGCCATCGACCCGCACCCAGCCCTTTTCTATCCATTCGTCGGCCTCGCGGCGCGAGCACAGGCCGAGTTCGGACATGCGTTTGGAAAGTCGTACGGGTTCAGTCATGGGAATTGCCTTGCGAAAAACGGGGAGCCGGCCAGCGGCGAGGGTGAGATTGTAAGGCCGGCACGGTCGGCGCGCCAGACTGGCGGCGAGCCTGCCGGTACCGGCGAGGTCAGATGCGCAGGGTCTGCAGGAGTTCGGTTTCCAGCAGGATCTGGTTGCGCGGCTGGGACAGCCCGGGGCCGTCGATCAGGAATACGTCTTCCACCCGCTCGCCAAGGGTCATCACCTTGGCGGTGTGCAGGTTGATCCGGTACTTGGCCAGGACGTTGGAGATCGAATACAGCAGGCCTGCGCGGTCATTGGCCGAGACCGACAGCAGGTAGTACTGGCCGCGTTCGTCCGGGCGCAGGTCCACCGAGGGATTGACCGGGAAGGTGCGCGACAGCCGCGACAGGCGGGCCTTGGATGGCGGCGGCAACGGCTGCTCCGACTGCAGCAGGGCGCCTAGTTCGTGTTCGATCAGGTTGATGATGTCGCGGTAGTTCTTGGCGAACACCGGGGCATTGATCAGGAAGGCATCCAGCGCGTAGTTGTTGCGGGTGGTGTGGATCTTGGCGTCGAAGATGCTGAAGCTTTTTTCATCGAAGTAGCTGCAGATGCGCGCGAACAGGTCGGGGCGGTCGGGCGTGTAGACCGCCACCTGCACGCCTTCGCCGATGGGCGCCAGGCGGCAGCGCACCAGTGGCACCCCGGTATCGACCTTGTCGTAGAAACAGCGCGTCTGCCAGGCGATGTCGGAGGCGTCGTGGCGCAGGAAGTAGGCCACATCCAGCTGCTTCCAGAGCTGTTCGTGGGCGTCGGCTGGCAGACCATAGAGGCGCAGCGTCTTGATGGCTTCCTGCTGGGTGTTCTTGAGCTCACGGTCGGCCGAGGGCGCTTCGCCGCCCAGCACGCGCAGGGTCATGCGGTAGAGGTCTTCCAGCAGCTTGCCCTTCCAGGCGTTCCATACCTTCGGGCTGGTGCCGCGGATGTCGGCCACGGTCAGCAGGTAGAGCGCGGTCAGGTGACGTTCGTCCTTGACCAGCTGGGCGAAGGCGGTGATGACGTCGGGGTCGGACATGTCCTGCTTCTGCGCCACATGCGACATGGCCAGATGCTGTTCGACCAGGAACACGATGAGCTCGGTATTCTCTTCGGAGATGCCATGCTGCAGGCAGAAGGCCCGCGCATCGGCCATGCCCAGCTTGGAGTGATCACCGCCGCGCCCCTTGGCGATGTCGTGGAACAGGGCGGCGACGTACAGCACCCAGGGCTGGCCGAAGTTGGCCATCAGCTGGCTGCAGAAGGGGTATTCGTGGGCATGCTCGCTCATGGTGAAGCGGCGTACGTTGCGCACTACCATCAGGATGTGCTGATCCACCGTGTAGACGTGGAACAGGTCGTGCTGCATCTGTCCGACGATCTGGCGGAAATTGGGCAGGTAGCGACCCAGCACGCTGGTTGCGTTCATTCCGCGCAGGGCATGGGTGATGCCGCGCTTGCTCTGGATGATCTGCATGAACAGCCGATGGTTGTGCGGATCGTTGCGGAAGGCATTGTCGATCTTGAAGCGCGCATGCCACAGCGCGCGCATGGTGCGGGCCGACATGTCCTTGAGCTCGGGATGCTCGGAAAGCACCAGGAACACCTCCAGCATGGCCGAGGGAGTGTCTTCGAAGACCTTGTCGTGGGCGATGTCGAGGAAGCCGTTGACCTCATTGAAGCGCTCGTTGATCTGGCGTGGCACCGCCTGCTGCGGGAACAGGTGGGCTTCGATGTTCTGCAGCAGGATGGTGTTCAACTGGGTCACCGCCTTGGCGGCCCAGTAGTAGCGCTGCATCAGGTATTCGCTGGCGCGGCGGGTATCGGTGGTCTTGAAGCCGAAGGTTTCGGCCAGTTGCGTCTGGATGTCGAACACCAGCCGGTCTTCGCGGCGGTCGGTGAGGATGTGCAGACGGATGCGGATGTCCTTGAAGGCGCGTTCCTTCTGGCGCAATTGCCGTGCCTCGGTAGAGGTCAGCATGCCGTGCTCGGCCAGTTCGCCCCAGGAATTGCCCAGGCCGGCCGCCTTGGCCACCCACAGGATGACCTGCAGGTCGCGCAGCCCGCCGGGGCTTTCCTTGCAGTTGGGTTCCAGGCTGTAGGGGGTATCTTCATATTTCACGTGGCGCTGGCGCATTTCCAGGGTCTTGGCCTGGAAGAAGGCCAGCGGGTCGAGCGCGGCGTGGTAGCGCTCCTGCAGACGCTTGAAGAGGGCCCGGTTGCCGGTGACCAGACGGGCTTCCAGCAGGCTGGTCTGGACCGTGATGTCGGCCGCCGATTCGTCCAGGCATTCGTCGATGGTTCGGATGCTGTGGCCGATTTCCAGGCCGATGTCCCAGAACAGTTGCACCAGCGATTCCAGCTTTTCCTTCTTGGCGGCGTCCGGTGCCTGGTCCAGCAGGATCAGTACATCCACGTCCGAATGCGGGAACAGTTCGCCACGGCCATAGCCACCCACGGCCACCAGCGCGGCATTGCCGGACATGCCCAGTTCTTCCCAGGCCTGGGTCAGCGCTTCATCGACATTGCGGCGCAATTGCGCCAGCAGTTGCTCGGTCTTGTGATTGGACTGGAACACATCGATGGCTTGCTGGCGCGCGGCCTTGAGCTGTTTCTTGAGCGTGATGGCGAGAGTGGGCATCGGTGGATTCGATCAAAGGAGGCAGGGCGCCGGGGTAGCGCCAACAACGGACGGGGCCGTATCCCCATGCGGCCCCGAGCCCTTAGCAGGTTTCATGCCGGAAACTGCGGGCGGGGCAGCTGGCGTCACCGTTGCTTGCCCCGCCATCATTCGCTCAGGCCGCGGCAGCGACCTGGTTCTGGATGAAGGCCGGCGGCGCCGGCATGCCCGGCGACACGGTCAACACCTCGAAACCGGTCTCGGTGACCAGGACGGTGTGTTCCCACTGCGCCGACAGGCTGCGGTCCTTGGTCTTGATGGTCCAGCCGTCACCCATCTCGCGGATTTCGCGGCGGCCGGCGTTGATCATGGGTTCGACGGTGAAGATCATGCCGGCTTCCAGCTTTTCCAGGGTGCCGGGGCGGCCATAGTGCAGCACCTGCGGCTCTTCGTGGAAGACCTTGCCGATGCCGTGGCCGCAGAACTCGCGCACCACGCTATAGCCGGCCTTTTCGGCGTGCTGCTGGATGACGTGGCCGATGTCGCCCAGATGGGCGCCCGGCTTGATCTTGGAAATGCCCAGCCACATGCATTCGTAGGTGATCTCGGTGAGGCGGCGCGCCAGGATGGAGGGCTCGCCCAGGAAGAACATGCGGCTGGTGTCGCCGTGGTAGCCGTCCTTGATGATGGTGACGTCGATGTTGAGCACGTCGCCGTTCTTCATCACCTTGTCGCCGGGGATGCCGTGGCAGATCACGTCATTGAGCGAGGTGCAGATGGCCTTGGGGTAGGGGGTGTAGCCGGGAGGGCAGTAATTGAGCGGGGCCGGGATGCTGCCTTGTACATTGGTCATGTATTCGTGGCAGAGGCGGTCGATCTCGCCGGTGGTCACGCCGGGCTTCACGAAGGGGGTGATGTAGTCCAGCACCTCGGCGGCCAGGCGGCCGGCCACGCGCATGCCTTCGATGTCTTCGGCGGTCTTGATGGTGATATTGCCCATGATGAATCGCAATTCGCTAGAAAATCGTCAAGTCGGGATTATAGACGACGGGGGTATTTTCTGTTTTGCCGGCCATGGCAGCGGGTCAGATAGCAATTTGATGTGCTACTTGAACAAAAGGGCGGGGTCGAGTAGAATGCCGGGCTGATCTGAAACCTCAGGTCGGTTGCCGGAATCGGTGTGCGGAATGAATCTTCATATCTTTTTGGCAATATGTGTTGTAAATCTTTTTGAAACGCGAATCCGTTCGCTAAAAGGGTGTCTGGCTGCATGAGCCGGATGACCGAGCGGATTCCAGACCTAACCCTGGAGAAATTCATGTCCGTTACCATGCGCGAAATGCTGGAAGCCGGTGTCCACTTCGGTCACCAAACCCGCTTCTGGAACCCCAAGATGGCCCCCTTCATCTTCGGCCACCGCAACAAGATTCACATCGTCAACCTGGAAAAGACCCTGGGCATGTACCAGGAGGCGCAGAAGTACGTGCGTCAACTGTCGTCCAACCGCGGCACCATCCTGTTCGTCGGCACCAAGCGCCAAGCGCGTGAAATCCTGGCCGCTGAAGCACAACGTGCTGGCGTGCCTTACGTCGATCAGCGCTGGCTGGGCGGCATGCTGACCAACTTCAAGACCATCAAGACCTCGATCAAGCGTCTGAAGGACATGGAAGCAGCAGTCGAAGACGGTTCCGTCGAGAAGCTGTCCAAGAAGGAAGCCCTGCTGTTCAGCCGTGAACAGGAAAAGCTGCAGAAGGCCATCGGCGGCATCAAGGACATGGGTGGCATTCCTGACGCCATCTTCGTCATCGACGTCGGCTACCACAAGGGCGCCATCACCGAAGCCGCCAAGCTGGGCATCCCGGTCATCGGCGTGGTCGATACCAACCACTCGCCCGAAGGCGTCACCTACGTGATCCCGGGTAACGACGACTCCGCCAAGGCAATCGCACTGTACGCTCGCGGCATGGCTGACGCCGTGCTGGAAGGCCGTGCCAACGCCGTCAACGACGTGGTCGAAGCAGTCAAGGGCGATGAATTCGTCGAGGTCGAGCAGGCTTGATTCTGCTCTTCCGGTAGTACGGTAGTACAAAAAGGGGTGACAGCGGGTAGTGACGCAGTGGCCCCTTTTTTTTGATTCAATTTTCGAGTTTCAGGCATGCCGCAGGACGCGGGATGCCTCCAAGTCAGGAGAATAGTATGGCGGCAATTACCGCAGCAATGGTGGGCGATCTGCGCGCGAAGACCGACGCGCCGATGATGGAATGCAAGAAGGCGCTGACCGAAGCCGGTGGCGACATGGCCAAGGCGGAAGAGATTCTGCGCGTCAAGCTGGGCAGCAAGGCTTCCAAGGCCTCTTCCCGCATCACCGCAGAAGGCGTGATCTCGACCTACATCGCCGGCAACGTCGGCGCGCTGGTCGAGGTGAACTGCGAAACCGACTTCGTGACCAAGAACGACGAGTTCATCGGTCTGGTCGAAGCCGCTGCCAAGCTGGTGGTCGAGCAGAATCCGGCTGACGTGGCTGCCCTGGGCGCCTGCAAGCTGGCCGACGGCAAGACCCTGGAAGAACTCCGCACCGAACTGATCGGCCGCATCGGCGAGAACATGTCGTTCCGTCGCTTCCAGCGTTTCGAAACCAGCGGCAAGCTGGCTTCCTACCTGCACGGTACCCGTATCGGCGTGATCGTCGAGTTCGACGGTGCCGACGAGCAAGTGGGCAAGGACGTGGCCATGCACATCGCCGCCATGAAGCCGGTCGCCCTGTCGGCCGAGCAAGTGCCGGCTGACCTGATCGAGAAGGAACGCTCGGTCGCAGCCCTGAAGGCTGCCGAATCCGGCAAGCCGGCCGAGATCGTCGCCAAGATGGTGGACGGTTCGGTGCAGAAGTACCTGAAGGAAGTTTCCCTGTTCAACCAGGCTTTCGTGAAGAACGACAAGCAAAGCGTCGAACAGATGCTCAAGGCCGCCAACACGACCGTCAAGTCGTTCGCCATGTACGTGGTGGGTGAGGGCATCGAGAAGAAGCAAGACGACTTCGCCGCTGAAGTGGCTGCGCAAGTGGCTGCAGCGAAACAAGCTCAGTAAGCGTTGCAAGAAAAACGGGCCGAGAGGCCCGTTTTTTTAAGCCGGTCCCCGGGAACTTTCGGAGAAGGCTGCATCTATCCTCTGGGTCGGCTGCCGGGTAAGCCTGTGGCAGGTGCGGTGGACAGCTTGCAAGTAGCAATGGCAACAGCATGGAAGTAATGGCAGTCGTAGTGGCAATAGAGTAGGGCGCAGCAGTAACCCTCTCATGCGTTCGGGCTACATCCAGATGACGAAATCGCGCCGTTTCGTCGGGTGACAGCGAGTGCCGACGCGTCAACAAGCAATTCAACATCGGAAAGAACACGGAGCCCTGCAATGACAACACCTGCTTATAAGCGCGTACTCCTCAAACTCTCCGGCGAAGCACTGATGGGCGATGACGCCTACGGTATCAATCGCGCGACCATCGAACGCATGGTCGCGGATGTAGCAGAAATCAGCAAACTGGGCGTGGAACTGGCCATCGTGATCGGTGGCGGCAACATCTTCCGCGGCGTGGCGCCGGGCGCCCAGGGCATGGATCGTGCGACCGCCGACTACATGGGCATGCTGGCCACCGTCATGAACTCGCTGGCCCTGGCCGACGCGATGCGTCAGGCTGGCCTGACAGCCCGCGTGATGTCCGCCATCGGCATCGAACAGGTGGTCGAGCCCTATGTGCGCCCGAAGGCGCTGCAATACCTGGAAGAGGGCAAGATCGTGGTCTTCGCTGCCGGTACCGGCAACCCCTTCTTCACTACCGATACCGCCGCCGCCCTGCGTGGCTCGGAAATCGGCGCCCAGATCGTGCTCAAGGCCACCAAGGTGGACGGTGTCTACACCGCTGACCCCAAGAAGGATCCGGCCGCGACCCGCTACCAGTCGATTTCCTTCGACGAAGCCATCGCCAAGCATCTGCAGGTGATGGACGCGACCGCCTTCGCGCTGTGCCGTGACCAGAAGCTGCCGATCAAGGTGTTTTCCATCGTCAAGCCGGGCGCGCTCAAGAGCGTGGTCATGGGTGACGACGAGGGTACCCTGGTCCACGTCTGAGCCGTATTGCGGAACAGAAACCGGCCGCAGGCCGGTCATTCCCGTTTACAATGCCCCTCTTTCAGGCATTTGCCATCAAGAAAAGCCAAGTTATTGCACCAAGTTAGGAGAGCAGCATGAGTGTCGCTGACGTCAAGAAAAATACTGAACAGAAGATGGGTAAGTCCATCGAGACCCTGAAGGCCAACCTGGCCAAGGTCCGTACCGGCCGCGCCCATACCGGCCTGCTGGACCAGGTGATGGTCGATTACTACGGTTCGCCGACCGGCCTGTCGCAGGTCGCCAACCTGACCCTGATCGACGCCCGCACCATCGGTGTGCAGCCGTACGAGAAGAAGATGGTCGCTGCTGTCGAGAAGGCCATCCGTGAAGCCGACCTGGGCCTGAACCCGGCCACCCACGGCGAACTGATCCGCGTGCCGATGCCGCCGCTGACCGAAGAGCGCCGCAAGGAAATGGTCAAGCTGGTCAAGAGCGAAGCCGAAGATGCCAAGATCGCGGTGCGCAACATCCGCCGCGAAGGCAACGAAGGTCTGAAGAAGCTGGTCAAGGACAAGGTTGCCTCGGAAGATGACGAGCGTCGTGGCCAGGATGAAATCCAGAAGCTGACCGACAAGTTCGTCGCCGAAATCGACAAGCTGGTGGGCGACAAGGAAAAGGAAGTGATGACCGTATAGGTCGTTCGGCAGGCCCTATGCGCGACCGCACAGGTGGTCGCGCTGCACGAGAAGTCAAAGACAGCAAATGTGCAGGGCGCAGCGGGGAGCATTTCGCTTGGGGTAGGGCGCGCGCGGCTGGTTTGTCAAAGCGTCCGCGGCCCGTTACCATGAGGCGCTGCCCCGTTCCCCACGCACCGAAATGCACTAAATTATTTTCATGAAGCATCAAAGCTCAACTCTTGCGGTTCCGGATTCTTCCGCGGTTCCGCGCCATGTTGCCATCATCATGGACGGCAACGGTCGTTGGGCGACCAAGCGTTTCCTGCCGCGCGTGGCGGGGCATGCCAAGGGGGTGGACGCAGTACGTTCCATCGTCGAGGCCAGTGCCGAACGCGGCATCGAATTCCTGACCCTGTTTGCCTTCAGTTCCGAGAACTGGCGTCGGCCGGCCGATGAAGTGTCGGTGTTGATGCGCCTGTTCATGACCGTGCTGGAGCGCGAAGTGGGCAAGATGGCCAACAACGGCATCCGCCTCAAGATCGTCGGCGACATGAGTCGTTTCGATCCCAAGCTGCAGGAGATGGCCGCCAAGGCTGAGGCCCAGACGGCCGGCAACAGCCGTCTGACCCTGACCGTCTGCGCCAATTACGGTGGCCGCTGGGATGTCATGCAGGCGGTCTCGCGCATGGTCAAGGACAAGCCGGGCGTATCCGATTACACCGAAGAAGAGCTGGCACCCTATCTGGCCATGGCCTATGCCCCGGAGCCGGACCTGTTCATCCGCACCGGCGGCGAACAGCGCATTTCCAATTTCCTGCTGTGGCAACTGGCCTACAGCGAACTGTATTTCACCGAGACCTTCTGGCCCGACTTCGATGCCAAGGCGCTGGACGTGGCGATCGGGTCCTATCAACAACGCGAGCGCCGCTTCGGGCGCACCAGCGCCCAGGTGCTGGACCAGAAAAAGGCTTCCTGATGCTCAAGACGCGTGTCATCACAGCGTTGATCCTGCTGGCAATCCTGTTGCCGATCCTGTATTTCGGCTATTTCCCGGCCTTTGCCATGGCCGCGCTGGTGTTTTTCGCCGCCGGCGCCTGGGAATGTTTCCGCCTCTTCAAGAGCCCGCGTCCGACCTTGTGGGCAGTCGTGTGGACGCTGGTCTTCTGCGTGATCCTGTTCTTCAGCGGCCTGCCCAGCGTACGTCCGCTCTACGTGCTGTGCGTGCTGTTGTGGGCATTGCGGTTCGTGCCCGCCCTGGGGTTGGGCCTGCCCAAGATCGAGGCCTTCGGCAATCGCCTGCTCAATGCGACCTATATGCTGTCCATCCTCGGCTGCTTCGTGGCCATCGTGGATCTGTTCCAGCGTTCACCGCTGTATCTGCTGTCGGTGATGGCGGTGGTGTGGGTGGCTGACATCGGCGCCTATTTCGCCGGCAAGGGTTTCGGTCGCCACAAGCTGGCGCCCACCATTTCTCCCGGCAAGTCCTGGGAAGGTGCCATCGGTGGTTGGCTGGCGGTGCTGGTGATTTCGGCCGCCGTGGCCATGTCCATGAGCGCGGGCGAGACCTTCCAGTATCACCTCTTCAACCGCTGGGGCTGGGCCGGTTTTGTCGGGGCCTTGAGCCTGATGGTGGTGGCCAGCGTGGTGGGCGATCTCTTCGAGTCGCAGCTCAAGCGGCGCGCCGGCATGAAGGACAGCAGCAATCTGCTTCCTGGCCATGGCGGCGTCCTCGACCGCATTGATGCACTCATCCCGGTGCTGCCCCTGGCGGCGCTGGTCGACCTCTGGCTGGCGGCTGCCTGAGCCGCCGCTTTCCTTCTGGAAATTCCATGCAGTCCATCAGCATTCTCGGTTCCACCGGCTCCATCGGCGTGTCCACGCTGGATGTGGTCGCCCGTCATCCGGACCGTTATCGCGTCCATGCCCTGAGCGCGCATGCGCGCGTGGCCGAACTGGCCGAGCAATGTCAGCGTTTTCGCCCGCAAGTAGCCGTGGTCGGTTCGGCCGAGGCGGCCGCCGAGTTGCAGAAGCTCTTGCGTGCAGCCGATCTGCAGACCGAAGTGGCCTATGGACCGCAGGCCCTGTGCGATATCGCCGCCGCCGATGGTTGCGACATGGTCATGGCCGCCATCGTGGGCGCTGCCGGCCTGGCATCGACGCTGGCCGCCGCCCGTGCCGGCAAGAAGATATTGCTGGCCAACAAGGAAGCCCTGGTCATCTCCGGCCAGTTGCTGATGGACACGGTGGCTGCCCATGGTGCAAGTCTGCTGCCCATCGATAGCGAGCACAACGCCATTTTCCAGTGCCTGCCGGCGGACTACAGCCGCTCGATGCCGGTGCATGGGGTCGAGAAGATCCTCCTGACCGCCTCTGGCGGGCCCTTCCTGAATCGCGATGTCAGCACGCTGGATCAGGTGACCGTGGAAGAAGCGGTAGCGCATCCCAAGTGGGTGATGGGGCGCAAGATCTCGGTGGATTCGGCCACCATGATGAACAAGGGCCTGGAAGTGATTGAGGCGCACTGGCTCTTTGGTGCGCCGGCCGACAAGATCGAGGTGGTGATCCACCCTCAAAGCGTGATCCATTCCATGGTGTCCTATGCCGACGGCTCGGTACTGGCGCAGTTGGGAAACCCCGACATGCGTACGCCGATTGCCAATGCGCTGGCCTATCCGGAGCGGATCGCCTCCGGCGTGGCCCCGCTGGACCTGGCGCAGATCGCGCAGCTGTCCTTCTCGGCGCCCGATTATCGGCGCTTTCCCTGCCTGAAACTGGCGTATGATGCCCTGCGAGCCGGTGGCACACTGGCGGCCATCCTCAATGCCGCCAACGAAGTTGCCGTGCAGGCCTTCCTGGACCGCCGCATCGGCTTCGGGAAGATCGCTCCCCTGATCCAAGAGGTCATGTCCGCCATCCCCAACCGCCAAGCCGACGATATCGCCGCCTTGCTGGAGCAGGACCGGCAGGCACGCACCCACGCCGAGGCCCTGATTTCACGATGACACTGCTGCATACCCTGATCGCTTTCTTCGTCGCCCTGGGCAGCCTGGTGGTGGTGCACGAGCTGGGCCATTACCTGGTCGCCCGCTGGTGTGGGGTCAAGGTACTGCGTTTCTCGGTGGGTATGGGGCGGGTGATCTGGTCGCGACGTTTCGGGCGTGATCAGACCGAGTGGGCGCTGTCGATCCTGCCGCTGGGCGGTTACGTCAAGATGCTCGATGCCCGGGAGCAACCACTGGAAGACATTCCCGAAGCCGATCTCAAACGTGAATTCACCCGGCAGTCGGTATGGCGCCGCATCGCCATCGTGGCGGCGGGGCCGATTGCCAATTTCCTGCTGGCCATCGTCCTGTTCGCCGGGCTCTACATGCATGGCGTACCCGAGCCGGTGCCGGTGCTGCGCGCCGCGGCCGAGCAAAGTGCGGCCTACCAGGCCGGCCTGCGCGCCGGTGACCGCATCACCGCCATCAATGGCGCACCGGTGCAGGTCTGGTCGGAGGTGCGCTGGAAGTTGATGCAGCTGGTGCTGGAGAAGGCTGATGCCCGTGTGGATGTGGAGCGTCCCAATCCGAATGGCAGTGGCAAGCTGCTCAATAGCGTGACACTGCGTCTGGCCGGGATCGACAGCAATGAGCTGGAAGGTGATTTCCTGGGCAAGCTGGGCCTGGCCCTGGCGCGTCCGCCGGCCGTGCTGGGCAAGATCATGGACGGCCCGGCCAAGGCGGCCGGGCTGCAGAGCGGTGACCGCATCACTGCCATTGACGCCGTCCCGGTCCAGGATGGCCTGGCCTTTGTCGAAAAGGTCCGTGAGTCGGCCGGCAAGCCGCTGCTGCTGGAAGGCGTGCGCGGCGGCAACCGTTTTGAGGTACGCGTGACCCCGGAGGCGGTGGAAGAGGGCGACAGCGGCAAGCGCATCGGTCGCATCAAGGTGGAAGTACCGCTGGCACCGGAGATGGCCACCGTCAGTGATGGCCCGCTGACGGCCTTGGCCAAGGGCGCACAGCGTACCTGGGATACCAGTGCGATGACCGTCAAGATGATCGGCAAGATGATCGTCGGCCAGGTTTCGCTGAAGAACATCACCGGCCCCATCACCATCGCCGACTACGCCGGGCAGACCGCCCGCGTGGGTCTGGTCAGCTATCTGAGCTTCCTGGCCTTCATCAGCATCAGCCTCGGCGTGATGAATCTCTTGCCAATCCCGGTTCTAGATGGCGGTCATTTGCTGTATTATGCGCTGGAGATTTTGACAGGACGGCCCGTTTCCGAACGGTTTGGGGAAATCGCGCAGCGTGCCGGCCTGGGTTTACTGATGGCGCTGATGCTCGTTGCCGCATTCAACGATATCGTGCGGCTGATGTTCCAAGGATGAATCCGGCCTGATGCCGGCCCCGGCGATACCAGCGGCGGGGCGGCGCGAAAGACCGGATTTTTTACATTTGCCGGCTAAGCCCGATGGCAGTTGTTAAGCAATTGGCAATGGATCTGGGATCCGTTTTCAATTCCTTACCAGCATCTTGTCAGGCAGTGTCACGGCGAAAAACTGTTGATGAACGATAGATGAAATTACACCCTGCGCAACATCCCATCCCGACCTTCTCCCGTCGCCTGATCGCCGCAGCCGCCTTTGCCCTGTGCTCCAGCCAGGCCATGGCGGTGACGCCCTTCGTGGTCAAGGATATCCGCGTCGAAGGCATCCAGCGTACCGAGGCCGGCACGGTCTTCAGCTACCTGCCGGTGCGCGTGGGCGACACGTTCAACGATGAAAAGGCCACTGCCGCCATCAAGGCGCTGTATGCCACCGGCTTCTTCCGCGATGTGCGCATCGAGGCCGAAGGCGACGTGCTGGTGGTGCAGGTGGTCGAACGTCCGGCCATCGCCAGCGTCGATTTCTCCGGCATCAAGGAGTTCGACAAGGAACAGCTGACCAAGGCGCTCAAGGAAATCGGCGTGGCCGAGTCGCGCATCTTCGACCGCTCCCAGGTCGATCGTGCCGAGCAGGAATTAAAGCGCCAGTACCTGTCGCGCGGCCTGTACGGCGCCAAGGTGTCCACCACCGTCACCCCGGTCGAGCGTAATCGCGTGGCGATTACCTTCTCGGTGGACGAAGGTGAAGTTTCCCGCATCAAGCAGATCAATTTCGTCGGCAACAAGGTGTTCTCCGACAGCACCCTGCGTGACCAGATCAAGCTGACCACCCCTGGCTGGTTCACCTGGTACACCAAGGCCGACCAGTATTCCAAGGAAAAGCTGCAGGGCGACATCGAGACCCTGCGCTCGTACTACCTGGATCGCGGCTATCTGGAAATGCAGGTCGAATCGACCCAGGTGTCGATCACGCCCGACAAGAAAGACATCTACATCACCGTCAACATCAAGGAAGGCGAGAAGTACACCGTCTCCGGCGTCAAGCTTGAAGGCGAGATGTTCGGCATGGAGCCGGAACTGTCCAAGCTGGTGCAGTTGAAACCGGGCGACGTCTATTCCGGCGCCAAGCTCACCGACAGCACCAAGAAGATCGGCGAGCGCCTGGGCAACTTCGGCTATGCCTTCGCCAACGTCAACGCCAACCCCAATGTCGATCGCGAAAAGAAGGAAGTCGCCTTCACCATCATGGTCGACCCGGGCAAGCGCGTCTACGTGCGTCACGTCAACATCGCCGGCAACACCAAGACCCGCGATGAGGTGATCCGCCGCGAATTCCGCCAGTTCGAGGATTCCTGGTACGACGGCGAAAAGATCAAGCTCTCGCGCGACCGCGTCGACCGTCTGGGCTACTTCAAGGAAGTCACCGTCGATACGCCCGAAGTGCCGGGTACCAGCGACCAGGTGGACCTCAACATGAAGGTCGAGGAAAAGCCGACCGGCAACATCATGGTCGGCGCCGGCTTCTCGCAGTCCGACAAGCTCAGCCTGACCGGCTCGATCTCGCAGGAAAACGCCTTCGGTAGCGGTAATACCGTCGGGATCGACATCAACACCAGCTCGCGTTATCGCACGATCTCGCTGTCGACCACCAATCCGTATTTCACCGATGACGGCATCAGCCGCACCTATGAAATCTACCTGCGCACGATCCGTCCCTCGGTCTATACGACCGGTGACTATCGCGTCAAGACGCTGGGTGGCAGCATCAAGTTCGGCGTGCCGTTCTCGGAACTGGATCGCGTCTTCTTCGGTATCGGCGTGGAAAACACCAACGTCAGCACCGACAGCACCAGCCCCTCGCTGTACCGCCAGTATGTGCGCGACTTCGGCGGCGCCGGCGCTGCGGGTTGCGATGTGACCGACGTCTCCTCGGGGGCAACGTGCGGTATCGGCAGCGCCCGTACCACCAGCATCCCGCTGACGGTGGCGTGGCAGCGTGATGGCCGCGACTCGGCACTGGTTCCGACTTCCGGCCGCTATCAGCGCGCCAACCTGGAAGTTTCGTACCTTGGTACCCTGAAGTACTACCGTGCGAGCTATCAGCACCAGTACTTCCAGCCTTTCTTCAGCAAGGCCGTGACCCTGGCCCTGAATGGCGAAGTCGACTACGGCCGCGGCATCGGCAGCAAGCCCTATCCGGTGTTCAAGAACTACTATGCCGGCGGTATCGGCACCGTGCGCGGCTACGAAGCGTCTTCGCTGGGTTCGCTGAAGGACCAGTACGGCGACTCCATGGGTGGCGCCTCGCGTCTGTACGGCAACGCCGAGTTGCAGTTCCCGTTCCCGGGTTCGGGCCAGGACCGTACGCTGCGCTGGTTCACCTTCTTTGACGGCGGCAACGTCTTCGCTGACGGCCAGAACATCAAGCTGAACGACCTGCGTTATTCGGCCGGCGTGGGTATCAGCTGGGTGTCACCGATTGGCCCTCTGAAGCTCAGCTTCGGTAAGCCATTGAACCTGAAGACGGGTGACAAGTCTCAAACCTTCCAGTTCCAACTGGGTACCGGCTTCTAAAGCGGTCATCATTGATTCGTAATACGGAGAGTAATCTTGAAGTTCATGACCAAATCGTTCCTGTCCCTGCAGACCATCGTGATGGCTGCCTGCCTGTTGAGCTTTGCCCCTGCCCATGCGCAGGAGAGCTCGAAAATCGCCTTCGTCAGCACCGAGCGCATCTTCCGCGAAGCCGCTCCGGCCAAGGCTGCCCAAGCCAAGCTGGAAGCCGAATTCGCCAAGCGCGACCGTGAGCTGCAAGACATGGCCGCCCGTCTGAAGGCCCAGTCCGACAAGCTGGACAAGGACGCCGCCGTGCTGTCCGATTCCGACCGCGCCAAGCGTCAGCGTGACCTGTCCGATCTGGACAAGGAATTCCAGCGCAAGCAACGCGAGTTCCGCGAAGACCTGAACCAGCGCCGCAACGAAGAACTGGCGGTTGTGCTGGAGCGTACCAACAAGGTGATCCGCCAGATCGCCGATGCCGAGAAGTATGACATCGTGTTCCAGGAAGCCGTCTACGCCAGCAAGCGTATCGACATCACCGACAAGGTGCTCAAGGAACTGGCCAAGTAATTGCATCACCGCCGTGCGGGCGCGGGGCAGCATCGCCCCGGCGCCCGCATGTCGCTTCAGGGGCCGCCATGCAGGCGGCTTTCGTTTTATCGTCATTCCAGGCAACGCCTGTCATTCGGAAAGCCAAGATGAGTATTCGACTGGAGCAATTGGTCGAGCGCTTGGGCGGGCAGTTGAAGGGTGATGCGAACATCGCAGTCCAGGGCATCGCGCCCTTGGATGCCGCAGGTTCCAGCCACATCACCTTCCTCTCCAATCCCAAATTCCGCGCACAAGCCGACCAGACCCAGGCCGCGGCGCTGATCCTGTCCGAGGCCGACGACGCCCAGGTACAGGCTTATGCCGGTGCCCGCATCGTCACCCGTAATCCCTACGCCTATTTCGCCCGTGCTGCGCAGATGTTCCAGGCCCTGGCCGAGGTGCTGCCTCCGGCCGGCATCCACCCCAGCGCCGTGGTCGACCCCGCTGCCAGCGTGGCAGCGGATGCGGTGATCGGTCCGCTGGTGGTGATCGAAGCCGGCGCCGTCATCGGCCCGCGTGCCCGCATCGATGCCGGCAGTTTCATCGGGCACCACGCCAGCGTTGGCGAGGATACCCATTTCCACGCCCGTGCCACCTTGCACTACGGCTGCGAAATCGGCGCCCGTGGCATCGTCCATTCCGGCGCCGTGATTGGAGCGGATGGCTTTGGTTTCGCCAATGAGGCGGGCCAGTGGATCAAGATTCCCCAGGTGGGCCGCGTGATGATCGGCGACGACGTCGAAATCGGCGCCAATACCACCATCGACCGTGGTGCGCTGGCCGACACCGTGATCGAGGAGGGCGTCAAGCTCGACAACCAGATCCAGATCGCCCACAACTGCCACATCGGCGCGCATACCGCCATTGCTGCCTGTGCAGGCATCGCCGGCAGCGCCCGCATCGGCAAGTATTGCTCCATCGGTGGCGCAGCCATGATCCATGGTCACATCACCATCGTGGACAAGGTCCACGTCTCGGCCGGCACCCTGGCCCTGCGTTCCATCCTGGAGCCAGGCCAGTACACCGGCTTCTATCCCATCACCGAACACCGCGACTGGGAAAAATCGGCGGCATTAGTGCGCAATCTGGGCACGATGCGTGAGAAAATCCGGGCGTTGGAAAAATCGCTCAAAACGTTGACACAAGAACAAGCGGGCCAAGCCCCGCTTTCAGAGAATCAAGAAGAGAATGAATAGCCTCGACATCAATCAAATCAAACAGTACCTGCCGCACCGTTACCCGCTGCTGCTGGTCGATCGCGTGCTGAACTGGGAGAGCGGCAAGACCATCACCGCGATCAAGAACGTGACCGTGAATGAAGAATTCTTCAATGGCCACTTCCCGCACAAGCCGGTGATGCCGGGCGTGCTGATGATCGAGGCACTGGCCCAGACGGCTGCACTGCTGTCCTTCCTGACCGAAGGCCGCAAGCCGGACGAAAACACCGTGGTCTATTTCGTGGGCATCGACAATGCACGCTTCAAGCGTCCGGTGGAGCCGGGCGACCAGTTGAAGATGGAAGTCGAGATCACCCGTCGCGCGCGCGGCATCTGGAAGTACCGCGCAGTGGCCACCGTCGATGGTCAGGTGGCAGTCGAAGGCGACCTCATGTGCACCATGCGCAGCGCCGCCGACGCCAGCCAGAGCGCCTGACCCGGCCGGCCTGACGACAGGCTGCAAGGCAGGCCCGGCGGCGATCGGCAAGGTCGCGCCGGGCCTGATTCATTGTGCATGTTGCGCATCTGCAATGTGTACATCCAGCGAACCCAAGCGAAGCACAGGATATGTCCAAGATCCATCCAAGCGCAGTGATTGCCCCCGGAGCACAGATCGACGAGTCGGTCGAGATCGGCGCCTATGCCGTCATCGGCCCTGATGTGCGCATCGGTGCCGGTACCCGCATCGGTCCGCACGTGGTCATCGAAGGCCACACCAGCATCGGTCGGGACAACGAGATTTTCCAGTTCGCCTCCATCGGTGCGGCGCCGCAGGACAAGAAGTATGCCGGCGAGCCTACCACCGTCGAGATCGGTGACCGCAACACCATCCGCGAATTCGTCACCTTCAACCGTGGCACCGTCCAGGATGCCGGTGCCACCCGCATCGGCAACGACAACTGGATCATGGCCTACGTCCACCTGGCCCATGATTGCCAGCTGGGCAACAACATCATCCTGGCCAACAATGCCACGCTGGCCGGGCACGTGCACCTGGGCGATTACGTCTTCCTGGGCGGTTTCACCACCGTGCACCAGTTCTGCCACATCGGCGCGCATGCCATGACGGCCTTCACCGCCGCAGTCAGCCAGGACGTGCCGCCCTTCGTGACGGCTGCCGGCAACCGCGCCGTCCCCGCCGGCATCAATAGCGAAGGCCTCAAGCGTCGTGGCTTCAGCAGCGAGCAGATCATGGAGATCAAGCGCGCCTACAAGCTGATCTATCGTGCCAACCTGCCGCTGGAGCAGGCCAAGCAGGAACTGGCGCAGATGGAAGCCAAGTCCGCCGATGCTGCCCAGTACATCCGCATGTTGCGCGAGTTCATCGAGGCTTCGGCCCGTGGCATCATCCGCTGACATCACGCGGCGCCAGTCGATTGCGCTGGTCGCCGGGGAGAGTTCAGGCGACCTGCTCGGCAGCCGCCTGCTGGCCGGCGTGCGTGAACGCCTGCCGCAGGCGCGTCTGCATGGTATCGGCGGCGAGCACATGGCCGCGCAAGGCTTTACCAGCCACTGGCCGATGGACAAGCTGACCGTGCGTGGCCTGTTCGAGGTGATTCCGCGCTATCGCGAGATCAAGGGCATCCAGGAAGCGCTGCGCGACAAGCTGCTGGCCGACCGGCCGGACGCCTTCGTCGGCGTCGATTACCCGGGATTCAACCTGGGCCTGGAAGAACAGCTCAAGAAGGCCGGTATCCCGACCATCCATTTCATCGGGCCGCAGATCTGGGCCTGGCGAGGCTGGCGCATCAAGAAGATCCAGCGTGCGGTATCGCACATGCTGGTCATCTTCCCCTTCGAGGAAAGCATCTACCGCAAGGCCGGCGTGCCGGTGACCTATGTCGGCCATCCGCTGGCCGAGGTGATTCCGCTGCAACCGGATACCGCCGGCGCCCGCCAGCGACTGGGTCTGACCGGTCCCGGCCGGGTGGTGGCCATCCTGCCGGGCAGCCGCATGAGCGAGCTCAAGCAGAATGGTGAAGGCTTCCTGGCGGCGGCGCGCCTGCTCAGGCAGCGTGACCCACAATTGCAGTTCGCCACCCCGATGGCCGGCGATCACCAGATGGCATTCTTCCAGGAACAGATTCGCCAGGGGGGCTATGAAGACCTGGACATCCAGATCATCCGTGGCCAGTCGCACAGCGCCATGGAAGCCTCGGATGCGGTGCTGGTAGCCTCCGGTACGGCCTCGCTGGAAGTGGCGCTGTACAAGAAGCCGATGGTGATCTCCTACAAGGTCAACTGGGCCTCTTACCAGATCATGCGTCACATGGCCTACCAGCCCTGGGTCGGGCTGCCCAATATCCTGGCCCGGGACTTCCTGGTGCCGGAACTGCTGCAGCATCAGGCGACCCCGACCGCGCTGGCCGACGCCATGTGGCATCAGCTGGAAGACCACGCGCACCAGCAGCGCCTGCTGCGGCGCTTTGCCGACATGCACCATGCGCTGCTGCGCGATACCAGCCGCGAGAGTGCCAATGCCGTGTGCGAGGTCATCGGCAGCCGACGCCGCTGACCTTGGCAGCGACGGTCCGTTATCAAGTTTGAAGAAGGAAATTCCCATGCCCAAGCTGGCGCCGCAGACAATGGCATTGTTCGACGACCACACCGGAGAGATCATCTGCGGCGTTGACGAGGCGGGCCGTGGGCCGCTGGCCGGTCCGGTGTTCGCCGCCGCCGTGATCCTTGATCCGGCGCGCCCGGTCAAGGGCCTGCGCGACTCCAAGAAACTCAGCGAAGCCGCCCGCGATGGGTTGGCGCTGGAGATCAAGGAATGCGCGCTGGCCTGGTCCATCGCCTCCTGCACCGAGCAGGAAATCGACGAACTCAACATCCTGCAGGCCAGCATGCTGGCCATGCGACGCGCGGTGGAAGCACTCTCCACCTTGCCCACGCTGGCGCTGATCGACGGCAATCGCTGCCCGGTGATGAGCATCCGCTCCGAAGCCATCATCAAGGGGGATGACAAGGTGCCCTCGATCTCGGCCGCCTCCATCCTGGCCAAGACCGCGCGCGATGCCGCACTGATGGTCTTGCACGACGCCTATCCGCATTACGGCTTTGACCGTCACAAGGGTTATCCAACCCCCTTGCATCTGGAGATGCTGCGCCTGCACGGCGTGTCGCCGGTGCACCGCCGCTCCTACGCTCCGGTCAAGGCCCTGCTGTCGGGCCAGGTCGTATCAGGCCCGGCCGTCATGCTGGCGTAGGGAGGGCGCATGAAACTGATTACTTCGAAAGACAATCCGCTCTTCAAGGATCTGAAGCAGCTGGCCTCCAGCAGCCAGGCGCGCCGCCGTGCCGGCCAGAGCCTGCTGGACGGCGTGCACCTGGCCCAGGCCTGGCTGCAGTATCGCGGCGCGCCACAGCTTTGCGTAGTCGCAGAGGGCGCCCAGTACCATCCCGAGGTCGCGCCCATCCTCGCCCGTAGTGAAGCGCTGGGTGCCCAGTGCCTGGTGCTGGCCGACAAGCTGTATGACGCCATCAGCACCGTCGAGAACGGCGTCGGGCTGTTCCTGCTGGTGGTGACCCCACAGGCGGTCGCGCCCCAATCGCTGCGGGATTCGGCAGTATTGCTGGATGGTCTGCAAGACCCCGGCAACCTGGGTTCCATCTTGCGCAGCGCCGCCGCGGCCGGGGTGAAGCAGGTGTTCTGTTCCCCCGGCACGGCGGCAGCCTGGTCGCCCAAGGTCTTTCGCGCCGGCATGGGCGCGCATTTCGTGCTGGATATCTTCGAGAATGTGGACCTGGTCGCCTTGTGCGCAGCCAGCCGCATTCCGTTGCTGGCCACGAGCTCGCACGCCGCGCAGACCATCTACGATTGCGACCTCTCCGGCCCTGTGGCCTGGTTGCTGGGGCATGAAGGGCAGGGCGTCTCGCCGGCCTTGCAGGAGGCCGCAACGCAAGAAGTGGTGATCCCGCATCTGGGGCAGATGGAGTCGCTCAACGTGGCCGCTGCGGCGGCCGTTTGCCTGTTCGAACAACTGCGTCAGCGCACGCTGGGGCGCTGAGAGGGCATCATGGCGACGACGGCGGTCACGACGGCGTTTCCTCCCCCGGACCTGGCCGCCCTGGCGGCCTACTTCCTTGGGCAATGGCAGTTCGATCGCACCATCTGGGAAGGTAGCGAGACACCGCAGGCTACGGCCGTCGGCTCCTTCGATTTCATTTCGGGCGAAGTGCCGGGCCAGTTGCTCTACCGCGAACGTGGCCAACTGCGCATGCTGGCAGGGGCACTGGGGCGCCCCATCCTGTTTTCCCGTCTCTTCGATTACCGTTTCGGCGCCGACCGGGTCGCGGTGCTGTTCGCCGACGGCGAGCGCGTCGGCCAGCCTTATCAGTCTTATTTGCTGCGTGGAAATATGCTGGTTCCGGCCGCCGACCACCTCTGCGGCCCGGATTGCTACAACGCCGCCTACACCCTCGATACTGAAGTTTCCTTCACCATGGAAACCTTCATCAGCGGCCCCAAAAAGCGCACCCGCGTGCTGACCGTGGCCCGTCGCTGCAGGCCCGAGGTCGGGCCTGAGTTCAGCGCGTCTCCAGCTTGATTTCCTGCAGGATAGTGGCAGCGATTTCCTCGATGGACTTGGTGGTGGAGGACATCCAGCGGATGCCTTCGCGCCGCATCATCTTCTCGGCTTCATTGATTTCATAGCGGCAATTTTCCAGCGCGGCGTACTTGCTGCCCGGGCGGCGCTCATTGCGCACTTCCGAGAGGCGTTCAGGAGCGATGGTCAGGCCAAAGATCTTTTTCTTGTGCATCACCAGGCCGCTGGGCAGCTTTTCGCGCTCGAAGTCTTCTGGAATCAAGGGGTAGTTGGCGCACTTGATGCCGAACTGCATGGCCAGATACAGGCTGGTCGGGGTCTTGCCGGAGCGCGAGACGCCCACAAGGATCACGTCGGCTTCCGAGAGGTTCTTGTTGGACTGGCCGTCATCATGCGCCAGGGAGAAATTGATGGCCTCGATGCGATTGCGGTATTCCTCGGAATCGGTGGTGTTGTGGCTGCGACCGATGGTGTGGGTGGACTTCATCTCCAGCTCCTGCTCCAGCGGCTCCACGAACGTCTGGAACAGGTCCATGTGCATGGCCTTTGCGCGGCGGATCACCGAGGACAGCTCCGACTTGACCAGGGTGGAAAAGACGATCGGCAGCTTGCCGTCGACCTGATAGGCCTCGTTGATCTTGCGGGTGGCGTCGTGGGCCTTGTCCAGGGTATCGATGAAGGGCAGGCGGATCTGCTTGAAACGCAACTCGAACTGGCTCAGCACGGAATGCCCGAAGGTTTCTGCGGTGATCCCGGTGCCGTCGGAAACAAAGAAAACGGTGCGGTTGGCGGCCAGGACGGGCGAAGGATGCGGGATCGGCATGGGGTCGAGCATGGTCTGATTATCTTGTCTTTTGGAAAATTGAAAAAAAGTATGGTGCTACGAACAAAAATGATTTCACGCGGTACAATGCCTAGCAATATTTCGAGAAGCCCATTCTGATGACTGTCATTCGCCTGCGCAATTCGACCGAGTTCCTGATGATGTTTGCATTGGCAAACGTCCTCGGCGGTGCCTGCGCGCGTCTGCTCATGTCCCTGGGCTCTTCCTCGACACCGCACCTGCTGCCGCAACCGTCGCAGAATAACAAAAATAAACCGACCCATGCCGCGCCCGCGAAGATTTCTTATCATCAAGCTAGGGGTAGTCATGTCCAACGCAGTAAACACCCAGGGGGCGGTATACGTAGCCTCCTTTGAAACTCTTCGCATGACGGACGTCGAGTCCGTCGGTGGCAAAAACGCATCGCTGGGAGAAATGATTTCCCAGCTGGCCGGCGCCGGTGTACGTGTGCCGGGCGGTTTCGCCACGACTGCGCAAGCTTTCCGCGATTTCCTGGAACACAGCGCCGATGGCGGTCCGACGCTGGCAGCCCGTATCGCCAAGCGCCTCGAAGGTCTGGATATCGATGACGTGCGCTCGCTGGCGCAAGCCGGCGCCGAGATCCGTCAATGGATCATCGACACGCCATTCCAGCCGCGCCTGGACCAGGAAATCCGTGCCTTCTACGACAAGCTGGTAGCCGATTCGACCGCCGAGATGTCGTTTGCCGTGCGTTCCTCCGCGACCGCCGAAGACTTGCCTGACGCCTCCTTTGCCGGTCAGCAGGAGACCTTCCTGAACGTGGTCGGCATCGACAACGTTCTGGAAGCGATGAAGCACGTCTTCGCCTCGCTCTACAACGATCGCGCCATCTCGTATCGCGTCCACAAGGGCTTCACCCACGCCGAAGTGGCGCTGTCGGCCGGCGTGCAACGCATGGTGCGCTCCGACGTGGGCGCGGCCGGCGTGATGTTCACCATCGACACCGAATCGGGCTTCAAGGATGTGGTCTTCATCACCTCCAGCTATGGCCTGGGCGAAACCGTGGTGCAGGGCGCCGTCAACCCGGACGAGTATTACGTCCACAAGCCCATGCTGGAACTGGGCAAGCAGCCCGTGATCCGCCGCAACCTGGGTTCCAAGCTGATCAAGATGGAGTTCACCGGCGAAGCCAAGGCCGGCCGCTCGGTCAAGACCGTGGATGTGCCGGTGGAACTGCGCAACCGTTATTCCCTGACCGACGCCGAAGTGGTGGAACTGGCCAAGTACGCCACCATCATCGAAAAGCACTACCAGCGTCCGATGGACATCGAGTGGGGCAAGGACGGCCGTGACGGCAAGCTCTACATCCTGCAGGCTCGCCCGGAAACCGTGAAGTCGCAGCAAAAGGCCACCGATGCCCAGCAGCGCTTCAAGCTGAAGAGCTCCGGCACCGTGCTGGCCACCGGCCGTGCCATCGGCCAGAAGATCGGCGCCGGTCCGGTGCGCGTGATCACCGATCCGGCGGAAATGGAACGCGTGCAGCCCGGCGACGTGCTGGTGGCCGACATGACCGATCCCAACTGGGAACCGGTGATGAAGCGTGCCTCGGCCATCGTCACCAACCGTGGCGGTCGTACCTGCCACGCTGCCATCATCGCCCGTGAACTGGGCGTGCCGGCGGTGGTCGGTTGCGGTGACGCGACCGACGTGCTCAAGGACGGCACCCTGGTGACCGTGTCCTGCGCTGAAGGCGACGAAGGCAAGATCTACGACGGCCTGCTGGAAACAGAAGTGACCGAAGTGGCCCGTGGCGAACTGCCGCCGATCCCGCTGAAGGTGATGATGAACGTGGGTAACCCGCAACTGGCCTTCGACTTCCAGTCGATTCCCAACGGCGGTGTCGGCCTGGCGCGTCTGGAATTCATCATCAACAACAACATTGGCGTGCACCCCAAGGCCATCCTGGAATACCCGAACATCGACGCCGACCTGAAGAAGGCCGTGGAGTCCGTGGCCCGTGGTCATGCCTCGCCCAAGGCCTTCTACGTGGACAAGCTGGCCGAAGGCATCGCCACCATCGCCGCGGCCTTCTGGCCCAAGCCGGTGATCGTGCGCCTGTCGGACTTCAAGTCCAACGAGTACAAGAAGCTGATCGGCGGTTCGCGCTACGAGCCGGACGAGGAAAACCCGATGCTGGGCTTCCGTGGTGCAGCCCGTTATCTGGCGCATGACTTCGCCGAAGCCTTCCAGATGGAATGCCAGGCCATGAAGCGCGTACGCGAAGACATGGGCCTGACCAACGTCGAGGTGATGGTGCCGTTCGTGCGTACACTGGGCCAGGCGGAAAAGGTCATCGGCCTGCTGGGCAAGTATGGTCTGAAGCGCGGCGAAAACGGCCTGCGCGTCATCATGATGTGCGAAGTGCCGTCCAACGCCATCCTGGCCGAGCAGTTCCTGGAACACTTCGACGGCTTCTCCATCGGTTCCAACGACCTGACCCAGCTGACCCTGGGCCTGGACCGCGATTCCGGCATGGAACTGCTGGCAGCCGACTTCGACGAGCGCGACCCGGCGGTGCAGGCCCTGCTGACCAAGGTCATCGCCACCTGCCGCGAGAAGGGCAAGTACGTCGGCATCTGCGGCCAGGGCCCTTCGGACCATCCGGACTTCGCCGAATGGCTGATGGACCAGGGCATCGAGTCGATCTCGCTGAACCCGGATACCGTCATCGATACCTGGCAGCAGCTGGCCAAGAAGTGATGATGCGGTAAGCGTCAGTGACCAACAACTGACGTCGATCGTTGAAAGAAGTGAAAGGCGCGGACAGAAATGTCCGCGCCTTTGTTTTTGTGTTCTCAAGCTGCGGTAGACTGGGCGCGTTTGCTATTAACTGACGAGGTGGGCTGATGAGCGACTGGGCGATCTGGTGGGCGCTGGCAGGTGGGCTGCTGGCCGCAGAACTATTCACCGGGACCTTCTATCTGCTGATGATTGCGCTGGGCCTGGCCGCCGGCGGCATCGTTGCATGGGGTGGCGTGCCACTGGAGTGGCAACTGCTGGTAGCGGCCATCGTGGGCGTGGCGGCGGTGCTCGCGCTGCGCCGCAGCCGCTACGGCCGCCTGCGCCAGGGCAATGCCAACGACGATCCCAACCTGCTGCTCGATATCGGCCAGAGCGTCGAGGTGCCAGCCTGGCAGGCACAGGGCAGCCAATACATCGCCCGCGTCCCCTACCGCGGTGCGCAGTGGGATGTCGAACTGCTGCCCGGGCACCATGCCTTGCCCGGCCCCTACGTCATCCGCGAAATACGCGGCAGCCGCCTGCTGGTGGCACCGCGCTGATCCATCCCCCTCAAGTTCCAAGGAGAGTTCCATGCTGGGTAGCGTCACTCTGGTCATTTTCTTCCTCGCCATCGTCTTCGTCGTGCAGACGGTCAAGGTGGTCCCGCAACAGCACGCCTGGGTGGTGGAGCGCCTAGGCAAGTACCACGCCACGCTGGCGCCGGGCCTCAACATCGTGGTGCCTTTCATCGATCGCGTGGCCTACAAGCACATCCTCAAGGAAATCCCGCTGGACGTGCCGCCGCAGGTCTGCATCACCCGCGACAATACGCAGCTGCAGGTCGACGGCATCCTGTACTTCCAGATCACCGATCCGATGCGGGCCTCCTATGGTTCGTCCAACTACATTGCCGCCATCACCCAGCTGGCGCAGACCACGCTGCGCTCGGTGATCGGCAAGATGGAACTGGACAAGACCTTCGAGGAACGCGATCACATCAACACCGCCATCGTCAGTGCCATCGACGAATCGGCCGAGAACTGGGGCGTGAAGGTGCTGCGCTATGAAATCAAGGACCTGACCCCGCCCAAGGAGATCCTGCACGCCATGCAGGCCCAGATCACTGCCGAACGCGAAAAGCGCGCGCTGATCGCCGCCTCCGAAGGGCGCAAGCAGGAACAGATCAATATCGCCACCGGTGAGCGTGAAGCCGCCATCGCCCGTTCCGAAGGCGAGAAGCAGGCCTCGATCAATCGCGCCGAAGGTCAGGCTGCGGCCATCCTTGCCATCGCCGAAGCCAGTGCCGAGGCGATCCGCAAGACGGCTTCGGCAATCCAGCAACCGGGTGGTTCGGACGCCGTCAACCTGAAGGTGGCGGAGCAGTATGTCGATGCCTTCGGCAAGCTGGCCAAGACCAACAATTCCATCATCGTGCCGGCCAATCTGTCCGATATGAGCGGCCTGATCGCATCGGCACTGCAAGTGGTGAAGCAACAGAAATAGAAATCGCCCATGAACTTCGTGTCTTCTCGTATCGCCTTGCCACGGCCAGCCCGCTTCATGCTGACGGCCGCCTTATTGTCGGCCGCCTCCGTCACCCACGCCCAGCAACAGGATGATGCGCTGGCCGTCCGCGTGGATGCCCGCATGGAGCAGATCCTTGCCCGTTATCCGGTTCCCGGGGCCAGCATCGCCATCGCTTATCAGGGCCGGCTGGTGTACCAACGTGGCTATGGCATGGCGCTCACCGAAAGCAATACACCGGTCACGCCCCAGACGCGTTTTCGCATCGGTAGCATTTCCAAGGCGGTGACGGCGGTGGCGGTGCTGAGGCTGTTCCAGAACGAGTTGCCGCAGGTGCTGGATCACCCGGTCTTCGGCCCGCAAGGTCTATTGCCCGACGCGACCTATCCGGATTTCGCCCAGCCGCTGGACCAGCGCGTGCTCAGGATCACCTTGCGCCAGCTGCTGCAACACACCAGCGGCTGGGGTGGCAGCGACTACGACCCGCAATACGACCTGGTCAATATCGCTCGCGCACGCCAGGTCCCGGCGCCGGCCTCTGCACGCGACGTGATCGCCTATGTGCTCAAGCAGCGTCTGCTGGATGCTGCACCAGGCACTGAATTTTTCTACAGTAATTTCGCCTATAACGTGCTGGGTCGCATCATCGAGCACAAGACCGGGCAGCCCTATGAGCAGGCGGTGCAGACATTGGTGTTCGGCCCGGCCGGGATCGATGATGCGGTGATCGCCGGGGATCGCCGCAACGAGCGCGCTGCAGGGGAGGCCGGCTATTACGATGACCCGCGCTGGCCCGCCGTGGCCGACCGCGATGGCAGCGCGGCGACGTGTCCGGAATCCTATTGCGCCTATCATTTCAGGAGCATGGACGCCACTGCCGGCTGGGTGACCACGGCGGCCGACCTGGTGCGCCTGGTCGATGCGGTCCAGGGGCGCGGCAGCCCCGCATTGCTCAAGCCCGAAACGCTGGCCCTGATGAAGCAGCGCGATCCCAGGCTGGCAGAAAACAACTATGGCCTGGGCTGGGTGGTGACCCGTACCAACGGCATGGAAATCCTCTCCCACAGCGGTGCGCTGACCACCGGCAGCTACGCCTATCTGCAGTCGCGAGCCGATGGCTGGTCGTGGGCGGTGCTGATGAACCGCTTGCCGATTCCCTATCCGGCCGAACAGGGCGTGCAGGAACTGCAGGCCTTCCAGGTCGCGGTGCAACGCGGATTGATGACGACCATCGTCGATCCCGAACCACAGGCCCTAGCACACTGACGGCTGCGGACGGATCGCAGCCAGCCGGTAGCCGGCCATTAGGCCTCCAGGGTATCTCCCCGTGCCGGTTCATCGGCCATGAAGGGCAGGGTGATGTCCACCCGCAAGCCGCCATCCGGCCGATTCGCGGCGCGGATGCTGCCTTGATGGGCTTCCACGATACGTCGCGCAATCGACAGTCCCAGGCCGTGCCCGGCGCTGTTGCTCTTGGTGCGGCTGCTGCGGAAGAACAGCTCGAAGATGCTGTTCATCTCTTCCTCCGGCACACCCGGCCCACGGTCGAGAATGGACAGGTGCAGCAGCTTGCCGACCTCGTCGATCTCGGCCACGACCTGCACCGTGGTCGCTGGCGCGGTGTGCTTGATGGCATTGCGCAGCACGTTCTCGATGGCGCGATAGAGCAACTCCGGATTGCCCTGCACCTGCACCCGGCAGGCGATCTGGCTTTCCACCTGCTTGCCCAGGGTCTCGGCCTCGAAATTGGCGTCATTGATCATGTCCCCCAGCATGGGCTGGATGGCGATGGCTTCTTCCATCGAACCGGGGACATTGGCTTCCAGTCGCGACAGCGTCAATAGTTCACCCACCAGCTTGTCCATGCGCACGCTCTCGCGTTCGATGCGTTCCAGGGTCAGCTCCAGCTTGTCCCGGTCCTGCACCCGCGCCAGACCGATGGCCATCTGCAGGCGCGCAATCGGCGAGCGCAATTCGTGCGAGACGTCATGCAGCAGGCGACGCTGACTTTCCATCAGGGTGCGCAGCTTGGCGGTCATGGCGTCGAAATCGCGACCGAGGTCGGCCAGCTCGTCGTTGCGCGCGCTCATCACCGGCTCCAGTTCCAGATCCAGGTTGCCATTGGCGGCCTGGTTGAAGGCGTTCTTGAGGTGGCGAATCGGGTGCGAGAAATACCAGGCCAGCAGCAGGGCGAATATCAGGCTGGCCATCAGTGCCACGGCCAGCGGCATGGTCGGGAAGAACAGCGGCTTGGGTCCGCGTTCCTTCATGTAGCGGGGTTCGCGACCGGGCATGCCGCCGGGTCCGGGGCCGGGCGGTGGCACAAACTCATCGTTGGGCGCCGGAATGAACATCAGGTAGCTATGGCCGTTGGTGGCCTTGACCAGTTCCACCGAGCGTCGCTCGCGCTCGGTCGTCAACAGGTGACGCGCCTCTTCCACCAGCTTGGGCGGTACTTCTCGACCCATCAGGTCCTTGTTCTCTTCATCTACCGCATACAGTTGCAGGCGATGCGGGCGTCCTTCGTTGATCAGGCTGCGCAGCGCTTCCGGCCCGCCGAACTGCAGCGTGGCCGCCGCCGAGCGGATCATGAACGAGGCCGGCGGACTGAGGTCGATTTCCGAATTGCGGTTGCTGCGTTCCAGGTTTTCTATCCAGAACAGCACGCCCACGCCGAAGGTGGCGGTAATCTGGGCGATCGCGATGAAGAAGAAGAACTTCCAGAAAAGCCGGCCCACTTTATTCCTTGATGAACTGGTAGCCGAGGCGATAGACGGTCTGGATGCAGCTCTTGTCGCTGCCCAGGGCGGCGATCTTCTGGCGGATGCTGGAGAGGTGGACGTCGATGTTGCGATCGAAGCGCGCCAGCGGGCGGCCCAGGCCCTGCTCCGACAAGGTCTGCTTGCTGACGGGCTTGCCGGCATTGCGGGCCAGCACTTCCAGCAGGTTGAATTCGCTGCTGGTCAATTCCAGCGGCCGGCTGTTCCAGGTGGCGCGACGCTGTTCCGGCCACATCGACAGCGCGCCCACGGCCAGCGGCGAATAGGGCGTCTGTTCGCTGCTCTCGGCAGAAGCGCGGCGCAGGATGGCGCGGATGCGGGCGGCAATCTCGCGTGGTGTGCAAGGCTTGGGGACGTAGTCGTCGGCACCCAGTTCCAGGCCGATGATGCGGTCGGTGTCATCGCCCTTGGCGGTCAGCATCACCACCGGCATGCTGCTCTTGGCGCGGATACGGCGCAGGGTATCGACGCCGTTCAGGCGGGGCATCATCACATCCAGCACCGCGATGGCGTACTGGCCGGTGAGCGCCTCGGCGGCGCCGGCTTCGCCATCGTAGGCGACGTTGACTTCGAATTTTTCCTGCTCCAGGTATTCCTTGAGCATATCGACGAGCTCCACGTCATCGTCGATCAAAAGTACTTTAGACATCGCTGCATTCCATTCTCGAATTGCCCTGCCTCCAGGCCGCAGGGCGTCGGCAGCCCGTAATATGCCGTAAAAGGTTTTGCAGGAGTGTTTCTGGCCGTCTTTACAATTGCATCTTTACATTCATTTACCGCGTGCCGGTGAACCTTCGCGACAGGGTATTGCGCCCATCCTTCCTTGACCGATTTTTTCACCACCCGCCGGCAGGCCGCGCCAGGCTTGACTTGCGGCAATGGCCCGCGCTGCGCGTGTTGACAGAACTTTACTCCGCTTTACGCTTTCCGGTTCAACTTAACAGGTCTTGATGACCGATACTGTTGACACTGACAAGGGAGCGGCGCAAGGGGCGTCGCGCACAATAAAAGGGGAGTGTCATGGCCATCAGCAGCGTTGGTTCCAGCAGTTTCAGCCTGTCCGATCTGTCCGCGCTCAGCGGCACCAGCGGTTTTTCCACCAGCGCCACGCAGCGCATGGATGTGCCACCGCCACCACCGCCGCGTGGCGACAAGGGGGGAGGGCTGATCGGCGCGCTCAAGGATATTCTCGCCTCGCTGGGCGTGGCGCTTGATGCGACCGCCAGCAGCGCCACGGCAACCAGCGCCACCACCTCGGCCAGCACGACCTCTTCAAGCAGCAGCATTTCGGCTTCGAATGTCGATTCCAAGCTCGATGCCTTCCTGCAGGAACTCATGGCCGCCCTGAAAGGCCAGGACAATCCCCCACCGGGACCGCCGACGGCACTTTCGTCGTCTTCTGACGGCAGTTCCTCCAGCAGCGTGTCGGCCACCAGCGAGGTCGACAGCACCAGTGGCTCCAGCAGCACTAGCAGTGCCAGCACCACGGCCACCGACACCACGGCGCGCTCCTACTCGCCAGCGGGCAGGCCTCCGCCACCCGGCGGTGGGCTGGAGACAGACCTCAATAGCCTGATCTCCAGTCTTTCCTCTGGCAGCAGCGATAGCGGTGATGGTACGAGCTCTTCGCTGGAAAGTGCCTTCAGCAACCTGCTCAGTTCCCTGGGCGCATCGTCGACCACTACGTCGCTTTCCAGCTTCCTGCAAAACCTGCAGAGCAAGCTGGCGGCAGGCAAGACCACAGGCAACCTGATCGATACCACGGCGTGATCCGGCGGCGGCGTCACGAGCCGGCGGCGTGATAAGCTGCCGGCCATGATTTCTCCCGACCCCGCCAAACTGGCAAGCATCATGGGCCTGATGTGCGAGGCCATCGCCCTGCGTGGCGCCCAGCAGCCTGCTGCAGCCGTGGCCTTGCTGGAGCAGGCGCTGGCGCTGGATCCAGGCTTCCTGCCATTGCACATGCAGCGTGCCGATCTGCTGGTGGAAATGGGTGAGCTGGCCGGCGCGATCGTCGCCTACGAAGCCTGTCTGGATCTGGTGCCGGACTACCACGACGCGCGCGTCGCCCATCGCGCAGTGATGGCGCAATGGGCCGATACGCTGGCAGCCGCCCAAGGGCCGGAAGAGACGCCCGACACTGAGCGCGCCGCCACGTTGGCGCGCCTCTACTACAAGCTGGCGCAGCCACAACAGGCATTGGCCGCCCTTGCTTCTGCGCTACCGCTGGCCACCCTGGAACACCAGGCCTTGCACGCCGATATCCTGCTTCTGTTGAACCGCCACGAAGAGGCGCTGCATTGCTACTCGGAAGCCCCCGACAGTGACGACGCCACCCGCGCCCTGATTGCCTTCAATCGCGCCGACATCTTGCGCCGCATGGGCCGCATCGATGAAGCGCAAGCCGCCTATGAAGAGGCTCTGCGCTGGCATGCCGATTTCCCGCAGGCCCAGGTCGGTCGCGCCCACATGTTGCTGACGCGGCATGACTATGCACGGGGATGGCCAGCCCATGAAGCCCGTTTCGCGATAGCCGAACTGGCCCGGCAGGGCATCAGCAGCCCGAGCCCGCGCTGGCAGCCAGGCCAGGATGTACAGGGAAAGCGAGTGCTCTTGTGGGCCGAACAGGGGCAGGGCGATTGCCTGCAATTTTCCCGCTACATCCCGCTGGTCGCACAGCGTGCCGCGCAGGTGACGCTCTGCGCCCCCGCAGCGTTGTTGGCGGTGCTCGCCCCCTCCTTGCCCGGGGTGGACTGCGTGTCCCACGCACATGAAGCGCCGCCCCATGATTGCCATGCCTCGCTGCTGAGCCTGCCGTTGTTGCTTGCGTTGCCTGATCCTCGCCAGGGACCGCAGCCGCCTTATCTTTTTGCCGATCCTGGGCGCATAGCGCAGTGGCAGCAGCAACTGGCGTTGCTGGACGGCGCTGGGCCGCGTCGTCCGCGTATTGGCCTGGCCTGGGCCGGGCGGCAGTACGCCACCACGCATCCCAGCCGCGACGTGCCACTGGCCGCCTTGCTGCCGCTCTTGGACCTGCCGGCCGACTTCATCAGCCTGCAGGTGGAAATTCCCCTGGCCGACCAGGCCCTGCATCAGCAAGTGGCGGGCCGGCTGCACAGCTTGCCCTTGGCGGACTGGGCCGATACCGCAGCGCTGGCCTGCGCGCTGGACCTGGTGATCAGTGTCGATACTGCCGTCATACACCTGGCCGGTGCCCTGGGCCTGCCATGCTTTTTGCCGCAACGACTGGAAGGCGAGTGGCGCTGGGGCGTCGAGGGGGACTCCAGTCCCTGGTATCCCTCGGTCCGGCTGTTCCGCCAGCAGGAGCGCGGGCAATGGGCGCCGGTGGTGGCCGGGATGGTGGCCGCCTGCCGCGAGAAGTTCGCCGGCTGGTCGTAACGGCGGACATGAAAACGGCTGCCCTGGGCAGCCGTGGTCGCAATGGAAGAGGGTAGAGCGGGATCAGCGACGATTCTGCTTCATGGCCGCCTGGATTTCACGCTGGCTGTCACGCTGCTTTTCGGTCTCGCGCTTGTCGTGCTGCTTCTTGCCCTTGGCCAGGCCGATGTCGCATTTGACCCGGCCCTTGCTGTAATGCAGGTTCAGTGGCACCAGCGTATAGCCGGAGCGCTCCACCTTGCCGATCAGTTTGCTGATCTCCGCCGCATTGAGCAGCAGCTTGCGGGTACGGGTCGTTTCCGGATGCACGTGGGTGGAGGTGCTGGTCAGCGCACTGATGTGGCAGCCGAACAGATAGACCTCGCCATTGCGCACGATCACGTAGGCTTCCTTCAATTGCACGCGGCCGGCGCGGATCGATTTGACTTCCCAACCTTGCAAGACGAGACCTGCTTCGAATCGCTCTTCGATGAAGTAATCGAAAAAGGCCTTTTTGTTATCAATAATGCTCATCTAAATAAAAATTCGTCTCGTCGGTTAAAATTGTGCCTTTGCGATTTTATCAAACGGATCACCCTCGATGGCAGTCGTTCACAAAACCGTCCTGATCAACTATAGCGCGGAGCAGATGTTCAACCTGGTCGACAAGGTTGAGGATTACCCTGAATTCCTGCCCTGGTGTGGCGGTGTCGAGGTGTCTGAACGCAGTGACTATAGTCTCACGGCCAAGCTCAAGATCAACTACCACGGCCTGAAACAGTCCTTCAGCACCCACAATACCAATGTGCGCCCCACCAGCATGACCATGCGCCTGGTGGAAGGCCCGTTCAAGCATTTCGAAGGTCGCTGGAGCTTCAAGCCGCTGCGCGAGGATGCCTGCAAGATCGAGTTCGACATGGAATATGAATTTTCCAGCCGCATCCTGGAGGGCGTGATCGGCCCGGTCTTCAGCATGATCGCCAACAGCTTCGTCGATTCCTTCTGCAAGCGGGCCGAACAGATATATGGCTGAAGCAGGCCCTTTGCAAGTCCAGCTCTGCTACGCCGCGCCCGGACTGCAGATTCTCAGGGATCTTGAGGTGGCCCCGGGCTGCACCATCCAGCAGGCCATCCTCGACAGCGGCCTGCTGCGCGAACAGCCGGCCATTGACCTGTCGACCTGCAAGGTCGGCATCTTCGGCAAGGTCAGGCCGCTGGACACCCCGCTGCGCGAACGCGACCGCATCGAAATCTACCGTCCCCTGATCGCCGACCCCAAGCAATCCCGCCGGCGCCGGGCCGCGCACCAGGAGCGCGGGCAGGGCGAATAGCCCGCGCGGCTCGCCGGGCTACCTATAACGTGCAGGATATCCGGCATTTTTACGACGCGCGGAGGCAGAAACGCAAGCAGAGCAAGACGCGCGATCAAGTTTTCTGTATAATTCGCTTTTGCGCCTATAGGAAACACTATGCGTCTTCTCCAAAAAGCACTCACGTTCGATGATGTGCTGCTCGTTCCGGCCTTCTCGGACATCCTCCCCAAAGATACTTCCCTGACCACGCGCCTGACGCGCAACATCTCGCTGAACATCCCGCTGGTGTCGGCTGCGATGGATACCGTCACCGAAGCACGCCTGGCCATTGCCATGGCGCAAGAAGGCGGGATCGGCATCATCCACAAGAACCTGACTCCCAAGGAACAGGCGCGCGAGGTTTCCAAGGTCAAGCGTTTCGAGTCCGGCGTGGTCCGCGACCCGATCACCATCCCCCCCACCATGAAGATCCGCGACGTGATCGCGCTGTCCAAGCAGCACGGCATTTCCGGTTTCCCGGTGGTTGAAGGCAAGGCACTGGTGGGCATCATCACCAACCGCGACCTGCGTTTCGAGCGAGAGCTGGACGCCGAAGTCCGCGCCAAGATGACCCCGCGCGACAAGCTGGTCTACGTCAAGGAAAACGGTTCCAGCGCCGATCCCGAAGAAGCCAAGCGCCTGATGAACAAGCACCGCCTGGAGCGCGTGATGGTCGTCAACGATGCCTTCGAGCTGCGCGGCCTGATCACCGTCAAGGACATCGAAAAATCCACCGAACACCCCTTCGCCTGCAAGGACGAACACGGCAAGCTGCGCGTGGGCGCCGCCGTCGGCGTGGGTCCGGACAATGACGAGCGCATCGAACTGCTGGTCGCTGCCGGCGTGGACGTGATCGTGGTCGACACCGCCCACGGCCACTCTGCTGGCGTGTTGAACCGCGTCAAGTGGGTCAAGACCCGCTACCCGCACGTGGAAGTCATCGGCGGCAACATCGCCACCGCCGCCGCTGCCAAGGCACTGGTCGAACATGGTGCCGACGCCGTCAAGGTCGGCATCGGTCCTGGCTCCATCTGCACCACCCGTATCGTCGCTGGCGTGGGCGTACCTCAGATCTCCGCCATCGCCAACGTCGCCGACGCCCTGAAGGGGACCGGCGTACCGGTGATCGCCGACGGCGGCATCCGCTTCTCCGGCGACGTCGCCAAGGCGCTGGCCGCCGGGGCGTCCGCCGTGATGATGGGCAGCATGTTCGCCGGCACCGAAGAGGCCCCGGGCGAAGTGATCCTGTACCAGGGCCGCAGCTACAAGTCCTACCGTGGCATGGGTTCGCTGGGCGCCATGGCCGACGGTTCGGCCGACCGTTACTTCCAGGACGGCGACAACACCGCCGACAAGTTCGTACCGGAAGGCATCGAAGGCCGCGTGGCCTACAAGGGCTCGGTGGTCGCCATCCTGTATCAGCTGGTGGGCGGCGTGCGCTCCTCCATGGGTTACTGCGGTTGCGGCTCCATCGACGACTTCCGCGAACGCGCCGAATTCGTCGAGATCACTTCGGCCGGCATGCGCGAATCGCACGTCCACGACGTGCAGATCACCAAGGAAGCCCCGAACTACCGCGCCGAGTAATTTTCGATGCGGCCACAGCCCGACAGTCCACCGGCATTGCGCCAGGCTGTCGGGCTGTTGAATTTTTCAGCAGTCCATTTTCAACGTAGCTAACGTAGCCAGACCTCATTGCCCATGTCCACGCATTCGCATTCGAAAATCCTGATCCTCGACTTCGGTTCCCAGGTGACCCAGCTCATCGCTCGCCGCGTGCGCGAAGCCGGTGTGTTTTCCGAGGTATTCCCGCATGATGTGACCGACGAATTCGTGCGCAACTACGGCGCGGCCGGCGTCATTCTCTCCGGTGGCCCCAACAGCGTCACCGAAGGCGACACCCCGCGCGTACCGCAATCGGTATTCGAACTGGGCGTGCCGGTCCTGGGCATCTGCTACGGCATGCAGGCCATGGCCGAGCAACTGGGCGGCAAGGTCGAAAACGGTCACCTGCGTGAATTCGGCTACGCCGAAGTGCGCGCCCACGGCCACACCAAGCTGCTGGAAAACATCAGCGACTTCACCAATGCCCAGGGCCACGGCATGTTGAAGGTCTGGATGAGCCACGGCGACAAGGTCAACGACATGCCGGCCGGCTTCAAGCTCATGGCCTCCACCGGCAACTGCCCCATCGCCGGCATGGCCGACGAAGAACGTCGCTTCTACGGCGTGCAGTTCCACCCCGAAGTCACCCACACCGTGCAGGGCAAGGCCATGCTGGCGCGCTTCGTGCACGAGATCTGCGGCTGCCAGTCGGACTGGAACATGCCGGACTACATCTCCGAAGCCGTCGAGATGATCCGCCAGCAGGTCGGCAGCGATGAAGTCATCCTGGGCCTCTCCGGTGGCGTAGACAGCAGCGTGGCTGCGGCCCTGATCCACCGCGCCATCGGCGACCAGCTGACCTGTGTCTTCGTCGACCACGGCCTGCTGCGCCTGGACGAAGGCAAGATGGTCATGGAGATGTTCGGCAAGAACCTGGGCGTGAAGGTGATCCATGTGGACGCTACCGCGCAGTTCATGGGCCACCTGGCTGGCGTCACCGATCCCGAAGCCAAGCGCAAGATCATCGGCCGCGAGTTCGTCGAAGTGTTCCAGGCCGAATCGGCCAAGCTGACCAGCGCCAAGTGGCTGGCCCAGGGCACCATCTACCCGGACGTGATCGAAAGCGCCGGCAAGGGCAAGAAGACCGCCCACACCATCAAGAGCCACCACAACGTCGGCGGCCTGCCGGAAACCCTGAACCTGAAGCTGCTGGAACCCCTGCGCGAACTGTTCAAGGACGAAGTCCGCGAACTGGGCGTGGCCCTCGGCCTGCCGCCGGAAATGGTCTACCGCCACCCGTTCCCCGGCCCGGGCCTGGGCGTGCGTATCCTGGGTGAAGTCAAGAAGGAATACGCCGACCTGCTGCGCCGCGCTGATGCAATCTTCATCGAGGAACTGCGCAATACGAAGGATGACGACGGCCAGAGCTGGTACGACAAGACCAGCCAGGCCTTCGCCGTGTTCCTGCCGGTGAAGTCGGTGGGCGTGATGGGCGACGGCCGTACCTACGAATACGTCGTGGCCCTGCGCGCCGTGCAGACCCAGGACTTCATGACCGCCCACTGGGCGCACCTGCCGCATGAATTGCTGGGACGCGTGTCCAACCGCATCATCAATGAAGTCCGCGGCCTGAACCGGGTGGTGTATGACATTTCGGGGAAGCCGCCGGCGACCATTGAGTGGGAATAAGGGTGATTTCTAATCGTTTGTTTTAAATGCCGTTGGTGATGTTTTCACTTCATCAACGGCAGGACTGCACTGCTGGTCGCAGGCATTTGCTATGCCATGCTAGCTGCGCAGTTCACTCGCGGTCCTAAAGGGGATAAGGAACTGGCGATTTATTTCGTCGTTGCATTGCGGCACACACTGGCTGCTGCTTTCAGCAATGAGATTTGCCCTGCACTTGCAAACGAATCTGAAGACGACTTTGACGGTACTGGCGGTCTGTCGCTCATCATATTTCCGCCTCTGAAGGTCTCCCTATCCGTGCGACTGGTCTGTTGAGCGACAGTGCGTCCTTTCCGGCTGGCGACTAACTCTAGCGCTGACTACAAAAACAGGGCCGCTTAATTGCATAAAGAGCTCACCTACCCGTACTACAAAATTCGTCTTAGGTCACGCCGACTAACTATATAATCGCCAAATTTTTAGGTTCTAGCTGATCGCTGGCGCTCGGAGAGTGTTAACTTCGCAGAGTTTGGCTTAAAACGACAACATTGATGCCACATCTGTCACACCCCAAATATCGCGCTGACATAGATGGCTTGAGGGCCGTCGCTGTGCTGTCAGTAGTTGTTTTTCATGCGTTCCCGGCTTCCATGAAAGGTGGCTTTATTGGCGTTGATGTCTTTTTTGTTATCTCGGGTTTCCTTATTTCTACCATTATTTTTGAAAACCTAGATAAAGGCACTTTCAGTTTCGTTGAATTTTACTCAAGACGCATCAAACGAATTTTTCCGTCGTTGCTGCTTGTTTTAACAGCAAGCTATATTTTTGGATGGTTCGCTTTACTTGCTGATGAATACCGGCAGTTAGGCAAGCATATGGCCGCAGGCGCCAGCTTTTTGTCTAACTGGGTTTTATGGAGAGAGGCCGGATATTTTGATAATTCAGCCGAGACAAAACCATTACTGCATTTGTGGAGTTTAGGCGTGGAGGAGCAGTTCTATATTGCTTGGCCATTGCTGTTATATGTTGCTTGGAAGAGGAAGTTCAACTTACTTACGCTGTCCATATTAGCCGCGCTTGGGTCTTTCTACTTGAATCTTAAAGGCGTGCAAAAAGATGTGGTAGCTGCTTTCTATTCTCCGCAAACCAGGTTTTGGGAGTTGTTGACCGGAAGTTTGCTGGCTTGGATTACTCTCTACAAGAAAGAGGCTTTTGCGAGCATCGGCTTAAGGATTGACGGTCGGCTCGCTAAAATAATCTACCGGGCATCGTCAGAAAGTGATGGGAATACCTTATCTCATCTAATCTCTTTTCTCGGTGCCTTGCTATTGCTTTATGGTTTTTGGCGTATCGGGAGCGACCTTAGCTTCCCTGGAAAGTGGGCTGTTATTCCCGTTCTAGGCGCCACTGCAATTATTATGGCAGGACCCCATGCATGGTTTAATCGCACAGTACTCTCTAATAAGATCGTAGTTTGGTTTGGCTTAATTAGCTTTCCTCTCTACCTGTGGCACTGGCCGTTACTTTCATTCGCTAGGATCGTGGAAAGTGACGTCCCAGGTCAAACCCTACGCATCGTCGCTGTCGCGCTATCTATTTTGCTTGCTTGGCTTTCATACAAGCTTATCGAGCGTCCAATACGCCTAGGTAATCGCGGAAAAACCAAAGTCACCGTACTTGTCGTTCTTATGATGGTGGTTGGTTCGGTCGGATATATCACTTATGTGAAAGATGGTTTCGACTCAAGGAGCTCAATTAAAGGCTTTGTCAATAACAAGAACGAGTTTGTCAGGACTCCTGAAATTGATGATGCATGTTTGGCATATGTTGAATTGAAGTCTCCATTGTTTCCGTACTGCCGTTTTACAAATGTGAATTCCAATGAAACTGTCGCTGTTATCGGTGATAGTCACGCCCATGTGGCATATCCGGGAATTTCGGAGTTTCTAAAGAGTCGTGGGAAGAATACGGTTCTTTTGGCTAATAGTAGCTGCCCGCCTTTTCTGGGAAGTCCCACCGGCAATAATCAGGTTGAGCTAGATGCTTGTAATGACAGGACAGAGCAATTGCTGAAGGTGCTCGAAAGTAAGTCAGACATAAAGAAAATATTTGTTTTTACTAGAGGGCCGATATATACGACTGGGACTGCGCCTTTAACTGGAGACACGAAGCGCGGCATTAACGTAACTCCGGTAGAGAAGTTTGTAAATTCCGCACAAATCTCTTTCAATCGACTAAGCGCCAGCGGTCATTCTATTTTCTACGTTAGTGAAAATCCGGAGCTTAGCTTTCTTCCTGACGCCTGTTTAACTCGTCCTTTCAAAACAATCACTCGGAATTGTCTTGTGGCGAAGGAGGCCGTCTTCAGGAGGCAAGCTGATTATCGTAATGCTTTTTCTAAGCTCAAAAATATCACTTTCATTGATAGCATTCCTGCCTTCTGTTCATCTGATCGTTGTGTGATTTTTGATGAGCGAGGTGCTCTGCTTTATGCTGATGACAATCATTTGTCTGTTGCTGGAAGCAGATTTCAGGTCAGGAAACTTTTGCAGCCTTACCTCGATTGAGGTGATGCGGGCCCATTAATGACGAAACGACGGTATGGGATGCATGCCCAGCCATGTGGCGAGGAGTCATAGACAAGTCCGGGCCATTAAGTCAGTAATGGGGCCTGCTCGCATCGTCTCAAGCGCCGCCGCGCTCGACGATCACATAGTGCTTGCGCATCGGCTCCACCACCTCGAACACGCCCTTAAAACCCGCCGGGATCACCATGGCATCCCCCGGGCCGGCTTCGGCAGCCAGTCCTTGCTCATCAATGACGCGGCAGCGACCTTCCAGCACGTAGAAATATTCATCTTTGGTCGGTGCAAAGGCAATGCGCCAGCTGCCTTTTTCGCAGGCCCAGATACCGGCGTTGATTTCGCCGCTGACGCTGGTGAAGTGGTTCCAGGTGGTGCGCAGGGGATTGCCTTCCAGGCGGCGCTCTTCGACGGGGTGGTCATGTTCGGGAGCGGGGGAGCCGAGGCGGAATTGGGTGATGGCGGTCATGGAAAGGGCCTGCAATTTAAGGAAGAGGACGAAAAAGGAGGAAAAAGGGGATAAGGCGGGCGGTCGATCAAAGGGCAGCAGTGTACCAGCAGCATGCTACTGCCGCGCTGGCCGGCACCAAGTCTGCCTACCCCGGTCACACCGTGCATGAACAGGATCGAGGAGGCAGGCGTGGGCAAGATCTGGATCGGTATCTCCGGCTGGCGTTACGCGCCCTGGCGCGGCAGTTTCTACCCCAAGGGACTGCGCCAGGATGACGAGCTGGGCTATGCCGCGCGCATGCTGCCCAGCATCGAGCTCAACGGTTCCTTCTATGCCTTGCAGCGGCCGGAAAGCTATCAGCGCTGGTATGAGTCCACGCCACCCGGCTTCGTCTTCAGCCACAAGGGCAATCGCTTCATCACCCATACCCGTCGGCTGAAGGATATCGATGGCGCCCTGGCCAATGTCTTCGCCTCCGGTGTATTCAACCTGAAGGAAAAACTGGGCCCCTTCCTGTGGCAGTTTCCGCCCAGTTTCAGTTATGAGCCCGAGGCCCTGGAGCACTTCCTGAGCCTGCTGCCGCACGATACCGAAGCCGCACAGAAACTGGCCCGTGGACATGAGCCGCGCATGGAGGGCAGGGTGCAGTTGGAAATCGACAGGAAACGCAAGCTGCGCCATGCCATGGAAATCCGCCATGACAGTTTCGTTGACGAGTCCTTCATCAAGCTGCTGCGCAAGTACAAGGTGGCGCTGGTGGTGGCCGATGCGCCCAAGAAATGGCCCTACCAGGAAGATGTGACGGCTGATTTCATGTATCTGCGTCTGCACGGTGACAAGCGCCTCTACCAGAGCGGTTACAGCGATGAGGCCATCGACGCCTGGGCCGAACGCATCCGGGCCTGGGCCGGAGGCGGTCAGCCGGCGCAGGGGCCGCGCATTGCGTCCGGTGCGCCACGGCAGCGCGCCAGTCGTGATATCTATTGCTATTTCGATAACGATATAAAGGTCAAGGCGCCGTTCGACGCCCGGCGCCTGATTGAACGCCTGGGTCTGAAGCTGGACCTGCCCGAGCCCGGCGAACCCCTGGAATGGCGCAAGTGATCAGTTTCGTGGACTGAAAACTGACAAATCGTAGCTGCTTCCATATAATAATGATTCTCATTATTAAGAATCATGCTCATGGAAGCCCGGTTACTCGACAGGCAGGAAAGCGACGCATTGCAAAGGATGTACAGCGGCCATCACGGCTGGCTGCTGCAATGGCTGCAACGCAAGCTGGGTAACCGTGGCGACGCGGCCGATCTGGTGCAGGACACCTATGTCCGGGTGGCCACGGGGCGCAGCATGCCGAACCCGGAGCAGGCGCGCCCCTATCTGGTCCAGATCGCCAAGCACCTGATGATCGACCTGCATCGGCGTCGCAAGCTGGAGGCAGCCTATCTGGAGGCCCTGGCAGCCTTGCCCGAAGCCCATGCGCCGTCGCATGAAGACACCCTCATCGTGCTGCAGACCCTGGCGGCCATCGATGCGGCGCTGGAGGGGCTGCCGCCGAAGGTGCGGGAAACCTTCTTCATGTCGCAATTCGACGGTATGACATATAGCGCTATCGCCGCGTCCTTGGGCATCGCCGTTGCCACTGTTCGCAAGCATATGCTCACGGCCACCCGGGCCTGCTTCCTCGCCATGCAGCAGTGCGGCGAACCGGTCTGCGCATGCTGAGCGCCGCGACCCTGCACCCGGACGCCACGGAATATGTCACCGGAGACGCCCTGGACCAGGCCTTGCAATGGTTCGTGATCCTGGCCTCCGGTGAAGTCACCCCCGCGCAACGACAGGCCTTCGCCACCTGGCTGGTGGCCAACCCGGCCCATGCCCGGCAGTGGGAAGCGGTGAGCCGCTTCCAGGGCATGCTGCAGGGCATGCCGTCGCAGGCGGCCAGCCAGGCCTTGCGCGCCCGAGGCCCCCGCGGCCCCGTCCGGACGAGCCGGCGGCAGGTGCTGGCCTTGCTGCTGGTCGCCGGTGCCGGGGCGCTGTGCTACGACCGCCGCCACGCCTACCTGGCGCTGACCGCCGATCAGCGCAGCGCCGTCGGCGAACGGCGCGAGTTGGCGCTGCCCGATGGCAGCAGACTGGTGCTCGATAGCGATAGCGCTGTCGATATCCGCTTTGCCGATGGGCTGCGGCGGCTGGTGCTGCGACGCGGTGCCATCATGGTCGAGACCGCCCACCTGGCAGGCTGGGCGGAGCAGCCCTTTTATGTGGATACGGCCCAGGGGCGGGTGCAGGCTTTGGGGACACGCTTCGTAGTGCGCCAGGAAGCGTCGCCCGGATGGCGCCAGGCCGGCCGCAGTCGGGTCGAGGTGATGGCAGGTGCGGTCCGCATCACCCCGGCACGCAACGCCGTGGGGAGCGCGCTGGTCGGGCAGGGGCAACAGGCGGTTTTCGACGATGTCATCGTGGGCGCGGTCGCTGCGCTCGACCCGAATGCGCAGGCCTGGACCCAGGGCATGCTGATCGCCCGCGAGCGGCCCCTGGGCGATCTGCTGGCCGAGCTGGGGCGTTATCGGCCGGGCCTGTTGCAGGTCGATGATGCGGTGGCGCAGATTCCGGTCAATGGCGTCTTCCCGCTGGAAGATACCGACCGCGTGCTGGCGGCGCTGGAGCATGCCTTCCCGATCCGCATCCAGCGTCACACGCGCTACTGGACCCGGGTGGTCGCTGCCGCGCAGAAAAAATCCGGCCAGCCATAGCACATTTGGATTCTCGTTCGTAAAGCAGATGAAGACCTTCACTTTTCATCGCTAACGAGGATAACAATAATGCGCCATCAGTCGCTTCGTTCTACCGCCACCACCCATCGCGCCCGCGGCACCACCGGTGCAACCCGTCCGCTCAGGGCACTGTCCACCACCGCCCATGTCCTGATGGCCGGTAGCCTGCTGCTGGCCGGTGTCGCGCTGGTCATGCCGGCCAGTGCGGCTACACCGGTGGCGGCCGAGCAGAGTCTGCCGTTGTCCATTCCTGCCGGTCCGCTGGACCAGTCCCTCAACCGCCTGGCCGCCAGTGCGCGTCGCCTGCTGGTGGTCGATCCGGCATTGCTGCGCGGCAGGCAGGCGCCCGCCGTGGAAGGCAATCTGCCGGTGAGCCGCGCGCTGGAACAGTTGCTGTCCGGAAGTGGCCTGGTGGCGGATCAACGCGAGGATGGCAGCATCCACGTACGCAAGTTGCCGGCGCAGTCCTCCAGCCTGCCGGCCCTGACCGTGGTGGCCACCAGCGCCGCCGATCCGGGGACCGGCCTGCAGCGTCCGGCCAGCAGTGGCGCGCTGGGATCGCGCTCGCTGCTGGAGACGCCGTTTTCCATCACCGTGGTGGACAAGGACGATATCCAGGAGCGCCAGGTCACCACCGTCGAGCAGGCCTTTCGCTACGATCCTTCGGTGACCTCGGCCAGCGGCGAATACGGGCGCGGGTCCTCGCTGCTGGTGCGCGGCCTGGGCATCGATGACACCAACGGTTTCAAGATGGATGGCCTGGCCCTGCCGGGCTGGGGCAACGACCTGTTACCGATGGAAGTGTTCGAGCGCGTGGAGCTGCTCAAGGGGCTGTCGGGCTTCATGTATGGCTTCGGCTCGCCGGGCGGGATCATGAACTACGTGCTCAAGCGGCCCACCGACGAGAATCTGTTTGCCGTCGATGTCGGCTACAAGACCGGTTCGCTGTTCTCCAAGCACATCGACATGGGCGGTCGCGCCGGCGACGACCAGCGCCTGGGCTACCGGATCAACCTGGTGCAGGAGCAGGGCGGCACCTACTTCAAGGGCGGCTCGCTGGATCGTACCGTGGCCTCGCTGGCCACCGACCTCAGGCTGACCCAGGACCTCAAGCTCAGTTTCGATACTGTCTATGCCCGTCGCAAGTCCAACGGCAACGCCTTCTGGGGCATGAGCCTGGCCAGCGGCCTGGACCTGCCGACCGCCATCGATCCGCGCACCCGCCAGCAACCTGAGGGCGCCTATTTCAGCAATGAAAACATCGTGGTGAGCACCGGCCTGGAATGGCAGCTCAATCCGGACTGGAAATCCAGCTTCAACTATCGCTACGCCCGTGAAGACGTGGATTACGTCTATGGCGACATCAGCATCAACGATGCGCTGGGTAATAGCAGCACGCAGGTCTATGGCGGGCTCTACAGTTTCCAGTATCAGCAGCTGCAGGCCATGCTGGAGGGCAAGCTCAAGACCGGTGTGATCGGTCATCAACTGGTCTTTGGCGCCAGCCGCCAGCAATACGAGGTGCTCTCCGACCGAGCCTCGACCAGCACGGCCGTGGGTAGCGGCAACATCTACCGCGATTCGCTGCTCAGCGTGGGCAGCATCAGCAACGCCGGCCATTCCCAATACCGGGGTTCGGAGATCGTGCAGAACGCACTCTTCGCCAGCGATACTCTGAGCCTGGGCGAGCAGTGGTCGCTCATCGGCGGGTTGCGCTACACCCGCTTCGACCAGCGGGGTTACAACCGGGTCGGCGTGCAGACGACGACCTACCAGCGTTCCCCGGTCACGCCCACGGTGGCGCTGATGTTCAAGCCCCTGGCCGGCCTGACCACCTATGTCAGCTATGTCGAAGCGCTGGAGCGCGGTGGTACGGCGGGCGATACCACGGCCAATGCCGGCGAGGTCATGCCGCCCCTGAAGAGCAAGCAGATCGAGGCTGGCGTGAAGGTCGAGCAGGCCAACTGGAGCGCCACGGCGGCGGTGTTCCGCATGCAGCGGGCGGCGGAGTATGTCAACGCGGCCAATACGCTGGTGCAGGATGGCGAGACCCGCTACCAGGGCCTGGACCTGTCCGGTCGCTATGCGCTCACCCCGGCGCTGAACCTGGAGGGTGGCCTCATGTGGCTGGACGCCAAGTACCAGAGCGATTCCGCCGACCTGGCCGGCAAGCAGGTCGTGGGTGCGCCGCGCATGCAGGCCACCGCCGGTGTGCGGTACCGCGTCGCGGGTGTGGCTGGCCTCAGCGTGAACGGCGGCCTGCGCCATGTCGGCCGCTCCAAGCTCGACACCGGCGCCCCCCAGCGTGAGTTGAGCGCCTACACCGTCATGGACGTCGGCGCCGTCTATCGCACCCGCCTGAGTGGCAAGGACGTCACCTTCAATGCCCAGGTACAGAACCTGGCCGACCGCCGCTACTGGGTCTACAACGGCGACAGCTACATCTTCGCCGGTGCACCGCGCACCCTGAGCCTGAACGCGCGCGTGGAGTTCTGAGAGCAAGGCTTGCCGGATCGCGCCATTGGCCGGTCCGGCTTTTTTGCGGCAAGCAAGGAGATCGGGTGAGCAGGGGCAAGTCAAGACGTGGATGGGGCGCGGGCATGACGCTGGCCGCACTGGCATCACTGGCAGCGGTGCTGGGCGTGTTGGCCTGGTCGTGGGGGCAGGCGGGGCCGGAATACGATACGGTCGCGGTGACGCGAGGCGATGTGGAAGCCAGTGTGGTGGCGGTCGGCAAGCTGCAGCCACGGCGGTTCGTCGATGTCGGCGCGCAGGTATCCGGGCAGATCCAGCACCTGCATGTGCAGCCCGGCGATACGGTCAAGAAGGGCCAGTTGCTGGTCGAGATCGATCCCAGCGTGCAAAAGGCGACGGTCGATGCCGGGCGGGCTGCCCTCAGCGGGCTGCGTGCGCAACTGGCCGAGCAGCAGGCCCAGCATGCCTTGACACTGCGCCAGGCGCAGCGGCAGCGGGCGCTGGACGCCGGTGGCGCCACCCGTACCGAGGACGTCGATATCGCCGAAGCCGCGCTGGCCCAGGCCGCGGCCCGCGTGGCTCATATCCAGGCCCAGATCACGCAGAACGCCGCCACGGTGCAGGCCGACGAAGTGCGGCTGGGCTATACCCGCATCTATGCGCCCATGGACGGCACGGTGGTCAACGTCGAGGCCCGTGAAGGCCAGACCCTCAACGCCACCTACCAGACGCCCGCCATCCTGCGCATTGCGGACCTGTCCGTGATGACGGTGTGGACCGAGGTGTCCGAAGCCGAAGTGCGCAAGGTGCGGGCCGGCATGCCGGTCTATTTCTCGACCCTCGGCGGCGACCAACGGCGCTGGCAGGCGCAGGTGCGCCAGGTGCTGCCGGCGCCCAGCGGCGAGGGCAAGAGCCTGGACAGCGCACTGGCGCCCTCCAGCAACAAGGTGGTGGTCTACATGGCCCTGTTCGACGTAGACAATCGCGATGGCGCCCTGATGCCGCAGATGACGGCGCAGGTCCATTTCGTCGTGGCGGCGGCACGTGACGTGCTGGTGGTACCGTTGGCCGCCGTGCGCAAGGACAGGGAACGCCTGCTGGCACGGATACAACTGCCCGATGGGCGTATCGAGGAGCGCGAACTGCGCGCGGGCGTGCGCAACCGGATCAGCGTGGAAGTGCAGCAGGGTGTGCAGGCAGGTGAACAGATCGTCATTGCAGAGAAACCGGGCCGACGCGGTCTGCCGAGGTTCCAGCTGTGATGGCGGCCGCGACCGCCGCTGCCCTGATTGAACTGCGCGGCCTGCGCAAGGACTATGGCGGCCAGGACGGCAGCCCTGCGGTACAGGTGCTGCGCGGGGTGGACTTGCAGATACGCCAGGGTGAATTCGTCGCCATCGTAGGTGCTTCAGGCTCGGGCAAGTCCACCTTGATGAACATCCTCGGTTGCCTGGACCGTCCCAGCGCTGGCCAATATCTGTTCAACGGCAGCGACGTCGCCGCCTTCGATGCCGACCGTCTGGCCTGGCTGCGACGTGAAGCCTTCGGCTTCGTCTTCCAGGGCTATCACCTCATCCCCACCGAATCCGCTTGCGAAAACGTGGAGCTGCCGGCCATCTACGCCGGCCAGCCCGAACCGCAGCGGCGGCAACGGGCGGCGGCACTGCTGGCGCGGCTGGGGCTGGCGCAGCGCCTGGACAACCGGCCGCACCAGCTCTCCGGCGGCCAGCAGCAGCGGGTGTCGATCGCCCGCGCCCTGATGAACGGCGGCCGCATCATCCTGGCCGATGAACCCACCGGGGCGCTGGACAGCCAGAGCGGCGCCGAGGTGATGCAGTTGTTCCATGAACTGGCCGATGCCGGCCATACCATTATCCTCATCACCCATGATCGTGAGGTGGCCGCTCAGGCCAGGCGTGTCATCGAGGTGCGAGATGGCAGCATCATCGGTGACAGCGGCGCGGCCCCGGATGCACCTGCACAGGCCATGCCCGATCTCCGCGAGGCTGCCGCCAGCCAGCCACCGGTGCGCCGCTGGCGGGACGAATTGCGCGAGGCGGCGCGGGCTGCCTGGCGGGTGATGTGGGTCAACCGCTTTCGCACCGCGCTGACCTTGCTGGGCATCGTCATCGGCGTGGCCTCGGTGATCGTGATGATGGCCATCGGCCTGGGCACGCGCCAGCAGGTGGTGGCGCAACTGGGACGCTTCGGCTCCAACCTGATGTACATGGCCGCCATCGGCGAGAGTTCGCGCATCCCGGGGCGCAGCATCACCCTGCAAGACCTGGAGGCGGTGGCCGACCTGCCCAACATCACCCATGTCCTGCCCAATGTGACGGGCAACAAGGTGGTGCGTCATGGCAACCAGGATATCCAGACCTATGTCCGCGGCACCGGCGCCGGCCTGCCCGAGGTCCAGACCTGGCCGCTGGCACGGGGCGCCTTCTTCACGGTCGAGGACGAACGCGAACTGGCCTCGGTGGCGGTGCTGGGCCACCGGCTGGCGCGCGAGCTGATGCCGGAGGTACCGGACCCGGTGGGGCAGATGGTGTTGATCGGCAATTCGCCGTTCCAGGTGATCGGCGTGATGAGCGAGAAGGGTGCCCTCAGCGGGGACCGTGACGAAGACAACCTGTTGCTCATGCCCTTTTCCACGGCCGGGGCCAAGGTCTTCGGCCAGCGTGAGCCGACCTATACGGTCATGGCGGTGGCCGATGTCGGTCGCATCCAGGACACCCAGCAGCAACTGGAAGCCCTGCTGCTGGAGCGGCATGGCATCCGCGACTTCAGCATCGGCAATGCCGCCGCCTCCATCGCCGCCGAAGCCAGCACGCGCGACACCATGACCATGATGCTGTCGCTGGTGGCGGCGGTCTCGCTGCTGGTGGGCGGCATCGGCGTGATGAACGTGATGCTGATGACGGTGCGCGAGCGCACCCGTGAGATCGGCATCCGCCTGGCCACCGGTGCCCGACAGCGCGACATCCTGCGCCAGTTCCTCACCGAGGCGGTACTGGTGACGCTGGTGGGTGGTGCCGCCGGGGTGGGTCTGGGCGTGGCGGTGGGGCTGGCACTGATGGTGGCCGGGGTGCCGCTGATCTTTTCGCTGACGGCCATGCTGGCGGCTTTCGGCTGCGCCGTGCTGACCGGGCTGCTGTTCGGCTACATGCCGGCGCGGCGGGCGGCGAGGCTGGACCCGGTGGTGGCGCTGAGCACGGCCTGAGCTGCTTGCGGGGCGGCAAACGCGTCCGGGCCGGTGGGGAGCGGCTATAATGAGGGCCTCCGTTAAAAATGTCGCTCCAACCAGGCATCAGCATGGCAGCCGGCCCCGGCCAGCCTGCCCAGTTTCTGCGGCCCGCCCGCTCCGATATCGTGACCTACAGCATCAAAGAAATCTTCTATACCTTGCAAGGCGAGGGCGCGCACGCCGGTCGTCCGGCCGTCTTTTGCCGTTTTTCCGGCTGCAATCTGTGGACCGGGCGCGAGGAAGACCGCAACCGCGCCATCTGCCAGTTCTGCGACACCGACTTCGTCGGCACCGATGGCGAGAACGGCGGCAAGTTCAAGAGCGCTGGCGAACTGGCGGCGATGATCGACAGCCTCTGGCCGGCCAGCTATGCGCCCAGCAAGTACGTGGTCTTTACCGGTGGTGAACCGCTGCTGCAGCTGGATGCCGCCCTGATCGAGGCGATGCATGCGGTGGGCTTCGAAATCGCCATCGAGACCAACGGCACCATTGCCGTGCCGGACGGGGTGGACTGGATCTGCGTCAGCCCCAAGATGGGGGCCGAGCTGAAGGTGTTGCGCGGCAGTGAGCTGAAAGTGGTGGTGCCGCAGGCCGGCCAGCCGCTGGCGGAGTATGAGAAGCTGGATTTCCAGCACTTCCTGCTGCAGCCCATGGATGGCCCGCAGGCGGCCGCCAATACCCGCATGGCCATCGACATGGTCAAGCACAATCCCAAGTGGAAGCTGAGCATCCAGACCCACAAGCTGCTCAACATTCCCTGAGCGATTTTGCTTTTTTCTTCATGCGGCGCTGCGCCGCGTGATTACAATGACCTCATCCCGGCCCGCTGCGCGCAAGCTGCGGCGGGCTTCCTTGAAGAAACATTCATGCTGACCATTACCCGCAAACTCGAATTCGACGCCGGCCATCGTATCCCGGACCACAAGAGCCAGTGCCGCAACCTGCACGGCCACCGCTATACGCTGGAAATCACCCTGACCGGCGCGGTCATCGATATCGAGGGCAATTCCGACAATGGCATGATCATGGACTTCTCCGACATCAAATCCCTGGCCAAGGAACACCTGGTGGACGTCTGGGACCACGCCTTCCTGGTCTATGACAAGGACGCGCCGGTGCGCGACTTCCTGGCCAGCCTGCCGGGCCACAAGACGGTGGTCATCGGCAGCATCCCCACCGTGGAAAACCTGGCCCGTGAGGCTTTCGCCATCCTCAAGGCGGCCTACAAGGACCGTTATGGCACCGGCTTGCATCTGCAAAAGCTGGTGTTGCACGAAACGCCCAATTGCTGGGCCGAGATCACGGCCGACTGATGGACGCTTCGCTTCCGCTCGAGGCGGCAACGCCATCGACAGCACCGACGCCATTGGCGGCAACCGAAGCCGACCTGCGCCACATGCGCGCCGCGCTCGACCAGGCCAACAACGCCTGGGCGCTGGGCGAGGTGCCGGTGGGCGCGGTGGTGGTCAAGGATGGGGTGGTCATCGCGACCGGCTTCAACCAGCCCATCGGCAAGCATGATCCGACGGCGCATGCCGAGATCATGGCCCTGCGCCGCGCGGCCGAAAAGCTGGGCAACTACCGGCTGCCCGGCTGCGAGCTGTACGTGACGCTGGAGCCCTGTGTCATGTGCTCCGGCGCCATGATGCATGCGCGCCTGGCGCGGGTGGTCTATGGCGCGTCTGATCCCAAGACCGGGGCCTGCGGTTCGGTGGTGAACCTGTTCGAGCAGGAAAAACTGAACCATCACACCGAGCTGCTGGGTGGTGTGATGGCCGAGGAATGCGGGCAGTTATTGAAAGAATTCTTCGCCATGCGGCGCGAACAGGTGAAGCAACAACGCCTGCAGTCGACGCCCGCTGAGGGTGAACAACAAGGTGGAGCAGCATGACAGCAGGGCGCGAACTTCTCGACGGACTGGTGCCAACTGGCACCGGTGTGGCCATCGTGGCCCCCTGCGGCCATGCCGGGGTGGAACCGGAGGGCGTGCAGCGTGGCGTGGCCCTGCTGGAGTCGCTGGGCTGCCGGGTGCGCAACTTCTACGACCATGCGCAGCGCTTCCAGCGCTTTGGCGCCACCGACGAACAGCGCGCCGCGCAGTTGATGGAGGCCGCCGCCGATCCGGAGATTGACGTGATCCTGGGGCTGCGCGGTTCCTACGGTATGAGCCGCATCCTGCCGGCGCTGGATATCCCGGCCCTGGCCGCCAGCGGCAAGCTGCTGGTGGGTTACAGTGATTTCACGGCGCTGCAGTGTGTCCTGTTGGACCAGTGCGGTCACGCCGGCTTCCAGGGCCCGATGCTCAATGGCGACTTCGGCGCCCTGGCCCCCAACTGGCAGGCGCTGTCGACCTTCTGGCGCACCCTGACTTCGCCGCAGGTGGTGGTGCGCAACTACCAGGGTGAGAGCGATGCCGAGCGTCCCGCCATTGGCGACCGTCGTACCGATCCGCTCAGCCCGGAAGTGCGTTGCGAGGGCAGGCTATGGGGTGGCAACCTGGCCATGGTGGCGCACATGGTGGGCCATCCGCGCTTCCCCAGGATGGACGGCGGCATTCTGTTTCTGGAAGATGTGAATGAACATCCCTTCCGCGTCGAGCGGATGATCCTGCAGCTGGAGCAGGCCGGTGTGCTGGCGCGCCAGCAGGCCATCGTGCTGGGCGATTTTTCCGGTTACCGGCTGGCCGAGATCGACAACGGCTACGATTTCACGGCGATGCTGGCCTTCCTGCGCCAGCGCATCGCCACCCCGATCGTCACCGGGCTGCCCTTCGGGCATGTGCGCGACCTGGTCACGCTGCCGTTGGGTGCCCATGCGGTGCTGGATGCGCAGGGCGCGCAAGGCTTCACGCTGACCCTGTCGGATTACCCGTTCTTGCCTCTGCGCCGGGCCTGAGGCCCGAGGAGCAGGCGGCGCAGGCGCGGGCAGGGTGCTTATTGCTCCTTGACCTCGACCTTCACCGCATCCTTTTCGACGGTGATCTTGCCGGGTTCGAAGCGTTTGCCATTCATCTGCAACTGATCTGGCGTGAAGGTATAGAGCGCGTAGTCGCGCAGGAACTGGTCGGCAGCGGCGTTACCCAGCGCAGTCAGCTGCTGCGCATACTGCGGCGGCAGGTCGGTGCTGTCGACCTTGTCCACCTTGGGCGCGTCCAGGCGCAGCGAGCGGGTGGCCGGGTCGTACTTGAAGGCGCTGCTCAGCGTCAGTACCGCATTGACCGGGCGCTGCAGCAGCAGCGGGTTGGCAATCTGCGCATCGACCACGGTGTTCATGCGGTTTTCGCTCGGCAACATGCCCAGGCGCGGATTGCTCAATGTGACGTCGAAGATGTCCATGTAGCGCAGCTTGCGCGGGAATTGCGGCGCGATGGCACTTTGCAGTTGCTGGCGGGACACGGTGTATTCGTTGGTCCAGATGTTGTAGCCGGTCTCGGCGGCCAGGGCGTGGCCCATGGCCAGGGTGGAGAGCATCAGGGTGGCCGCAAGGGCCGGGGTGGCTTGCTTCATGCTTGCAGTTTCCAGAGTGACAAAGTGGGTAGAGCCTCATCTTGGGGCTAAAAATCCCGCGCAATTGTAAGTCGCAGACAGTCAAAGCGGGTTTGGGAATGGCTGTTTGACAAGTTTCGCGCACTCGCCAGTGGCCGCAGGCAAGCCGTGGCGGGCGCGCAGTGGTAAAATCCGCCGTTTCGCGTGCCGCGGCTGTGGCCTGGACTGGCGCACGCAAGTTACATTTTTGAAAAGGTTTTCGCAGTGCTATCCACCGCAAACATCACCATGCAGTTCGGCGCCAAGCCGTTGTTCGAGAATATTTCCGTCAAGTTCGGCGATGGCAATCGCTATGGCCTGATCGGCGCCAATGGCTGCGGCAAGTCCACCTTCATGAAGATCCTGGGTGGCGATCTGGAACCCTCGGGCGGCAACGTCAGCCTGGACGTCAACGAACGCCTGGGCAAACTGCGCCAGGACCAGTTCGCCTACGAAGAGATGCGCGTGCTGGACGTGGTCATGATGGGCCACGTCGAGATGTGGGATGCCATGTCCGAGCGCGACGCCATCTATGCCAACCCGGATGCCACCGACGACGACTACATGAAGGCGGCCGACCTGGAAGCCCGCTTTGCCGAATTCGACGGCTATACCGCCGAAGCGCGTGCCGGCGAACTGCTGCTGGGCGTGGGCGTGCCCATCGAACAGCACAACGGTCCCATGAGCAACGTCGCCCCCGGCTGGAAGCTGCGCGTGCTGCTGGCGCAGGCCCTGTTCTCCAACCCCGACATCCTGCTGCTGGACGAACCGACCAACAACCTGGACATCAACACCATCCGCTGGCTGGAAGACGTGCTCAACGAGCGCAATTCCACCATGATCATCATTTCCCACGATCGCCACTTCCTGAACCAGGTCTGCACCCACATGGCCGACATGGACTATGGCACCCTGAAGATCTACCCCGGCAACTATGACGAGTACATGCTGGCATCCTCCCAGGCACGTGCCCAGCAACTGGCTGTGAACGCCAAGGCCAAGGAAAAGGTCGCCGAACTGCAAGACTTCGTGCGCCGCTTCTCGGCCAACAAGTCGAAGGCCCGCCAGGCGACTTCGCGTGCCAAGCAGATCGACAAGATCAAGGTCGAGGACATCAAGCCGTCCTCCCGCGTGAACCCCTTCGTGCGTTTCGAAGGCGAGAAGAAGCTGCACCGCCTGGCCGTGGAAACCCAGGGCATCACCAAGACCTACGACCGCGACATCTTCAAGAACTTCAGCATCATGGTCGAAGCCGGCGAGAAGATCGCCATCATCGGCGCCAACGGTGCCGGTAAGACCACGCTGTTGCGCAGCATCGGTGGTGACGTCACCGGCCTGCACCCCGATTCCGGCCAGGTGAAGTGGGCCGAGAACGCCAACGTGGGCTACATGCCGCAGGATCCGACCGAGGAATTCGCTGCCGGCGAGACCCTGACCGACTGGATGGGCAAGTGGACCCAGGAAGGCGACGACGACCAGGCCGTGCGCGGCATCCTGGGTCGTCTGCTGTTCTCCGGCGACGACGTCAAGAAGTCCGTGAAGGTGCTCTCCGGTGGTGAAAAGGGCCGCATGATGTACGGCAAGCTGATGCTGGGCCGCCACAACGTGCTGCTCATGGACGAACCGACCAACCACATGGACATGGAGTCCATCGAGTCGCTCAACATCGCGCTGGAAAAGTACGCCGGCACGCTGATCTTCGTCTCGCATGACCGCGAATTCGTGTCGTCGCTGGCCACCCGCATCCTCGAAGTGAAGGACGGCCAGGTGATCGACTTCCGTGGCAACTACGAAGACTACCTGGCCAGCCAGGGCATCGAATAACCCCTCATCGCAAAGCATTGTTGACCGCCATGCAAGCAACAGCAACCAAGGTCGTCGAGTTCGAGCGACCGCAAATGGAGACCGGCGGCAGTTGTACCGCCAATGCGTGGGCCAAGGTACCGGCCACGCCCAGCCCCGAGGAACGCGCGCATCTGAAAGCGCGCATCCGCCAACTGCTCAAGGAAAAGCAGGCGGTGCTGGTGGCGCACTACTACGTCGATGGAGACCTGCAGGACCTGGCCGAGGAAACCGGCGGCTGCGTCTCCGATTCGCTGGAAATGGCGCGTTTCGGCCGTGATCACGCCGCCCAGACCCTGGTGGTGGCCGGCGTGCGCTTCATGGGCGAGACCGCCAAGATCCTGAGCCCGGAAAAGCGCATCCTCATGCCCGACCTGGACGCGACCTGTTCGCTGGACCTGGGTTGCCCGGCCGACGAGTTTGCCGCTTTCTGCGACCAGCACCCGGACCGCACCGTGGTGGTCTATGCCAATACCAGTGCGGCTGTGAAGGCCAGGGCCGACTGGATGGTGACCTCCGGCATCGGCCTGGAAATCGTCCAGCACCTGCATGCGCAGGGCAAGAAGATCCTGTGGGCGCCCGACAAGCACCTGGGCAGCTACATCCAGAAGCAGACCGGCGCCGACATGCTGCTGTGGCAGGGTTCCTGCCTGGTGCATGACGAATTCAAGGGCGTGGAGCTGGAACTGATGCGCGCCGAACATCCCGATGCGCTGGTGCTGGTGCACCCCGAGTCGCCCGAGGCCGTGGTGGCCCAGGCCGACGTGATCGGTTCAACCTCGCAACTGATCGCCGCCGTGCAAGCGTCTGACGCCCCGGCCTTCATCGTCGCCACCGACAACGGCATCCTGCACAAGATGCGCGCCGCCGCCCCCGGCAAGCGTTTCATCGACGCCCCCACAGCCGGCAACAGCGCTACCTGCAAGAGTTGCGCCCATTGCCCGTGGATGGCCATGAACGGCTTGCAGAATCTGCTGCATATGCTGGAGACCGGCGCCAACGAAATCCATGTCGATCCCGCCGTAGGCCAGCAGGCCGTGGTCTGCATCGATCGCATGCTGGACTTCGCCGCCCAGCGCAAGGCCAAGGTCCGCCCGTCGGCGCGCCTTGAAGATGAACAGCAACTGTTTGCAGGAATCGGCCCCGCATGACTCTCCACGCCCTCAAATCCGCGTCCGCGGCCTCCACCGTCGCCGCCAGCAATCTGCGCAATCCCTTCGCACCCTTCGATCCGGCACTGCATGCGGCCTTCGATGCCAACGTCAACCAGGCCATCGCCGAAGACGTCGGTGACTGCGACTACACCGGCCTGCTGGTGCCGGAGAGCGAGTTCGTCAAGGCCCGCGTGATCGTGCGCGAAGCCGCCGTGCTGTGCGGTGCGCCCTGGTTCGAAGCCGTCATGACCCGCCTCGACCCGCGGCTGCAGGTCAGCTGGCGCTACGCCGAAGGGGAGATGATGACGGCCGACAGCGAGGTCTGCACCATCGAAGGCCCGGCCCGTGCCTTGCTGACTGCCGAGCGCGGTGCGCTGAACTTCCTGCAGCTGCTCTCGGGCGTTGCCAGCGCCACCCGGCGTTATGTGGAGGTGGTGCAGGGTACCCGCGCGTCCATCCTGGATACCCGCAAGACCCTGCCGGGCCTGCGCCTGGCGCAGAAGTACGCAGTGCGCGTCGGTGGCGGCGCCAACCAGCGCCTGGCGCTGTACGACGGCATCCTGATCAAGGAAAACCATATTGCTGCTGCCGGTGGCATCACGGCCGCTGTGGCCGCTGCCATAAAGCTCAATGCCGGTGTCACCATCCAGGTCGAGGTGGAGAACCTGCAGGAGCTGGAAGAAGCGCTGCAGGCCGGCGCGCAATCCATCCTGCTGGACAATTTCTCGCTGGAGCTGATGCGCGAGGCCGTGGTCATCAATGCCGGACGCGCCTTGCTGGAGGCTTCCGGCGGGATCAACATGCAGACCGTGCGTGCCATCGCCGAGACCGGCGTGGACCGCATTTCCATCGGCAGCCTGACCAAGGATATCCAGGCCACCGACTTTTCCCTGCGCGTGGTCGGCTGACGCTGTCCGTACGCTGGAACGACAAGGCCCGCCTGGGAAACCCGGCGGGCCTTGTCGCTTTATCGCTCTAGCTCTTTGTCACGCCGGCAAGCCGGTGCGGGGCAGGGAGCTGGCGCATCATTGCCGCCCGGGCAGGATGGTCGGCGTGGCCCGGGGCAGCGTGCGCGGATAGTCCTGGCTGAAGTGCAGGCCCCGGCTTTCCTTGCGCATCAGTGCGCTGGAGACGATCAACTGCGCCACGTCCACCAGGTTGCGCAGTTCCAGTAGATCGCGCGAGACGCGGAAGTTGGCGTAATACTCGTCGATCTCTTCCTTGAGCAGGCGGATGCGATGCTGGGCGCGCTCCAGGCGCTTGTCGGTACGCACGATGCTCACATAGTTCCACATGAAGCGACGCAGTTCGTCCCAGTTGTGGGCGATCACCACCTCCTCGTCGGCATCGGTGACACGGCTTTCATCCCAGGCCGGCAGGTCGGCCACGCGCCAGCTGCCAGCAGCCAGTTCGCGCTCGATATCGGCAGCCGCGGCGCGTCCCAGCACCACGCACTCCAGCAGCGAATTGCTGGCCAGCCGGTTGGCGCCGTGCAAGCCCGTATAGGCGGTCTCGCCGACGGCATACAGCCCCGGCAGGTCGGTGTGGCCAGCCATGTCGGTCACCACGCCGCCGCAAGTGTAGTGGGCGGCCGGCACCACCGGGATAGGCTGGCGCGTGATGTCGATGCCGAACTCCAGGCAGCGCGCCTGGATGGTCGGGAAGTGCTCGGCGATGAAGGCCGGGCTCTGGTGGCTGATGTCCAGGTCCACATGGTCCAGGCCGCGCTTCTTCATCTCGAAGTCGATGGCGCGGGCCACGATGTCGCGCGGCGCCAGCTCGGCCCGGGCATCGTGCTCGGGCATGAAGCGCTGGCCGGCGGCCGCACCGGCCGAGGCCGGCAGCTTGAGCAGGGCGCCTTCGCCGCGCAGTGCCTCGCTGATGAGGAAGGACTTGGCATAGGGGTGATACAGGCAGGTCGGATGGAACTGGATGAATTCCATGTTGGCCACCCGGCAGCCGGCGCGCCAGGCCATGGCAATGCCGTCGCCGGTGGCTGAATCCGGGTTGGAGGTGTACAGATAGACCTTGCCCGCACCGCCGGTGGCCAGCACGGTGCGGCCGGCGGCGATGGCCAGCACCCGGCCGCTCTGGCTGTCCTGCACATGCACGCCCAGGCAACGCGGCTCGGCCTCGCGATCGCGCTTGCCGGCGTGGATCAGGTCGATGGCGCAGTGGTGTTCCAGCAGGGTGATGTTGGGGTGGGCGCGCACGCGCTGTTCCAGCGTCACCTGCACCGCATGCCCGGTGGCATCGGCGGCGTGGATGATGCGGCGCTGGCTGTGGCCGCCTTCGCGGGTCAGGTGGTAGCCCAGCTCGGCGCTGTCGTCGCGGGTGAAGGGTACGCCCTGGGCGATCAGCCATTCGATGGCCTGGCGCCCTTGTTCGACGATGGCGCGGGTGGCGCCTTCGTCACACAGGCCGGCGCCGGCCACCAGCGTGTCCTCGATGTGCTGGGCGTGGCTGTCGCCGGAATCCAGCACGGCGGCGATGCCGCCTTGCGCCCAGTTGCTGGCGCCGTCCAGCAGTTCGCCCTTGGAGACGACCACGACCTGATACTTTTCGGCAAGATGGAGAGCTACGGAGAGACCGGCCAGACCGCTGCCGATGATGGCGACATCGCACTTCATGATCGTGAGCAAAGCTGCTGTTGTGGAGGGAGGCGACGATTATAACCAGAGCCGACGGGCATATTGTTTATATCGTTTCCCCGCCGCGTTGCCGGCCCCAAAAACAAAACGGGCTCCGATGCAACTCGGAGCCCGTCGGCCAGATCGTTTGCGACGCTTATTCCGGGATCACCGGCTTGACCTTGGCTGCGGCCTGCTTGGCGCGGATGCGGGCGGTTTCCACATTGTCGGCGGCGGCCAGGGCCACGCCCATGCGGCGACGGGCGAAGGACTCGGGCTTGCCGAACAGACGGATATCGGCGCCGGGGATGCGCAGCGCCTCGGCTACGCCGTCGAAGGCGATGCCACGGGCTTCATGCTGACCGTAGATGACGGCCGATGCACCCGGGGTGCGCAGGGCGGTATTGACCGGCAGGCCGAGGATAGCCTTGGCATGTAGTTCGAACTCGCTCTGCACCTGGCTGACCATGGTGACCATGCCGGTGTCGTGCGGGCGCGGGCTGACTTCGGAGAACCAGACCATGTCGCCCTTGACGAACAGTTCCACCCCGAACAGACCCAGGCCGCCGAGGTTCTCGGTGACCTTGCGGGCGATGTCGCGGGCCTTCTCCAGCGCGGCGCCCGGCATCGGGTGCGGCTGCCAGGATTCGACATAATCGCCCTTGACCTGCACGTGACCGATGGGGTCGCAGAAGCTGGTGATGGTCTCGCCGTTTTCGTTGAGCGAGCGCACCGTCAGGAGGGTGATTTCGTAGTCGAAGTCGATGAAGCCTTCCACGATCACGCGACCGGAGTCCACGCGGCCGCCGGCGGCGGCGTAGTTCCAGGCGGCTTCGATCTCGTCGGCGCTGTCGATCTTGGACTGGCCCTTGCCGGAGGAGGACATGACCGGCTTGATCACGCATGGATAGCCGATCTGGTCGATGGCGGCCTTGAGCTCGTCGAGGCTGTCGGCGAAGCGATAGGGCGAGGTCGCCAGGCTCAGTGTTTCACCGGCCAGACGGCGGATGCCTTCGCGGTTCATGGTCAGCCAGGCGGCGCGGGCGGTCGGGATGACGCGGGCGCGGCCGGCTTCTTCCAGCTTGACCAGGGTGTCGGTGGCGATGGCCTCGATCTCGGGCACGATCAGGTCCGGCTGCTCCTGCTCGATCAACGCCGCCAGGGCGGCGCCGTCGGTCATGTTGATCACATGGGCGCGATGCGCGACCTGATGGCCGGGCGCGTTTTCATAACGGTCAACGGCGATCACTTCCACGCCCAGGCGTTGCAGGGCAATGATGACTTCCTTGCCCAGTTCGCCGGAGCCCAGCAGCATGACCTTGGTGGCGGAAGGAGAAAGCGGCGTGCCGAGTCGAGTTGGTTTTTTCATAATGGGGGGAGAGTATCAGCAGGGAGCTGATGCAGTGCGAGAATGAATCACGGGCGGACGATACCAAATCTTGCCGGCTTTGGACAGTCGCAATGCACGCTGTTTCGGGCGAAGTAATCGGTGAAAACTTGCCTATTTTTCTCGTGGGAAACTGATTGTCGCTAAAGAGATAAGCGGATTCAATAACGTCGCTTTATCTACGCCTAACTAGGTACAAAATAATACGAACGCCGCATTCTCATATCTTAAGAATATTCATGCTGCGCTAGTAGGTGCGTTTATCACATTTAAATCTCTACCCAAGGAGAGACTGCAATGACTGATCATTCTTTCAAGCCGCCCGTCGAATCTGTGCAGAAGCAAAAAAAGACAAATCCTGAGCCCGATGTTTGGCGCTCACCAACGAAAGTGAAAAAAACGGGCTTGAATCCCGAAGCTGAACTTGAACTCACGGATCAACTTCCTCTAGGGGATGCAATGATGCAATTGAGCAAGGATATGGGCTTGCGCAATGAGGATGTCGAGGCAATCCTTGCCACCTTGGATAGACGACCAGCGGAGCCCATGAAGTTTGACTAAGGACGCTTTCAAGCTGCCAACTCAATGTCCAGCATCACCCCCGACAACGCCTTCCCATGCGCATCCAGCGCCAATGAACGGGTCACGCCGCCGCCCAGTGCGCGCTGCATCACGAAATTGAGTGCTCCCAGCTGCGGCAAGGCGTAGCGCACCACCTCTCCCAGCACGACCCCCGCAAAATGCGCTCGCACCCGCTCGGCGGTCAGTTCTCGTTCCAGCAGGGCGTAATCCTCGATGCGGTAGGCAATCACCGAAATATTGGAAATGTCGCCCTTGTCCCCGGCACGCGAATGGGCGATGTCTCTGAGTTGCATGTCAGACCTCCTCGATATGAACGGATGGGTGCACCAGGCTGCGCGGCAGCAGCAGCGATAGCACGGCAATGACCTCGCGGGCGGCTTTGGTCGCGCCACCGCCACCGGCCGGGCCATTGGTGTAGAGGGTCTCGACCTCGTTGCCGATGCGTACCGCTTCCTTCATGCTGGCCGTGCGCCCGGCCACGCGCAGGCGCACTTCCTGTGGCTCTGGCGCCTGGGCCGCCGACGCCATCTGCGCGCTACTGATGGCGCTCACGCCGATCAGGTCCAGGCGCAGTTCGTCGGTCTGCACGGCGGTCAGCGCCAGGCGCTCGCGTACGATGTCGGCGGCCAGCTGGGCGCGGGCTTGCGCCCCCGGTCCAGCATAGGAAATCTGGCCCTCGCCGATGAAGCTGTCGCGGTAGCCCAGCGTGGTCTTCAACGTTTCCGGGCGCGCGCGGCCACGGCCGCCGGTGACGGCGACGCGGTCAGGGCCGATTTCGGTGATCTGCACCTGCGAGAAATCGGCGATCACGTCCGGCGTGTAGTAGGCACTCGGATCATGGATTTCATAGAGCAGTTGTTCCTTGCAGGTCTGCGCCGTCACCTGGCCACCGGAGCCGGCGACCTTGGTGATGACGGCACTGCCATCGGCGCTGATCTCGCCGATGGGGAATCCCAGTCGCGCCAGCGCGGCCACATCCTTCTTGCCAGGATCGGCAAAGTAGCCACCGGTGATCTGGCCGGCACATTCCAGCAGATGGCCCACCAGGGTGCCCTGGCCCAGCTTGTCCCAGTCATCGGCGGCCCAGCCGAATTCATGCACCAGCGGCGCCAGCACCAGCGCCGGATCGGCCACCCGGCCGGTGACGATCACGTCGGCACCGGCTTGCAGGGCTTCCAGGATGGGGGCCACGCCCAGGTAGGCATTGGCCGAGATGAGGCGCTCCCCCAGGGATGCCACCGGCTGGCCATTGTCCTCGATGCGGAAGTCGCCGGCCTGCACCGCCTCCAGCACGTCGTCGCCGATGACGGCGGCGACCTTCAGCTGCGTCAGGCCCAGCTCGCGGGCGATCTCGCGGATGCGTTGGGCTGCCGCCTGCGGATTGGCCGCACCCATGTTGGTGATGATGCGTACGCCCTGGTCGGCGCAGGTCTTGAGCACGGCGTACATGCGCTCGGCCAGCAGCGGATCGTAGCCCTTGGTCGGATCGGCCAGCCGCGCCTGCTGACCGATGGCGATGGTGCGCTCGGCCAGGCATTCGAAGATCAGGTAGTCCAGCTGCCCCTGTTCGGCCAGCTCGGCCGCCGGTTCGATACGGTCGCCCGAGTAGCCGGCACCGGCGCCGATGCGCACGACGCGTTGCGGATCATGGGTCATGCAATTCTCCAAAAACGTTTCTTTCCCGGGGCCGGTCGCTGGATCAGAACAGCGGGAACAGGCCCAGCACCACGCAGGCGATGGTCATCACCACCGAGGCGCCGAACAGGAAGGGAATGGTGTACTTCTGGTGGTCCGCCAGTTCAATGCCGGCCAGGCCGCACACCAGGAAGGTGGCCGGGGTCAGGGGGCTGACCGGGAAACCGGTGGTCATCTGGCCCAGCAGCGCCGCCTGCGCCACCTGGATGGTCGGTACGCCCAGCATGTGGCTGACCTCGGCGATCACCGGCAGCACGCCGAAGTAGAAGGAATCCGGGTCGAACAGCAGCGACAACGGCATCGACAGCAGGCCCAGCACCACCGGAATATGGCCGGCCATGTCGGGCGGCACCAGGCCGACGGCCGTCTTGGCCATGGAGGTCAGCATGCCCGACTTGGTCATGATGCCGGTGAACACGCCAGCGGCGAAGAGGATGCTGGCCATCAGCAGCGCCGCCTTGGCGTGGGCATCGATGCGTTCGCGCTGCATGGTCACGTCGCGGTAGTTGATCATCAGGGCCAGCACCACGCCGATCATGAACATCACCACCGGATCGACCTTGCCGCTGATCATCACGCCCAGCACGAACACGGTGAGCACGATGTTGGCCCAGAAATTCTGCGGTCGGCGGATCTTCATTTGCGCCTCGGTCAGCTCGTGCTGCTGCACGAAGTCCACCGTAGAACCCTTGCCCAGGCCGAGGCGACGTTCTTCCTTCAGGCCCAGCAGGTAGGAAGCGATGAAGACAAAGGCCAGCCCCACCAGCTGCACCGGCACCAGCGGCGTGAAGATGTCCGACACCGGGATATGCAGCGCCGCCGAGGCGCGGATCATCGGCCCGGTCCAGGGCAGGAAGTTCACCCCGGCCGCCAGCGAGGCCACGCAGGCCAGGATGCGCTTGTCGATGCCCAGCCGGTTGTACAGCGGCAGCATGGCCGGGATGGTGATGAGGAAAGTCACCGCGCCCGAGCCGTCCAGGTGGATCAGCAGCGCCAGCAGGGCAGTACCCGGCACGATGCGCGTGGGCCGGCTGCCCACCGTCTTGAGGATACGGCTGATGATGGGGTCCAGCATGCCGGCATCGGTGACGATGCCGAAGAACAGGATCGCAAACACGAACATGCCCGCCACCGGCGCAATGGCGGTCACGCCCTGGACGATGAACTTAGAGGTCTGCAGGCCGAAGCCACCGACCAGCGCAGCGATGATGGGAATGGCGATCAGCGCCACCAGCGGCGACATCTTCTTGGTGAGGATGGCGGTGAACAAGGATACGATCGTGACAAAGCCTAGCAGGGCTAACATGCGTGTCTCCGGTGTTTGGTTTGATGTTCTTGTGTTGTCATCACTTCCAACGCGCCGGATCATTGTTGTGTACTGAGGCTGCGGGAGGTGAGCAGGGCGAGTGTAGGTGGCGGTCGATTTTGTTGTAAAGTCGCTTTTTTCGATTGATTGACCGGTTTTTCAGGATAATTGCCGGCCCACCTTCGCCATGCAAACCAATATCTCCACGCGATTGCTGCAGGCCTTCCTGGCCCTGGTCGACTGCCGCCATTTCGGTCACGCGGCCGAGCGCTGCCACGTTTCGCAATCCGCCTTCAGCGCCATGATCCAGAAGCTGGAAGCCGCCGCCGGGGCGCGGCTGTTCGAGCGCGATACCCGCAATGTGACCCTGACGCCTGAAGGTGAACTGTTCGTGCAGGTGGCACGCCAGCTGGTCCACGACATCGAGGCCGCCTTCGCCGACATGAGCGACTACGTGGCGCGCCGCAAGGGCCGGGTGGCCATCGCCGCCTTGCCCTCGCTGGCGGCGGGTTGGCTGCCGCCGGTGCTGGCGGAGTACCGGCGTCGCTATCCGGGGGTGATGCTGGAGCTGTTCGACGCCATCTCAGACCACTGCCTGGACCTGCTGCGCCAGGGCAAGGCCGATATCGCACTGACCGCGCCGGGACCGAACCTGCTGGAGTTCGATACCCGCCCGCTGTATAGCGATCCGTTCTATCTGGTCTGCCGGCGCGACCACAAGCTAGCCGGCAAGCGTCGCATCAAGGTAGCGCAGCTGGCCGGCTGCGAGATGATCCACCTGGCCCGTTCCACCAGCGTACGCCAGCACCTGGATGCAGCCCTGCGCCCGGGCGCGGTGATCCATACCGGACTGGAAGTGGAGCACCTGGCCACCGTGGCCGCCCTCATCGAAAGCGGCCTGGGCGTGAGCGTGGTGCCGGAGCTGACCTTGTTCCAGTTCCGCCTGCCGGAGCTGGTGGCCATCCCGCTGGATGCCCCCGACCTGGTGCGGCCCTTGCTGATCGTCACGCCCAAGGGGCGCAGCCTGTCAATTGCGGCACAGGGCTTGATGGAACTGGTGGAAGAGAAGGCCGGGCGGGCGAACGCGTCCAGCCTGGCGAGCACGCCAAGACCGGCCTCCAGGGCGCGTAGGTCTCCGTTGTGAGCTGCGTCAGTGGCCCGGTGGAGGCTGCGCCCGATCACGATCGGAAGCTGGGTGCGAAATCGGGGAATAGGGAAATCGGCGAATGGTGAGGCATGGGGCCCTTGCCAGTCCGAGCAGCGCAAGCGTCAATCGCCGCGAGTGGTAGGGATCGTCGCTGCTGATCAGTGCTAACCGCGACTAATCCCACTTTTCCCGTCCCGGCTTATTTCATCAGGATTTGCAACTGCTCCAATGCCCCGTTGACATGTTCGATCTCATTGGTCTGATTGTGGGCGGAGACGCTGATCGTCTCGATGATTTCGCTGATGTTGTTGATCGACTCGACGATGGTGCTCATGGTCTTCCCCGCGTTCGTGACCAGGTCAGATCCTTCCCGGGCCTCGTTGACCGATTCACCGATCAGGGTCTTGATCTCACTGGCCGAGGCCGCCGTGCGTTGTGCCAGGCTGCGCACTTCGCTGGCTACCACGGCAAATCCTCGCCCGTGCTCGCCGGCTCGCGCAGCCTCGACTGCCGCATTCAGGGCAAGCAGATTTGTGCGGAAGGTGATCTCGTCGATCACGGCGATGATCTCGGTAATCTTTGCCGCGCTGGCATTGATTGCGCTCATCTTATGAACGACTTCATTCATGACCTCGCCCCCTTGCACAACGACGGAGGAGGTCGCCTTGACGAGATTGTTCGCCTTCTGCGCACTGCTCGATCCCTCACTGAGCGCGCCGGTCAGGCCCTTCACCGCTGCCTGCAGAGTCTGGGTGGCCTGTGTCTGGATGGTGACGTTGGTCGCATATTTGACGATCTTGAAGACGCGGCCATTCATGTCAAAGATGGGGTTGTAGTTCGCCTGTAGCCACAAGGGATCGCCATTTTTCTTGACGCGGCGATACAGCCCTGCATCAGCTTGCCCCATGCCCAGGCGATGCCAGAAATCCTTGTATTGAGGAGATGCGCGCTCGGTCTGCTCGACGAAGATGGAATGATGCTTGCCCTGGATTTCAGCAAGTGTATAGCCCACCGCCTGCAGGAAGTTGTCGTTGGCGTGGAGTATGTTTCCTGCGACATCAAACTGGATCACGGCGCGGACCTTGTTGATCGCCTTGATCTGGCCCGAGAAGTCGGCCACCTGTAGCTGCTGTTGCGTGACGTCGCGCGCATATTTGACGATCTTGAAGGGCCGTCCCCAAGCATCCATGATGGGATTGTAGGTGGCCTGAATCCAGACCTCGGCACCCGATTTCGTGATGCGACGATAGAGACTCTGTTCAAATTCGCCACGCGCGAGCTTTTCCCAGAATTTTGCGTACGCGGGCGTATTGCGTTCTTCCTCTGCCACGAAAATGCGATGGTGCTGGCCTTTGATCTCGACGAGCGAGTAGCCCATCAGATCGAGGAAATTCCTGTTGGCCTTGATGATTTTTCCGTCGAGGCTGAACTCAATGACGGCCAGCGCCTTGTCAATGGCGGCGAGCTGCCCCAGCGTATCGGCTTTCTTCTTGCTGAGACGAGATAGGAATCGGAAAGAATCAAGGAATGTCATGGCAAAGGGTTTACATGGTTGGTTTTTGTCATGCGCACTGGCAAGGCTGGCGCCCCCTCCTGAGAGGGATTTTCCTGCGCGCGACGCAGCGTCTGCGTCATTGGCCCTAGTGTATGAATCTTCAGCAACGCGTCCATCAGAGATTTCCTGATGGGCTTGTCTGGAGGATTGGAATGTTTTTGCTGCGGGGAGGGGGCAGGACACAACTTGAGCTTATTCGCGAGAGCCCGCAGGCATATCGACTGCCACGGTCGCGACGCCCAAAAGAAACGCCCCGCGACAGGGCGCGGGGCGTTAAAGCGGGTATGTCTTGCGGTCAGTCGTGGATGTTGTTGTGCACGGTTTCCTTGACGAACAGCAGGCCGATCACGAAGGTGATCATGGCGATCACGATCGGGTACCACAGGCCGTAGTAGATGTCGCCCTTGAAGGCCACCAGCGCGAAGGAGGTGGTCGGCAGCAGGCCGCCAAACCAGCCGTTACCGATGTGGTAGGGCATGGACATGGAGGTGTAGCGGATGCGGGTCGGGAACATTTCCACCAGGGCGGCGGCGATCGGGCCGTAGACCATGGTCACGTACAGCACCAGGATGAACAGCAGCAGCAGGACCATGGGCTTGTTGATCTGCTCCGGATCAGCCTTGCTCGGATAGCCGGCAGCCTTGATGTCGTCAGCCAGTTCCTTGGACAGTTGCTTGTCCTTGGCGGCCGCATCTTCCTTGGACAGGCCGTTGGCCTCATAGGAGGTGATGACGCGATCGCCGATCTTGACGGTGGCCACCGAGCCCGGTGCGCCTGCCACGTTCTGGTAGTTCACCGAAGCGGCCGACAGCTTGGCCTTCACGATGTCGCAGGACGAGGTGAACTTCTTGGTACCGGTCGGGTTGAACTGGAACTGGCAGCTGGCCGGGTCGGCGGTCACGATCACCGGCGACTTTTGCAAAGCCGATTCCAGCGCCGGGTTGGCGAAGTGGGTCAGGCCGTTGAAGATCGGGAAGTAGGTGACGGCGGCGATCAGGCAACCACCCAGGATGATGGGCTTGCGGCCGATCTTGTCCGACAGCGAACCGAAGAACAGGAAGAAGGGCGTCGCCAGCAGCAGGGCGGCAGCGATCAGGATGTTGGCGGTGGGACCATCGACCTTCAGGGTCTGGGTCAGGAAGAACAGGGCATAGAACTGACCGGTGTACCACACCACGGCCTGGCCGGCGGTCAGGCCCACCAGCGCCAGGATGACCAGCTTCAGGTTCTTCCACTGGCCGAAGGCTTCGGTCAGCGGAGCCTTGGAGGTCTTGCCTTCAGCCTTCATCTTCAGGAAGGCGGGCGACTCGTTCATGGACATGCGGATCCACACCGAGATAGCCAGCAGCAGGATGGAGACCAGGAAGGGAATGCGCCAGCCCCAGTCGGCGAAGGCGGCTTCACCCACCGCAGTACGCACGCCCAGGATCACCAGCAGCGACAGGAACAGGCCCATCGTGGCGGTGGTCTGGATCCAGGCGGTGAAGGCGCCGCGACGACCTTCCGGCGCGTGTTCGGCCACGTAGGTAGCCGCACCGCCATACTCGCCGCCCAGTGCCAGGCCCTGCAGGATGCGCAGGATGATCAGGATGATCGGGGCGGTGATGCCGATGGAGTTGTAGTTGGGCAGCACGCCGACGATGAAGGTCGATGCGCCCATGATCAGGATGGTCACCAGGAAGGTGTACTTGCGACCTACCAGGTCACCCAGGCGGCCGAACACCAGCGCGCCGAAGGGGCGCACGATGAAGCCGGCGGCAAAGGCCAGCAGCGCAAAGATGAAGGCAGTATTGGGATCGGTGCCGGCGAAGAACTGCTTGGCGATGATGGCCGCGAGCGAGCCGTAGAGGTAGAAGTCATACCATTCGAAAACGGTGCCTAGCGACGAGGCGAAGATGACTTTCTTCTCCTCCGGTGTGATGCCGCGCGCAGTCGTGTTGACTGATGCTGTGGTCATGTTTGTCTCCTTGGTTTTAATTGATATTGCTACTGCATGGATGCCTGCGGTACCCGGGGTACGGACCCTGCGATGCAACAGGTGCAACAGATGCAACAGATGGTCGAATGGGGCGTTATGCAAGAACGCACCGGAGACAGCATGAAGATTCCTCCCTCGCCTTCCCCGTCAGACACAAACCGCGATATTGGCTTCGCATTGCTTGCGTAAGGACCCACTTGTCCATGCCGGGAGTGTGCGACGTCAAACTTACGCAAGACTTGCTCCAAACTTACACAAGCTTACAGCGCAGGACGGCGATTTCAGGTTGCGCTGCAGCAGGCAAAGTGGCCTCTGGCAAGGCTTTGCAGGGCGGGGAGTGGCTATTGCGATGCAGCGAGGATGTCAGGGGGCTCGCATCTGTCCAGGCAAGGGGTGAAGTTTTTTCTGTCAGGAACAGGCAGAAAAACCTGAAGCGGACGTCAGGGCAGGTGTAGCGGGAAGGGAAGCGGACGAGAACGCGGGGAAGGATAGCGGGCCGGTCGAAGACCGGTGGCGCGGCAGCGAGGCCGCCGCGCCGGAGAGGGATGCCGAGGGTAAAACGATCAGGCCAGCGCCGTCGCCGGTGCCGGCTGGGCAGTGGGCGTAGGCAGGCTGTCACCTTCCAGCAAAGCCTTGACCACGCGCTCGCCCAGGCCCAGGCCCACGCTCATGCCGATGCCGGTGTGCATCAGTACCACCGAGGTGTGGGCATCGATGGGCAGGGCCGAGAACGGTCCCGGGCCCTTGCTGCCGTAGACGCCTTGCCAGCGCTCGATCACCTTGACCCGGGTGGCCAGGGTATGTTCCACCAGGCCCAGCATCAGTTCATCGACCTCTTCGCTGTTGAAGGGCGGCGAATCGCTGCCGTAGTGGTGCGAGTCGCCCACGATCAGTTCCTGGTACGGCGTGGGGCTGACCAGCAGGTGGATGCCGTGCTTGTTGAGCAGGGGCGCATTGGCCTCGATCTCGGCATGTACTGCGCGCGCGGTCGGCAGGTCCGAGAAGGCGCCATAGTGGGTGCAGGACAGCCCGGTCAGCACCGCATGGGTCAGTGGCAGCGGCTCTTCGGTCTTCAGGCGCAGCATCTGCAGGCGGCACTGTTTCAGGTTCATCGGCTGCAGGCGATCGGCGAACAGGGTCAGGTAGTCGTGACCCGAGCAGACCACCACGCGCTCGGCACGGAACTCGCCGGCCGTGGTAGACAGGCGGCCATCGGCCGTGCCATGCACCAGGGTATTGAAGCGGAAATGCACGCCCTGCGAGTGCAGGTAGGCTACCAGCGCCGGCATCGCCTCGCGGGAATACAGTTGCAGGTCTTCGGTGCCATGCAGGGCCGAACGGTGATGGCGGAAGCGGCCGTTGTAGAGGGCGTTGAGCTTGTCGCCTTCCAGCAGCGAGGCGCGGTAGTCGTACTGGCGGGCGCGCACCATCATGAATTCTTGAAGCACATCGTGCTCGGCTTCGCTGCGGGCAAACAGCAGGGTGCCGGCTTCGCGGGCGCTGAAGTGGGCGCGCGCGGCCAGGTGCAGCCAGATGGCGCGGCTTTCACGTGCCAGGTCGAGCATGATGCCGGGCGGCTGGCCGGTCACCAGGCCCATGCCGAAGTTGCGCACGGAAGCGCCCAGCGGGGTGCCGGTACGTTCGAACACGGCCACCTTGAGACCGCGCTTGACGGCCGCATAGGCATGCGCCAGGCCGAGGATGCCGGACCCGACCACGGCCAGGTCGAAGTGTTGCGGATCGTGTTCTGAGGGGGATTGCGTCATGGGAATGCTCCATCGGATACGGTTGCGAGATGTGGTGCTGCCTGTTGTGGACGGACGCTCTGTCGGCGTCCTGTGGTCCTCTCCACGCGCCGTCGCAGGCTGGGCTGCGATGGCGCCGAAGTTCTGTCAACGCGGGGCTGTGTCGAAGATGCGACCCAGATGACCGTTCGCCCTGAGTAGCGGCGTCGCCGCGTATCGAAGGTTCACCGTCTGTGCGCCCCTTCGACAAGCTCAGGGCCGGCTTCGATACGGCCCGGCCCGGGCCTGCTCAGGTCGAACGCTTCCGGTGGATTTCGTCACAGCCCCGGAGAAGTTACTGCTTCTTCTCGGACTTGCTTTCGTAGCGCTTGCTCCACTCGGTCAGGATGCGATCACGGTTGGTGCTGGCCCAGGTGAAGTCGTTCTTGATCAGGCGCTTTTCGTAGTCGGCCGGCAGCAGTTCGTCCGGCTTGGCCACGCCCGGGATGGCGACCACGGCGAAGTTCTTTTCATACAGGGCCATGGCTTCCTTGCTGGCGGAGAAATCGGCCAGCTTCTTGGCTGCTTCCAGGTGCTTGCTGCCCTTGACGATGGCGGTGGCTTCGATGTCCCAGCCCAGGCCTTCGGCCGGCAGGATCACGTCGATGGGCGCGCCTTCCTTCTTGGTCTTCACGGCGCGGTACTCAAAGGCGATACCGATCGGGAATTCACCGGTGGCCGCCTGCTTGCAGGGCTTGGAGCCGGAGTGGGTGTACTGGCCGATGTTCTTGTGCAGGGCGTCCATGTAGGCCCAGCCCTTGTCTTCGCCCATCATCTGCAGCCAGGCCGAGACGTCCAGGTAACCGGTGCCGGAGGACGCCGGGTTGGGCATGACGATCTTGCCGGCATAGACCGGCTTGGTCAGGTCGGCCCAGGAAGTCGGCTTGGGCAGACCTTGCTTCTGCGCTTCCACGGTGTTGAAGCAGATGGCCGAGGCCCACACGTCCATGCCGACCCAGGCCGGCGGGTTGGCAGCGCTGCGGTACTTGCCGTCGATGGCCGACAGGCCTTGCGGTGCGTACGGGGTCAGCATGCCTTCCTTGTCCAGCAGGGCCAGGCTGGTGGCGGCCAGGCCCCAGATCACGTCGGCCTGCGGGTTGGCCTTTTCGGCCAGCAGCTTGGCGGTGACGATGCCGGTGGAGTCGCGTACCCACTTGATTTCGATGTCCGGATTGGCCTTCTGGAAGGCGGCCTGGTAGGCCTTGATCTGGTCGGCTTCGAGGGCGGTGTAGACGGTCAGCGTGGTGGCCGCTTGCACGGCTGGTGCCGCCAACAGCATGCCGGCGCCGATCACCGATGCGAGCAGGGAAAACAGCTTGGTTTTTTTCATGATGGCCTTCGTCTGTGAATGGCTAGGTTGAAAAAGCGTCGGAAACGCGAGGGTAAAAAAGTGCGAGGGTAAAAGCGGACAAGGGGAGAACCCGGTCAGTGGGCGCGCCCACGACGCCAGGCCTGGGCACGCGCCAGCCAGCGGCTGCCGGCCAGGTGCATCAGCAGCGCGGCGGCGGCCGAGGTCAACAGGATCAGGGTGGACATGGCGGCGGCCGGGCCGACATCGCCGGCATCATCCATGTTCAGCACCGCCACCGAGGCCAGCACGGTGTCCGGGCGGTACAGGAAGATCACCGCCGAGACCGTGGTCATCGAGGAGACGAACAGGTAGCGGAAGATCTCCAGCATCTGCGGCAGGCACAGCGGCACGGTGACCCGGATAAAGGTCTTCAGCAGCGGCACCTTCAGCGACAGCGAGGCGGCCTCGAATTCCGGATCGAGCTGCTTGAGGGCGGTGACGGCGGTGAGGTGGGCCGTAGTGTAGAAGTGCACGATGGAGCAGAGCACCAGCAAGCTCATCGTCCCGTACAGGAAGTTGAAGGGATTGGCCGGATGGTTGAAGAACAGCAGGCTGCCCAGGCCCAGCACCAGTCCCGGTACCGCCATCGGCAGGAAGCACAGCATGCGCAGCAGCGCGGACAGCGGCGCCTGGCCACGGGTCTTTTCCATCAGCCAGGCGCCGCTGAAGATCACCACGGTGCCGACCACGCTGGTGCCGCAGGCCAGTTTCAGGCTGTTGAAATAGGCCAGCCAGCCACCACCGTCCATGTTGTCGAAGTCGTAGTGCTGCAGCGTCAGTTGCAGGTTGTAGGGCCACAGCTTGACCAGCGAGGCGCCCATGGCCACCACGATCATCATCAGGATGGCGGCGGCGATCAAGGCCACCGCCAGCAGGTTCACGCCGTCACGCCGCCAGTCGGGGCGGGGCACATAGACTTCCGAGCGGCTGCTCATGTTGGCCCGCTGGCGGCGCTGCAGCCAGCCGTCCAGGGCGAAGGTCAGCAGGGCCGGCACCAGCAGCAGCAAGCCGATCAGCGCACCGCGTCCGAACTGCTGCTGGCCGACCACCGCCTTGTAGGCTTCCACCGCCAGCACGCTGTAGGCGCCGCCGGTGATCTTGGGCACGCCGAAGTCGGTGATGGTGAGCGTGAAGACCAGGCACAGCGCGCCGAAGATGCCATAGCGCGTGGCCGGCAGGGTGACCGTGCGGAAGATGCGCCAGCGCGAGGCGCCCATGGCATGGGCGGCGTCGTAGAGGCGTCCGTCGGCCTGCGACAGGGCCGACAGGAGAATCATCATGGCATGCGGAAAGGTGTAGAACACTTCACCCAGCAGGATGCCCCAGAAGCCATAGATGCTGCCGTCCATCCATTCCTTGAACAGGCCCTGGTTGCCAAACAGGTAGATCAGCGCGATGCCCGGCAGCAGCGACGGTGCCAGCAGCGGCAACAGGCCGATCCCGCGCCACAGGCCCTTGAAGGGGATGCCCGTACGCTGCAGGGCATAGGCGAAGACATAGGCCAGCGGCACCGTGACCACGGCGGTCATGGCCGAGACCCAGAGGCTGCGCCCCAGCATGGGCAGGAAATTGATGTTGGCGAAGAGTGCCATCAGCGGCGCCGCACCGGCCCAGCTGCCATCGGGCTGCAGCACCGCCTGCGCCAGGATGAACAGCAACGGCCCACCCAGGCCGACCAGCAGCAGCACCAGCAACAGCCACTTGAAGCCGGCCAGCAGGCCCTGGCTGCGATCGACCGTGCTCAGGGGCAGGGCCGGGGCGGGCTGCACGGATGGTTCGATCGCCATGGCGGACGAAGAAAGGGAGGAGGGCATGCTCATCGCAGATTCAGGCAAACACCTGCAGGGCCTGGCGCGGCAGGGCCACCCACAGGCCGTCGTTGGCGGGCAGGGCGGCCAGGCGTTCATGGGCCTGGTCGCTGACATCGGCCAGCAGGGTCTGGCCGGGCAGCGCGTCGGCGGCCAGTGCCAGGCGGTAGCGGCTACCCAGGTAGATGCGGTCGGTCACCCGCGCCTGGAAACGGTTGGCGGTGGCGTCGGTGGCAAACAGTTCGATCGATTCCGGGCGGCAGAACAGGCGGCCGCTGGGCAGTTCGGCTTCCTCGGCCTGGATTTCCAGGCGCAGCGCTCCCACCGCGACCTGCGAGCCGGAGATGCGGGTAAAGGGCAGCCAGTTGGCATGGCCGATGAAGTCGGCCACGAAGGGCGTGGCCGGGCGCCGGTAGATCTCGGCCGGCGTGCCGAACTGTTCGATGCGACCGTGCTGCATCACGGCGATGCGGTCGGCCATGACCATGGCTTCTTCCTGATCGTGGGTGACCATCAGGGTGGTGATGCCGAACTGCTTTTGCAGGCGGCGGATTTCCAGTTGCAGGTGTTCGCGTACCTGGGCATCCAGGGCCGACAGCGGTTCGTCCAGCAGCAGCAGGGACGGTGACGGCGCCAGTGCGCGGGCCAGTGCCACGCGCTGTTGCTGCCCGCCGGAGAGCTGGCCGGGATACTTGGCCTGGCTGCCGCCCAGGCCGACCATGTCCAGCATGGCCGCGACCCGATCCCGGCGTGCATCACGCTTCATGCCGGTGAGGCCGTAGGCGACGTTATCGGCCACCGTCAGGTTGGGAAACAGGGCATAGGACTGGAACAGGATGCCGTAATCGCGCGCCTGGGGCGGCAAGTGGGAGATATCGCGCCCGCCGGCGTGGAGCTGGCCGGCGTCCTGGCGTTCCAGCCCGGCGATGGTGCGCAGCAGAGTGGTCTTGCCGCATCCGGACGGCCCCAGCAGGCAGACCATCTCGCCGCGACGCACTTCCAGCGATACCCGATCCAGCGCGGTGAAGGCGCCAAAGCGCTTTTCGATGCCCTGCACGGTCAGGAAGCCGGTCTCGCTGTGCTCCTGCGGGTCCTGGCAGGGCGGCAGCGCAAGCGCGGCGGAAGAAGGATTGTGCATCATCTCGGAAGTGGTCTCGCTAGCTCGCGTTGTTGCCCAAACGCAGCGCCCGTGCGGAGTTGCGGGGCGCAGCCGGGGGTGGAAAGCATGCGGATGGTACGGTGAAAATATGACTGCTGGATGACACCCCCTGCTGCAATAGCGGACCAGAATCCTTGCTATAGATTGAAGCTATGGATGCCCGCCCGGACTCCCGGGAGCAGGGAATCGGCACGGCGATTTGCGGTCCAATCCTTCATTGACGAGCGGCATTGAGTGAATCAAGATCGTTCATCTGAGAGGAGACCAGAATGAATACACGCACCAGGCCGGCGCGGCTGCCGACCTCGCCGCGCCAGTTGGTCAGGCGATTGGCCATCTCGGGCGTGGGCGTGGCGGCCATGCTGGCCGCCTGCTCGGCCCCGGAAAGTACCCAGGAAACCCGTGACGAGCTGGCGCGCACCCTCATCGAGCAAAAGAAGACCACCGAAGACGGTACCTCTACCGCGACCACCGTGGATGGCTACAAGGTCGACCTGGCCAAACGCATTTCCCAGGTCAACTTCACCAGTGTCTATGTGGAAAGGCCGCAGGCGTTGCTGCGCTCGGTGATCGTGATCAAGTACATCGTCGATGGGGATGGCAATCTGGTCAAAAGTGAAATCCTGCGCAGCAATCGCGACAAGCACGCCGAAGCCAGCGCCCTGGGCAGTCTGAAGACCGCCGCGCCCTTTCCCAAACCGCCACCGGCGCTGTTGAAGCAGGGCCGCATCGAACTCTCGGAGAGTTGGCTGTTCAATAATGACGGCCGTTTCCAGCTGCGCAGCGTGGCCTTGGCCCAGATGGACCGCTAGGGGGCGGCAGGGGCGCAAAGATGCCTCAGGGCATTGGCATGTGTATAATGTCGCGCGAGCACGACGGTGTGCGTTGTGCGTCCCGGGCCCAAGGGCCTGCGCCGGATCAGGGCGAACGCGAGTTCGCCCTTTTTATTATCCGCGGACGCCCGGCGGCAGTCCTCGCTGACCTTCATTGACCAGATCGTTTATTGATTGGCTATTCATGTTTGATTTCATTCGTACTCACCAGCGCCTGATGCAGTTCCTGCTGCTGCTGTTCATCTTCCCGTCGTTCGCCTTCTTCGGCCTGGAGGGCTATAGCCGCCTGACCGATGACAGCGGCGTGGCCAAGGTGGCCGGCCAGACCATCACCAAGGAAGAATGGGACGCCGCGCACCGCCAGCAACTGGAGCGCATGCGCCAGGTGTACGGCAACCAGTTCGATAGCAAGATCTTCGATAGCCCGCAGGCGCGTCGCGCCATCCTGGACAACCTGATCGCCCAGCGCGCCCTGGGCGCCGAAGTGGTGGCCAACAAGCTGGTGGTGCCGGACCAGGTGCTGCAGCAGAGCATCCTGCAGATCCCCGGCCTGACCAAGCCGGACGGCAGCTTTGACAATGAACAGTATCGCGTGCTGCTGGCCGCCCAGGGCATGACGCCCAAGGGCTACGAAGCCGGCCTGCGCCGTGAAATGGCCGTGCAGCAGTTGAACGCGGCCATCCAGAGCACCGCCTTCGCGCCCCGGACCGTGGCCGAGAACCTGTCGAACCTGAACGATCAGGAACGCACGGTGCAGATGCTCAACTTCAAGCCGGACAGCTATGCCGCCCAGGTCAAGGTGAGCGACGACATGCTCAAGGCCTACTATGACAAGAACGGCGCCCGCTTCGAGACCCCGGAGCAGGCCGACATCGAATACGTGGTGCTGGACGCTGCCGCCGTGGCCGCCCAGGCTGCCGTTACCGACGACGACATCAAGGCTTACTACGAGCAGAACCAGAAGCAGTACGCCACCGAAGAACAGCGTCGTGCCAGCCACATCCTGATCACCGTCAAGAAGGATGCGCCGGCAGCCGAGAAGGCTGCTGCCAAGGCCAAGGCCGAAGGCCTGGTGGCGCAACTGCGCAAGAACCCGGGCGACTTCGCCAAGCTGGCCAAGGCCAACTCGCAGGACCCCGGTTCGGCTGAAAACGGTGGCGACCTGGGCTACTTTGCCAAGGGCGCCATGGTCAAACCCTTCGAAGATGCTGCCTTCAGCCTCAAGCAGGGTGAGATCAGTGATCCAGTGGAATCCGACTTCGGCTATCACGTGATCGAAGTGACCGGCATCAAGCCGGCCGCCGTCAAGCCGCTGGAATCGGTCAAGGCCGAGATCGGCGCCGAGATCAAGAAGCAGATCGCCGCCAAGAAGTATTCGGAAATGGCCGACCAGTTCAACAACCTGGTCTATGAAAACGGCGACAGCCTCAAGGCCGTCTCCGACAAGCTCAAGCTGAAGATCCAGACCGCCACCGGCGTGACCCGTGCGCCTAACCCGGCCGCTGGCCCGCTGCCGTACAACAATGCCAAGTTCCTGACGGCGTTGTTTACCGACGACGTGATCAAGGCCAAGCACAATACCGAAGCCGTGCAGACTGCCCCCAATACCCTGGTGGCCGGCCGCATGACCAGCTACAAGCCGGTTGCCAAGCGTCCGTTCGAGGAGGTCAAGGCCGATGTGCAAAAGGCCGTGCTGCAGCAGGAAGAACAGGCACTGGCGGTCAAGGCCGGCCAGGAACGCCTGGCACAGCTGCAGGCCAAGGATGACGCCACCGGTTTCAGCGATGCCAAGGTGGTCTCGCGCGTGAAGTCCGACGGCTGGACCCAGGAAGCCTTCAATGCCGTCATGAAAGCCGATACCGCCAAGCTGCCAGCCTACGTCGGCGCCGAGACGCAGGGCCTGGGTTACCAGATCTACCGTGTCACCAAGGTGGAACAGCCCAAGACCGTCGACACCGCCCGCCGCAAGGCCGAGCAGGAACAGATCGTGGCCGCCTTGTCGCAACAGGAAGCCCTGGCTTACCTGGACTACCTGCGCGAGAAGGCCAAGACCAAGCTGCTCAAGGGTGCCGCTGCAGTCAGCGCGGATGACGCCGCCAAGTAAGCTGGCGTGACCCGCGACGGGGCATGCGCGCACCGGGATCGTGAATCGGCGCGCAGCTCCGCCCAGTTCAGGGGAGTTGTCGGCATGTCTGCCACAATTTACTAAAATATTTACCGAGGCCGCTTTTCCAGCGGCCTTTTTTGTTTCATCATGGACACCGGCGCAGCCTGCATGCGGGATGTACAGGCGGGGGATGCACAAAAGAGCAGGGTTCGGGGATGGACCTTTTTCTGTTTTTGTCCCTCGGGATTTCGTCGGATCTTGTCAGTCCCGGTCAGTTTTCACTCAGCGAGAAAATGCACATATTGTGCTGATGAAGTGAAAATAATGTCATCCGCATGCCATCTTGCGCCGTTTTTGGAATAAACGGCTGCCGTAAAGTTGTCGCTGCCTCCAGTCGAAGTTCGAAGGCATCGCTCGGTGTATTTCCCACAAGGAATGCTTCCGATGCCATGTTTTGCCCTGAATACCGACCACGTTTTTATGCCTGCCCCAGTCCTGATCATCCAAACCGGCGATGCCAATCCTGCCCTCAAGACCAACTATGGTGGTTATGCCGACCAGATAGGTTGCGCCGCCGGTCTGTGCCACACCGAAATCGAAGTCGTCACCGTCTATGAAGGGGAGCGCCCCTCCTGCCCACGCAGCTACCGGGCCGTCTTCATCACCGGTTCGCCGGCCATGGTGACCGACAAGGAAGACTGGAGCGAGCGCACCGCCGAATGGATCCGCGACGCCGCCGACCTGGATACGCCGATGTTCGGCATCTGCTACGGCCACCAGCTGCTGACCCATGCCTTCGGCGGTGAAGTCGGCTACAACCCGGCCGGCCGGGCCGCTGGCACCATGCACGTGGAAACACTGGAATGCTGCCGTCAGGATGAATTGCTGGGCGTGCTGCCGGAGGCGTTCCCGGCGCACATGCTGCACATGCAGTCGGTGCTGCGGCCGCCCAAGGACGCCATCGTCATGGCCCGTTCGCCGATGGACCCGCACCACGTGATCAAGCACAAGCACAACGTCTACTCGACCCAGTTCCACCCGGAGTTTTCGCCCGAGTTCGTGCGCGCTCACCTGCGCTACTACACCGACATCTACCGTGGCTGCGGCATCGACGCCCAGGCCCTGTGCGAAAAGGTCAGTGCAACCCCGCAATCGACCGGGCTGCTGCGCCGTTTCCTGGACCTGTACGCGCGCCATTGAGGCGTAGCTGTCCGGTTCTTCTGCTGGATGAACGAAGCCCCTGGCGCCAGTGACGGCGGCAGGGGCTTCGGCTTTCAGGGCGGGGGATCTACTTCTTGCCCAGCAGTGGCTTCAGGTGTGGCCAGACATTGTCCAGCAGCCTGGGCTGGGCTTGTTCGTTGGGGTGGATGCGGTCAGCCTGGAACAGCGACAGGTCGGCGGCAATGCCCTCGAAGAAGAACGGTACCAGCGCCACCTTGTTGGCCTTGGCCAGGTCCTGGTACATCGCGGCGAAGCGGCGCGTGTAGTCCGGGCCGTAATTGGGCGGAATCTGCATGCCGATCAGCAGCACCTTGGCCTTTTGCTGGCGGGCCAGGTCGATCATGGCCTGCAGGTTGTCCTGGCTGGTCTTGAGCGGCAGGCCGCGCAGCGCGTCGTTGGCGCCCAGTTCGATCACCAGGATTTCCGGCTGGTGCTGCGTCATCAGCGCCGGCAGGCGATTGCGTCCGCCGATGGTGGTGTCGCCGCTGATGCTGGCGTTGACCACCCGCAGTTCCGATTTGTCCTGCTGCAGCCGTTGCTGCAGCAGCCCGGTCCAGCCGGTGCCGCGTTGCAGGCCATATTCGGCCGACAGGCTGTCACCGAGCACAAGCAGGTTTTTTGGGGCAGAATAAGCGCTCGCCGTCGCCAGCACCAGGGCGACGCCCGCCAGCAGCCGCAGCAGCCAGCCCATTACGCTGGTGCGCGCCGCGCCCCTCCCGGACCCCCTTGCCTGATTGCCCTGCATGCCTGCTTCCCTTCCTGAAACTGATACCGATACCGCACAATCCGTCGTCGTTGCAGCCATTGAAGTCCTTCAGTTATCCAAACATGTTGCCGATGTCGCCGCGCCCGGTGGGCGTTTGACTATCTTGAGCGACATCGATTTTACCGTGGCCGCCGGTACCACGGTGGCCATCGTCGGCGCCTCCGGCTCCGGCAAGTCCACCTTGCTGGGCCTGCTGGCTGGACTGGATACCCCCAGCGAAGGTTCCGTGCGGCTCGATGGCGAAGACATCTACGCCCTCGATGAGGATGGCCGGGCGTTGCTGCGCAAGCGCAAGTTGGGCTTCGTGTTCCAGTCCTTCCAGTTGCTCGGGCACTTGAACGCCCTGGAAAACGTGATGCTGCCGCTGGAGCTGCGCGGCGACGGCCAGGCCCGCGCCAAGGCCGAGCAGATGCTGGGCCGGGTCGGCCTGGGCAGCCGTCTGAAGCACTATCCCAAGTACCTCTCCGGGGGCGAGCAGCAGCGCGTGGCCCTGGCCCGCGCCTTCGTCACCGAACCGCCGCTGCTGTTCGCCGACGAGCCCACCGGCAGCCTGGATGCGGCCACCGGTGAATCGGTCATCCAGTTGATGTTTGAACTGAACCGCGAACGCGGTTCCACCCTGGTGCTGGTCACCCACGACAACGGCATCGCCGCGCGCTGTGAGCGCACCCTGACCATCGCGGCCGGACGCCTGCTCTGAGCCTGGTCAGACCGCTTCCATCGGATCGGCCGGCGGCAGCGGATGGGCGCGTTTGTGCTCGATATAGGCGATGCCGATCCCGCTGGCGCAGATGATGGCGATGCCCAGCACCGTGATGCTGTCGGGGAATTGCCCGAACACCAGCCAGCCCATGCCCGAGGCCGAGATGATCTGGGCATAGAAGAAGGGCGTCAGCACCGAGGCTTCGGCATGCCGGTAGGCGGTGTTCTGCAGGAAGTGGCCGATGGTACTGGTAATGCCGGTGGACACCAGAATCGCCAGTTCGATGGCTGTCGGCGTATGGGCGCTCCAGAAGAAAGGCACCATCAGCGTCGACAGCACGCTGCCCACCAGCGCCCCGTAGAACAGTGTCACCATGGGATTGTCGGCCTGGCTGGCCTTGCGGTTGAGGATGGACATGAATGCCATCGTCAGTGCCGACACCAGCCCCAGCGCCACCCCGTGCGGCGGAATGTCGCCACTGGGGCGGATCACAATCAACATGCCCGTAAAACCCACCAGCACCGCGATCCAGCGCGAGAGATAGCTGCGTTCGCCCAGTAGCCAGGGTGAGATTGCCAGCACGATCAGGGGTGCACAGAAATTCATCGCCGTCCCTTCAGCCAGCGGCACGATCTTCAGGACCGAAAAGAAGATCAGCGTCGACGCCAGCAGCAGCGCACCGCGCCCCAGTTGCAGGCCGAGCCGGTTGGAGCGCAGGATGCTGCGCCCGTGCCGGCGCTGGTACAGCGGCGCCAGGGTCACGGCCATGAACAGCAGATTGATGGTGTAGCGCATCCAGGCAATCATCACCACGTGGTAGCCGGCCAGGGCCAGCAGCTTGCCTGCGGTATCCAGCAGCGACAGCGTCCACAGCCCGGCGATGAGAAACAGGATGCCCAGCTTATGGCTGGGGGCGATGCGGGGATGCGGCAGGACGGCGCTGGACATGGTCTCGGATGATCTGGTTGAACACCGCCCGGATGGCGGGAATGAATTCGCTTGCGGTCAGCCCCACCGGGCCCAGGCCCGCGCCTACCAGCTGGTCGGCGGCGGCGCCGTGGATCCAGGTGGCGGCCAGGGCAGCGGCGCGGGTCGGCCAGCCTTGCGCCAGCAGCGCACCACACAGGCCCGAGAGGACGTCGCCGGTACCGGCAGTGGAGAGCGCCGGGTTGCCGCTGGGGTTGATGAGGATTTCGCCATCGGGGAAGGCGATGACCGTCCCCGCGCCCTTGAGCACGGTGATGGCATTGAACTGGCGGGCCAGCAGGCGCGCTGCCTGCGGGCGGTCCTGCTGGATCTGCTGGGTGCTGCTGTCGAGCAGGCGGGCCGCTTCCAGCGGGTGGGGCGTGATGATGCTGGTGATCTCGGCACCGGCCTGGTGGCGCCGGTGCAGCTTGTGCTGCAGGGACGGTTCGGCCGAGATCAGGTTCAGGGCATCGGCATCGATGACGATGTCGGCCTCGCTGTCCAGCGCGCGCGCCAGGATGTCATGCGCGTGGCGCGAGGTGCCCATGCCGGGGCCGATCACCAGCGCCGCGCTGGCACCGAACTCGACCCGGTCGGCCAGGCGGAACATCAGTTCCGGGTGCTTGTCGTCATAGGCCGGACCTTCGTCGACGAAGGCCACATAGACCCGCCCGGCACCGCTGAAGGCCGCCGTGCGCGCAGCCAGCACCGGCGCACCGGCCATGCCGCGTGCACCACCCACCACGATGACATCGCCATAGCTGCCCTTGTGGCTGTTGTTGGCACGCGGCTTGAGCGCGGTGGCGAAGCATTGTGGGCCGTTGAGGAAGGCGCGGGCTGGCGGGAAATGGCTATCGTCAATCTCCAGCGGTTCCAGCACGATATGGCCGCTATGGTCGCTGCCGTCACAGGTGTGCAGACCGGGCTTGTCGGAGATGAAGGTAATGGTATGGGTGGCCTGCACGGCCAGCCCCTCACGTCCGCCGACGATGCTGCCGGTATCGGCATTCAGGCCGCTGGGAACATCGATGGACAGCACCGGACAGCGCAGGCTGTTGATGTAGTCGATGATGGGTCGGAGCCTGGGACCGGGCGGGCGCGTCAGGCCGATGCCGAACAGGCCGTCGATCACCAGCGCCCAGGACTGGGCGCGCAAGGCGGTGTCGCTCAGATCGTCGATGAACTGGATTTCGGCTTCGCGCACGCGGGCCAGTGCACGCCGCGCATCTTCTGGCTGGCGGCTTTCGTCGGCATGCAATTGCACGCTGACTTCGATCCCCGCTTCTTCCAGCAGCCAGGCCGCCTCCAGCGCGTCGCCGCCGTTGTTGCCCGGGCCGGCCAGCACCAGGACAGACGGCGAGGACACCGTGGCCGAGCACAGCAATTGCTGCGCCAGCTCGGCAATGGCGGCGCCGGCACGTTGCATCAGGGTGTAAGGGGGCAGGGCGGACAGGGCCTGCTGTTCGACTTGGCGGATCTCGGCAACGGAGTGGAGCGCGCTCATGATCGTGGTCGCTGGTGCATTCGTTGGACAGCTGGATGGATGAAGTGAAGCTCAGGCAGGGCGCAGCAGTGCCACGAAGGGCAGCTTGCGTCGGCCGTCAGGCAGGATGCCGGCGCAACGGTGTCGATTTTAAGTGAATTAGGGGCGTGGCGCAGAACCGTCTCAGATGAAAAAAATCGGCGCGCTCAAATGAGGCCCGGTCGTCGTGACTGATGCGCTGGCCAGGTCGGCGTAAAAAACGGGCTTGATGGCTGGATCTGGGGTGGGTGACTCCGTGCCATGCCACGCCTTGCTGCAGAGGATGACCTGTTGGACCTGATGTTGGTCGGGGTTGCAAAAGGTTGCAAAAGGTTGCAAATGGTTGCATAGTGATGCGCAATAAAACCCTGATATCAAGGAGCTGATATGGCTATTGCAATGAAACTTTCGGATGAGCTGGTCGATATGGCGAAGCCTCGCGCAGCTGCTGAACACCGCTCTGTGCCAAAGCAGATTGAATACTGGGCGCGTCTGGGTAAGGCCGTCGAAGACAATCCCGATCTGCCGGTTCAGTTCATCAAAAGCACCTTGGTGGCGGTGGCGGAGGCTGATGCCGGCCAACTTTCCGAATATCGCTTTGGGGTGTGATGGTGTTGAGCATTCTCGGCACCCCCTCGTTTGATCGTGTCGTCAAGAGACTGCACGCGAGAGACAAAAAGGTGGTTGACCAGGCCGTCATGGCGATTGCCACCGATCCAGCCATCGGCGTGGAAAAAAAGGGCGATCTGGCAGGGGTATTCGTCTACAAGTTCAAGGTCAACAAACAAGAAACCTTGCTGGCGTATCGCTTGCAGCCGAACAAGAAGAGCCCGCAGGAAGTGGTATTGCTAAGCCTCGGCTCGCATGAAAATTTCTACGACGCCATGAAGCGCTAAAAAGCGCTAAACCTCGTTCTGGCGCGGTCAGCCCAGCAGATCGCGCGGCAGCAGTCCGTCGGTCGGGATTTCCGGTTCTTCGCCGGCCATCAGGTCGCTCAGCAGGCGTGCCGAGCCCACCGTGGCGGCCCAGCCCGTGGCGCCGTGACCGACGTTGACGAAGACATTGCCCTGCCGCGTCGGGCCCAGTACCGGCAGGCCGTGCGGCAGCAAGGCCATGGTATTGCTCCAGAAATGGGCCTGGTTGTAGTTGGCGGCATTGGGGTAGTAGTCACCGGCGATCTTGAGCAGGTTGCGCAGAGCCTTGGGCGGCAGCGTCTGCGAGGGCGGCACGAAGCCCAGCAGGCCACTGATGCGTATGCGTCCGCCCAGGCGCGTCATGGCGACCTTGTAGCTGTCGTCGTAGAGCGCCATGCTGGGCGCATCGTCCGGATTCTTGACCGGCACCAGGGCTGAATAGCTCTGCAGCGCCCGCAGGGGGAGCGCCGTGTCCAGCGGCTGCAGCAACCGGGCGCTGGACATGCCGGCGGCCACCACCACGGCGTCGACCTGCATGTGCGAGGCCAGATGGGGTGACTCCAGCAGCAAGGAAACGCGACCGCCGAAGTCGGCGCTCAAGGTCCGGACGGTGGAATCGAAATGGAAGCTCACCCCCAGCTCCTGCGCGGCATTGCGCATCTGCTTGGCAAACAGCACGCAATTGCCGGCCATGTCGTCGGGATAGTAGAGCGCGCCGGCCAGCTTGGCCTCCGAGGAAAAGGCCGGCTCCAGGGTGCGGATCGCCGCCGCATCCAGGGCCTGGTGCTTGAACTCGCATTGCTGGGCGGCTTCCTGCAGGTGGGGCATGCGCGCCGCCTCGGCTGGCTGGCGGAACAGGTGGAGTACACCGTTGCCGTTTTCGTGCTCCATGTTGTGGTGCGCCTGCAATTGCAGGGTCAGGCCCTGGCCGTAGGCCGACAGGCGCGACAGTCGCAGCTTGTTCTCGGCGAACTCGTGCTGTTGTGCCTGGCGCGTCTGGCGCATCCAGCGGCGCCGGCCGAAGTCGGCACCCGAGGCCAGCAGCACCCGTGGCTCGTCCTGGAAACGGCAGGCAAAGGTGGCCATGGCACCCGGCAGGGTCAGGGGCATGGCGGCCCCCGGTGCCAGCAGGCCGGAGTCGCCGAAGGTGGCTTCCTCGGCCACGTGCGCGCGGCGCTCGATGACGGCCACCTGATAGCCCTTGGCGGCCAGGAAGTAGGCGCTGCAAATCCCTGAAAGTCCCCCGCCGATGACGGCGATCTGTCGATGTCTGCTGTTCACTCTGTTCGTCTTGGAAGCGGCCGGGCCGCTGTGGTCATGGTCATCGGTTCTGCATGCTGGTGTGCCGCGGGCTGCCTGCCGCGCCACGTGGCCTGATCGCGCAGTGGCTGCAGGCCGTTTCCGATGCGGGCCGAATGATACCGCGAAATTTCCTTGTCGTTCGGATATTGCCGCAAAGCCACATTCTGGCCATCACCATAGGACAATCTGCTCACTTCCCAGGACAACGCACGGCACCGGGCGACCGATGACACGGATGTCCCCAGATGTCCCCACAGGCAGCCGGCGAGACCCGGGACGTCGTCGGCTACTGCAGCCAACTGCTCGCTTTGCCTGGGACGGGGACCGGCGTCCACTGTATAATGCCGGCTCTGCCAGCAAACGCGCGCACGATCCATCAGTCCGCCGTACCCGAAACTGCACGTTTTTACCTAGTGCGGTGCAACATCCGAGGGTGCGGCCGGTGTCGGTGGACCGGTCCCTGCCGCGATGCTGCGACGGTTTTCCCGATTCAAGCTAACTGCCTCGACCTCGCCATGCTGATCCTGCCGGGCTCCAATGCCCTTTCCGCTTTCCGTACCCAACGCCTTTTGACCCAATTGCAAGCAGTGGACGCCGCCATTACCGGCGTATCCGGCCGCTACCTGCACTTCGTCGATGCTCAGCAGGCATTGACCCAGGAGGATGAGGCACGCCTGAACGGCCTGCTGACCTACGGCGATCCCTTCAACGGCAGCGACGAGGGCGATGCCTTCGTGGTGATCCCGCGTTTCGGCACCATTTCGCCGTGGGCCAGCAAGGCCACCGACATCGTGCGCAACTGCGGCATGAGCCACATCCACCGGGTCGAGCGCGGCATCATCTTCCGCGTGCAGGTCAAGACCGGTCTGCTGGGCGGCGCCAAGAAGCTCAATGAAGCCAGCCTGCCGGCCGTGGCCGCGCTGCTGCATGACCGCATGACCGAGACCGTGCTGCGCGATCCGCAGGAGGCGGCCGGCCTGTTCTCCGAACTGCAGGCCCGTCCGCTGGAGAGCGTGGATGTCATCGGCGGCGGCCGTGCCGCCCTGGAAGCAGCCAATACCGAACTGGGCCTGGCCCTGTCGGATGACGAGATCGATTACCTGGTGGCAGCCTTCACCAAGGCGCAGCGCAATCCGACCGATGTCGAACTGATGATGTTCGCCCAGGCCAACAGCGAGCACTGCCGCCACAAGATCTTCAACGCCGACTGGACCATCGATGGCCAGGTGCAGGACAAGTCCCTGTTCGGCATGATCCGCAACACCCACCAGCTGGCGCCCAAGGGCACCGTGGTGGCGTATTCGGACAATTCCTCCGTCATCGAGGGCGCCAGCGTCTCGCGTTTCTACCAGCGCGGCGCCACCAAGGGCAACGTCTATGAAGCCTCGGAAGAGCTGACCCACATCCTGATGAAGGTGGAAACCCACAACCACCCGACCGCGATCTCGCCGTTCCCCGGTGCCTCCACTGGCGCCGGCGGTGAAATCCGCGACGAAGGCGCGACCGGCCGTGGTGCCAAGCCCAAGGCCGGCCTGACCGGTTTCACCGTCTCCAACCTGATGGTGACCCACGCCGTGCAGCCCTGGGAAAACGCCCGTGACGTGGCCCAGCCGGCTGCCGAGCGCGACGCCCACGCCCAGGGCGGTATCTACGGCAAGCCCGAGCGCATCGCCTCGCCGCTGCAGATCATGATCGACGGCCCGCTGGGTGGCGCGGCCTTCAATAATGAATTCGGCCGTCCCAACCTGGGCGGCTACTTCCGTACCTACGAACAGAACGTGGGCGGCCAGGTGATGGGTTACCACAAGCCCATCATGATCGCCGGCGGCATGGGCAACATCTCGGCCAAACACACCAGGAAGAACGACCTGCCGGTGGGCAGCCTCTTGATCCAGCTGGGTGGCCCCGGCATGCGCATCGGCATGGGCGGCGGCGCCGCTTCCTCGATGGCCACCGGCGTGAACACCGCCGACCTGGACTTCGACTCGGTCCAGCGTGGCAACCCGGAAATGGAGCGTCGCGCCCAGGAAGTCATCAACGCCTGCTGGGCGCTGGGTGACGAGAACCCCATCCAGTCCATCCACGACGTGGGTGCGGGCGGTCTGTCCAACGCCTTCCCGGAAATTACCAACGACGCCAAGCGCGGCGCCCTGTTCGACCTGCGCAAGGTACCGCTGGAAGAAAGCGGCCTGGCTCCGCGCGAGATCTGGAGCAACGAGTCCCAGGAACGCTACGTGCTGGCCATCCTGCCGGAACACCTGGATCTCTTCAAATACCTGTGCGAGCGCGAGCGCGCGCCCTTCGCCGTGGTCGGTACCGCCACCGAAGAGCGGCAGCTGAAGGTGATCGACCCCGAACACAACAACAGCCCCGTGGACATGCCCATGGACGTGCTGCTGGGCAAGCCGCCCAAGATGCACCGCGATGTGACGCACGTCGAGAAGCAACTGCCGCCGGTGGACCTGACCGGCATGGACCTGGTGGAGGTGGCCCAGCGCGTGCTGCGCCTGCCGGCCGTGGCCGACAAGTCCTTCCTGATCACCATTGGTGACCGTAGCGTGGGCGCCATGACCGTGCGCGACCAGATGGTCGGTCCCTGGCAGGTGCCGGTGGCTGACGTGGCCGTGACGGCCATGGGCCTGGAAGGTTATCGCGGCGAAGCCATGGCCATGGGCGAACGCACCCCGCTGGCCGTGATCGACGCACCGGCCTCGGGCCGCATGGCTGTCGGCGAAGCCATCACCAACATCGCCGCCGCCCCGATCGCCGAGATCGGCGACATCAAGCTGTCGGCCAACTGGATGGCAGCCTGCGGCCAGCCCGGCCAGGATGCCGCCCTGTTCGACACCGTCAAGGCCGTCGGCATGGAGCTGTGCCCGGCGCTGGGCGTGTCCATCCCCGTGGGCAAGGACTCGCTGTCCATGCGCAGCACCTGGAGCGACGAAGAGGGCGCCAAGTCGGTGACCTCGCCGGTGTCGCTGATCGTCTCCTCGTTCGCCCCGGTGACCGACGTGCGCCGCGTGCTCACGCCGCAACTGCGCAAGGACAAGGGCGAGACCGTCCTGATCCTGATCGACCTGGGTCGCGGCAAGAACCGTATGGGCGCCTCGGCCCTGACGCAAGTCATGCAGCAGATCGGCAACGAGACCCCGGACGTGGATAGCGCCGAGGACCTGAAGGCCTTCTTCAACGCCATCCAGCAACTGAACTCCGAAGAGCGTTTGCTGGCCTACCATGACCGTTCCGACGGCGGCCTGTACGGCACCCTGGTGGAAATGGCCTTTGCCGGCCACACCGGCATCTCGGTCAACCTCGACATCCTGACCATGGAAGGCGAGCATGCCGCCGACTGGGGCGATTCCAAGAACTGGACCACGCAAGTGGCCGAGCGCCGCAATGAACTGACCCTGCGCGCGCTGTTCAGCGAAGAACTGGGCGCCGTGATCCAGGTCCCGGCGGAACAGAAGTCGGATGTCATGAACGTGCTGCGCAGCTACAACCTGGGCGCCTGCAGCCACATCATCGGCAAGCCCAATGACCGCGACGTGGTCGAGTTCATGCGCGACGCCAAGAACATTTACAGCCAGCCGCGTGCCGAGCTGCACCGCACCTGGAGCGAGACCAGCTGGCGCATCGCCCGCCTGCGCGACAACCCGGCCTGTGCCGATGCCGAATACGAGCGCCTGCTGGACGCCGCCGACCCCGGCATGACGCCCAAGCTGAGCTTCGACCCGCAGGAAGACATCGCTGCACCCTACCTGTCGCTGGGGGCTGCTGCCCGTCCCAAGGTCGCCATCCTGCGCGAGCAGGGCGTGAACTCGCACATCGAGACCGCCTATGCCATGCACAAGGCCGGCTTCACCGCCGTGGACGTGCACATGAGCGACCTGATCGCCAACCGCGCCAAGCTGGATGACTTCAAGGGCTTCATTGCCGTTGGCGGCTTCTCCTATGGTGACGTGCTGGGTGCCGGCGAAGGTTGGGCCAAGACCATCCTGTTCAATGCCCAACTGGCCGAGCAGTTCTCGCGCTTCTTCCAGCGCCAGGACACCTTCTCGCTGGGGATCTGCAACGGCTGCCAGATGATGAGCAACCTGAAGTCCATGATCCCGGGCGCCGAAGCCTGGCCCAAGTTCACCCGCAACAAGTCCGAGCAGTTCGAGGCGCGTTTCGTGATGGTGGAAGTAGCCGATTCGCCGTCCATCTTCATGCAGGGCATGGCCGGCACCCAGGCGCCGATCGCCACCGCCCACGGCGAAGGTTTTGCCGACTTCTCGCAGACCGGCGACATCGACAAGGCCATCATCGCCATGCGCTACGTCGACCATCGCGGTGCAGCCACCGAAGCCTATCCGTTCAACCCGAACGGCTCGCCCCAGGGCATCACCTCGGTGACCACCCCGGACGGCCGCTTCACGGTCCTGATGCCGCACGCCGAACGCGTGTTCCGCACCGTGACCCAATCCTGGCACCCGGATACGTGGGGCGAGGATTCGCCGTGGATGCGCATGTTCCGTAATGCGCGCAAGTGGGTGAATTAATATTCCTCTGCAATGCTGAGAAAAGAGAAATTCACTCCGGTATAGAGCCGCAAGAAGAAACCCCATGTTTTCGGACATGGGGTTTTTTATTGCCAGATCGTGCGTCGGCAATGATGCATGGTGCAGTCAAGCTGGCTCTTTGGACGGCAGATCAGCACGATTTCGGACGCTAGCATGTCGGGCTCATCGTTTCCCATTCGAGAGTCACATGGCAAAGGTCAGGAAAGTCCCTTATTACGTAATCGAACGTTCTCTTCTGCGAAGTCCGCGCTGGCGGCTATACAAGGGCTCGGCGGGCGCGGTTCCCATCAATACATTTCAAACGATTTCCTTCGATCGGCTCCCACCAGGCTCGGCTACAAAAGCAGACCGCCTACTACCCAATGTGACGCCGGGAAGCGTACGAAAGGAAAAAACGCGCGAAGAAAAAAATAATCCGGGAAGTCCTGGTAGGCCGGAATCAGCGACTCAGCAAAAGCGGATTTCTCTATTTCGACAGCGCTATATCGACGCGGAGGATCGGGAAAAGCTTGCGATCTTCGATCTTCAGGATATTCCGGCAGCGATGGAGAAAATGGGGTGGCCAGTCGCGGCCAAAGCGGCAAGAAGGTGGTTTTCTGGCCAAGCACATGTCTATAACGATCAACCTGATTCTGAACAGCCGCTGGATGACTCGATCGTGTCACTGCGGTGGGTGCTTGGATATAAGGCCGTCAAGAGTAAATTAGACGAGTTGCTTCGCTCAGATATTTATTCCGAGAAGGCGCTCGCGTTGGTGGAGCGTAAATTGCTTGGGCGGGTTCGCGATGCCTTCCAGCGTTCTCAAAGTGCCAAGCCAAACCTAAACTTTGAGACAGAGATCATCAACTCAGACCTCCGACAGTTTCATATTGACTGGCACTTCCAGCGAAAGAAAATAAGCACGTTTGACACCTCAGATTGGGACTGGATGACGCCGACTGATTTAACTGCGACGCTAGGAAATTTTCTTCTGTATGTAGCGATAGGAAGAGTTGAGGTTCAGGGGCAGCGATATTTTGATTACAGCCAGAATCCTTATCGGTACTGTATGGACGCGGAAGCCAGGATGACCCATGTCTACGTGTATTTGAAGGACAACTACTCTTTCAATGACAAGGACCCGGCAAATAGCCAGTATCTCGGTCACTGGAACAAGCATGGAATGACTTCTTCTTTGGTGATGGCTGCCAATGAGCTACTTGGTCAGTATTATCCGTCAGCGAAAATGCATCTGAAAGGCGGAAAGAAGGAAGAATACAGAGTGGACTGGGACTATCTACCTTTTCCGCAAAAGCCGCTTGATAAGCCAATCGACACGCGACGTTCCTTTTTGAGGAAATTTGTGGAGATGGATGTTTATTGGCCTGTATTCAACCGCTCCTACAATGATTGGAGGGCGCGCAACGACCAGGGTGAAGATTTCATGATCTACAGTAAGCCTGAACTTTATAAGCTGGAAACTCCCATCACGATCAAACTCGGTACGTTAAGCCGTCCCTGCAAAGCCGGATCACCCATATGCTGAGTAGGTCCACCCTGATGTTTGTTTCGGCTTTCCTGATATTCGCGATCTATCTTGGCTTATCCGGAGGACACAAGGTTGATTGCGGCAGGTTCGATTACACGGAAAGATTAAATGGCGGATCAAAGGAAATTCTAGGGCAGCAATACATCATCACCATTTGCGGCAGCGGCACCGGCAATGGCGGGTTGTATGCCGATGATCCTCCTGACGTCGCTGAAATAAAGGTCTTAGATAGAGCGGGACACGTGCTGGTCAGGAGATACCTGACGATCGAATGGGATAACCCCTTGGGTCACCGGGCCTTGAGTATCGATCACGCCGGGATCAGCTATCAGGATGACGCGGACCAAAAAAATTACGTCATTTCAGTTCCACCATCTTTTGCGGAGCAATTAAAGGCCAAATTCCTGTTTTAGAGCGTTTATCCAGTCAGGATGAGGTTCAGCCGACCGGAGGAGCGGATGAAGATACTTTCAGGGGCTTCCACAGTGCTGCTGGTAAGCACCAAAAAACAAAAAAGCGCAGTTCCGAAAGGAACTGCGCTCAGATTGCTGACGAACCCCGTGTTTTCGAACACGGGGTTTTGTTTTTCATGCGCAGGTAATTTGTGGATGTTCGATAGCGCAGAGGCCAAGCAATGCGTTCATTTTTCTCTGTAGCCACTTTTGTACGCTTGCAGAGGTGCTTAAGCCGCGTAAAAGTGCGCGCTTGCGCGCCACCAGCAGGGCAATCTTCTTCATATTCTGGGCGGCAGCGGCCAACAGGCATTGCTCGGCGACCTTGCGCAAGCCGCGCATGCGGGCATAACGATGCCCGTGCAATTGCTTGGCGTCGGCGAAGCTGCGTTCCACCGTTTCCTTGCGTCTTGCATAGATGCGCTTGCCACATTCGGTGCGACGCCGATCATCCACCTTTTCCTTGGCACGCTCCCACACATGGCGTGTCACCACCTTGACCGCATTGGCGCTATTGGTGCATTGCTCGCGCACCTTGCAGCCCCGGCATTGCTCAGGATTGGATTTGTATTCCCGATACCCCAGACGATTGGTCGTGCTGTAGTGCAATGGCTGACCCTGCGGGCAGATGTATTCGTCCCGGTAGGCATCGTACTCATACTCCCGTTTAAAGATGGTCCCCGGCTTGTGGTTAGGCGTGCGGTAGCCCATCACGCCAGTGATCTCGTGATTCTCCAGCCCCTGGCAGATGGCCGGCGTAAAGTAGCCCGCATCCAGACCAACCGCCTGCACCTCAAATCCGAACGCCTCGCGCTGCCGGTCCAGACGCGCCAGATAAGGCTGGCTGTCATGCACCGAGGCGGGCGTGACATGGGTATCGGTAATGATGGAATGCTTGGCATCCACAGTACGGTGATCCAGGTAGAAGAAGCCCTTGGGCTTGTCGTCGCGCACCATGTAGCCACTCTCTGGATCGGTACGGCTGACCTTGATCTCCTTGGTGGGCGGCTCATCATCATCGTCACGCTTGAGCGGCTTCTTGCCATGCTCGGCACGGTCGATATCCACAGCCGCATCCAGTTCGGCCAGATAGGCCGAGGGTGTCTGGGTGACTTGCACGTAGTCGAACTTGTTCTTGTTGGCGTTGGCCTTGAGGTGGGTGCTGTCGCTGTAGAGCACGCGGCCGTCGACCATGCCACGACCAATGGCCTGACGCACGATCTCGTCGAAGATCTCTTGATAGATGGTGGTATCGATAAAGCGACGACGTCGGTTCTGGGAGAAGGTCGAGGAGTCGGGTACCTTGTCGGTGAGGCGGAATCCGGCAAACCAGCGATAAGCCACATTGACTTGAACTTCGCGGATGAGCTGGCGCTCGCTGCGGATACCGAAGAGATAGCCGATGAACAAAAGCTTGAAGAGCACCACGGGGTCCAGCGCCGGGCGGCCATTGTCGGCGCAATAAAGATGCGCCACCTTATCCCGGATGAATTCGAAATCCACCGCCGCGTCGATCTTGCGCAGCAGATGGTCCTTGGGCACGAGCATCTCGATGGTCACCATCTCTAACTCGTGCTGGGCGGCGGTCGGTTTTTTGAGCATGACCGATTAAACAACAAAGCCTTGGCTCTCGCCAAGGCTTTGTCAGCAATCTGAGCGCAGTTCCGAAAGGAACTGCGCTTTTTCTTTCTGCTTTCTGAATGCTTCCCGTTGTTAGCACGCTCTCCCGAGGGAGAGCGCCTTCACGCCCGGATCAGAAGATGTGACGAATGCCAACACCCAGGGTGGTGACGTTGTCCTTGCCGGCGGCCTGGCCGGTCAGCTCGTAGCGGGCTGCGTCCTTGGCCTTGTTGTAGTCCACGATGGTGTACAGCTGGGTGCGCTTGGACAGCGCATAGTCAGCCCAGGCTACCACGGCGTAACGCTTGCCGTCGCCGACATTGCCCACGCCGAAGACGGAAGCGTTCTGGATCTTGTCGTAGTAGAAGGCACCAGTCAGGGACAGGGCGGCGGTTGCCTGGTAGGAAGTGCCCAGGAAGTAACCCTTGTCCTTGCGTTGTACGCCAGCAATCCCAGCGATTCCATTGTTGGCGTTAGCAGCAGAAGCGGCCGCACTGCCAGACATTGCCGTGTAGGACGGAGTGGTGCCGGTGCTGTCCTTGATGTTGTAGTAGCCGCCGAACAGCTTGGCTGCGCCGATCTTGTAGGACGCCGACAGGTTGTAGGTGGTGTCCTTGTTGTCGCTGTTGGTGGCGCTCACGGTTTGCTGCCAGCCGCCGCCGACCGAGAACGGGCCGGTGGTGTATTGCAGCGAGCTGCTGATCTGGCTGCCACGGCGGGCCGAACCGGCTTGTTCGCCAGCGGCGTAGGACAGGCCGACGTTGAAGCCGCTGAAGCTGCCGTAGTACTTGATCATGTTGCTGTTGCGCACCAGGGTACCAGCAGCCGGCAGCCAGGAGTTGCTGTCGTAGTTACCGACGGTCAGCGGGTCGAAGTGGTCAGCCATCAGGTCGAACAGGGGCGTGTTCTGACGGCCGATGGACACCTTGCCGAAGCTGCCACCCAGGCCAACCCAGGATTGACGGTTGAAGATGGTGTTGGCGCTGCTCATGCCGCCGGTGTCACCGTTGAAGCCGTTTTCCAGTTGGAACATGGCCTTCAGGCCGCCACCGAGGTCTTCGGTACCCTTGAAGCCCAGACGGCTGTTGGCGATGGCGCCGTTATCCATGCGCACGTTGCTGTTGCCCTGCGCATTGTCGCTGCTCAGATAGCGGATGCTGGTATCGACGATGCCATAGATGGTCACGGTGGATTGGGCAAATGCGGTGCCGCCGGTGGTCAGGCCGGCTGCCAGCAGCAGCATGGAACTCTTCTTCATAGGTATCTCTCCTGAAAGCACGAATGTTGTGTTGTTGATGGCGTCGTGGATCGGCCTTGTGTGCTTCTCCCCGAAACACCTTTTTCTTGGCTGCGAACCAGGACTCCCTTGCTTCCTGCTCCCGTGGCGATTCGCAGCCTGTCCCTATTTGGAACAGGGACGAAGAATATCAGAACGATGGTTCGTAAATTGCGCAAAATGGTGCAGGTTTATTCTTCTTTTTTAATTATTTAGTGAATTTATATGTTTATAAAAAATTTATTGGATAAATCTTTTATAAGAATAAATCTTCACTATGACGCAGAGGATAGTGTTCCCGTAGGGCGGGAAGGCATCAAAAAGACGCTTTTTGGAGAAATTGCGAAGGATTTGGACGTTTTTTTGACGGCTACCGCATGAGTTGTGCGTTAATTCGTAGCTAAAAAGCAACATGCCCGGCAAGGAAACCTTGTCCGGGCATGTCGGTGGAGGGCGCTGGAAGACCTGGGTCTTCCTTCAGCCACTCGGGCTGCGCATGCGGGAGGGACTTATTGCACCTTGGCCTTGGCGCGCAGTTGTTCCTGATAGGCCTGCAGCTTCTTCTGTTGCAGGGCTTCAGCGATCTGCGGCTTGACTTCCTCCAGGGTCGGGACCTTGGCAGCGCGCACATCTTCCAGCTTGATTACATGCCAGCCGAACTGGGTCTGCACCGGAGTCTGGGTGATGTCACCCTTCTTCAGGGCCACCATGGCGTCGGAGAACGGCTTGACGAAGGAGGCCGGGCTGGCCCAGTCCAGATCGCCACCGTTGGCGGCCGAACCAGTGTCCTTGGATTGCTTGGCCAGGTCTTCGAACTTGGTGCCGGCCTTCAGCTTGGCGATGATGGCTTCGGCGTCTTCCTTCTTGTCCACCAGGATGTGGCGGGCGTGGTATTCCTTGTCGCCGGCCTGGGCCTTGAACTTGTCGTATTCAGCCTTGATGTCGGCGTCCGACACCGGGTTCTTCTTCAGGTAGTCGGCGATCAGGGCGCGGATCACGATGGACTGGCGGGCCAGTTCCAGCTGGTTCTTGACGTCGGTGCTGTTGGCCAGGCCTTGCTTGTCGGCTTCCTGCATCAGGATTTCACGGTTGATCAGCTCTTCCTTGATGGCGCCGCGCAGTTGCGGGCTATCAGGCTGGCCTTGCGCAGTCATCTGCTTGACCATCAGTTCGGCGCGGGAGGACGGAATCGCCTTGCCGTTGACGACGGCCAGGTTTTGGGCGAAGGCCGGGATGGAAGCAATTGCGAACAGCAGCACCAGCAGACGAGCGGGTTTGAATGTCATTGTTGAATCCTAGAAAAGAAAGGAATGAATCAAAACGGAGAAAAAAACAGGAGGGGGCTTGATAAGCAGGCGTCGGTCTTTGTTCTTGGTCTCAGTTCTTTGCCTCTGACGGGGAGAGCGCCACTATGGCCAGCGCATGGATCTCCTGCTGCATCAGGTCGGACAGGCAATCATACACCAGCCGATGGCGGTTCAACCGATTTTTGCCCTCGAACAAGTCTGAAACCAGGCGGATCCTGTAATGTCCTCCGCCCGAGGCTGCACCGGCATGTCCGGCATGCTGGGCAGACTCATCTTCGACCAGACATTCGGCTGGCGAGAAAGTTGCAGTCAGACGTGAACGAATGCGGTCTGCACGGGTATCGGCGCCACTCATTCGGCATCCTTCATGTACTTCGACAGGAACAGGCTCTGGCCGATGATGAAGGCAAACATCAGGCCCATGCTGCCGAACATCTTGAAGTTGACCCAGGTGTCGAGGGCATAGTTGAAGGCGATGTAGAGATTGAGCACGCCCATGACGGCGAAGAACACGATCCAGGCCAGGTTCAGGCGCGGCCAGATGGCTTCGGGCAGGGTGACCTGCTTTTCCATCATGACGCGGATCAGGTTCTTCTTCATGAACAGTTGCGACACCAGCAGGGCCAGGCCGAAGGCCCAGTACAGGATGGTCGGCTTCCACTTGATGAAGGTATCGTCACGGAAATAGATGGTGGCGCCACCGAAGACCACGATGATGGCCAGCGACACCCACAACATGCCATCCACCTTGCGACGGCGCAGCAGCAGCCAGGCGATCTGGCCCAGCGAGGCGATGATGGCCACGGCGGTAGACAGCAGGATCGGTGCCTGGGTGGCGGTGACGGCACCGGCCGACATGGCGCCGCCCAGGTATTGCATCACCAGGTCCTGCGCGGCCGAGGGATGGCCTTCGGCCCATTTGAAGACGCCGAAAAACAGGATGACGGGGAACAGGTCGAACAGGAACTTCATCGGTTGGCTTCTTCAGGAAAAGTCAGTAAACGGTTGATCGGCGATCATCCGGCCCGTGCCGCATGTATTGCAAGCGGTGCAGCGCGGGCCGCCAGGCTTACGCCGGGTCGAAACGCAGCGAAGCCGAGTTGATGCAATAACGCAGTCCGGTCGGCGGCGGGCCGTCCGGGAAGACGTGGCCCAGGTGGGCGTCGCAGACGTTGCAGATGATCTCGGTGCGAATCATGCCATAACTGCGGTCCACTTTCTCGCGTACGTTGGCCGGATCGATGGGCTCGAAGTAGCTCGGCCAGCCGCAGCCGGAGTCGAACTTGGCATCCGAGGTAAACAGCGGCGTGTCGCAGCACACGCAGGTGTAGGTCCCGGCTTCGTGGTGATCCCAGTAACGGCCGGTGAAGGCGCGCTCGGTGGCGGCTTCACGGGTGACCTGGTATTCCACGGGGTCAAGTTGCTCGCGCCATTGGGCTTCGGTCTTTTCTACTCGTTGGGTCATGCTTGGCTCCTTGGTGATGACGGGCGATGCCGGCATTAACTGTATTAGCGGAATGAATGGCCGTTCAGGAAGAACAGCTCACTTCCAGATGGCTGGCCCAGTCGGGGGGCAGGTCGGCATAGCGGTCGAATTCAGGCTGCTCGTCGAAGGGATGGCGCAGGATGGTCTGCAGGCGCGCCACCTCGGTGAAATCCTTCTGTTGCGCCTTGTCGATGGCGACCTGAGCGAGGTAATTGCGTAGCACGTATTTGGGGTTGACCGCATGCATTGCAAGGCGGCGGCCGGCGTCGTCGCTGTCCTCGGCGCGCAGGCGGGCGCGGTATTGCGTGGCCCAGGCATCGAAGGCGGGGCGATCGATGAAAAGGTCACGCAGCGGCTCGTCGTTGGCTTTATTGCCGATCTGCAAGTCGCCCAGGCGGCGGAAGAACAGCGTGAAATCGACATGACCGGCCTGCAGCAGGGCAAACATGGCCTCGATCAACTGGCTGTCGTCGGCGCGCTGGGTGCGCAATCCCAGCTTGGCATGCAACAGCGCATCATGCTGCGCCTGGAACACGGCCTCGTAATCGGCCAGCGCGGCCTCGGTGGCCTCCACCGAACCGATCAGGGGCAGCATTGCCTGGCCCAGCGCAAAGCAGTTCCACTGGCCGATGCGCGGCTGCATCTGGTAGCTGTAGCGGCCCTGGCTGTCGGTATGGTTGCAGATGTGGCGGGCGGCGGAGGCTTCCATGAAGCCGAAGGGGCCGTAATCCAGCGTCAGGCCCAGGATGGACATGTTGTCGGTATTCATCACCCCGTGCATGAAGCCCACCGCCTGCCATTGCGCCATCAACGTCGCGGTGCGGCGGGGGACTTCCTTCAGCAGGGCCTGGGAGGGGGTTTCTTCCCGCAATAGTTCCGGATAGAACTGCTCCAGGACGGCATCGCCCAATACCTTGAGATCGTCGAAACGCTGGTTGTAGTACCAATGCTCGAACGAGCCGAAGCGGATGAAGCTGGGGGCCATGCGGGTCACCACCGCTGCGGTCTCGGCGGTTTCGCGCTGCACGCGCTGGTCCGAACCGATCACGGTCAGGGCGCGGGTGGTGGGGATGCCCAGCGCCGCCATGGCTTCCGAACAGAGGAATTCGCGGATCGAGGAGCGCAGCACGGCACGGCCGTCGCCCATGCGGGAGTAGGGCGTCTTGCCGGCACCCTTGAGCTGCAGTTCGATGCGTCCCTGGCCGGTGGCTGCCGGCAGGTCGCCCAGGGTGATGGCGCGCCCATCGCCCAATTGACCGGCCCAGACGCCGAACTGATGGCCCGAATAGACTGCCGACAGTGCTTGCGAGCCCGGTGCCAGCTGGTTGCCGGCGAAGATGTCGAGAAAACCGCGGTCCTCCGGTGCCGGGCGCGCCAGTCCGATGGTGGCAGCGGCCTCGTCGCTGAAACCGACCAGGTAGGGATCGGGCAGGGGCGTCGGTTGCAGCCGGGTGTAGAAGGCCGGGGGCAGGGCGGCAAAGCCGTTGCCTAGCGGCGAAAGCAGATAAGGATGGGTCATAGGCAGCCTGTGAGGCCCAAAGCGGGCCGCAATCCGCTATTTTGACAGAGAAGCGCGAATCCCATAGGATCGCTCCACTTTTGCGTCCGGCCGCGCTCGATCCGGCGCCTCGACGCTGTCTGACCCCGTCCGACTCCTCTTGAACCCACCGCATCCCTGGCAAGGCTGGCAACTTGGAATTCGCGCTGATCACCTTCCTCAACGGCCTGGGCTACGGCTTCCTGCTGTTCCTGCTGTCCTCGGGCCTGACGCTGATCTACAGCATGATGGGCGTGCCCAACTTCGCCCATGCCAGCTTCTACATGCTGGGGGCGTACGTCGCCTATGCGATTGCCGGCGTGCTGGGCTTCTGGCCGGCGCTGCTGATCGCGCCCCTGCTGGTGGGCATGGCCGGTGCGCTGGTGGAGCATTACGGCCTGCGCATCGTTCACCGCTACGGCCACGTCCCGGAATTACTGTTCACCTTCGGCCTGTCCTATCTGGTGGTGGAGCTGGTTCAACTGGTGTGGGGCCGCTCGCCGGTGCCTTACCGCATCCCGCCGGAACTCGATGGCACGCTCTTCACCCTCTATTCGACCAGTTTCCCCATCTACCGCGGCTTCATGCTGCTGGTGGCGGCGCTCATGCTGCTGGCCTTGTGGCTGCTGCTGCGCCATACCCGCGTCGGCCTGCTGATCCAGGCGGCGCTGACGCACCCGCAGATGGCCGAGGCTCTGGGGCATAACGTACCGCGCGTGTTCATGCTGGTGTTTGGCGGCGGTTGCGCGCTGGCCGCACTGGCCGGGGTGATCGGTGGCAATGCCTTCGTCACCGAGCCGGGCATGGCAGCGGCCGTGGGCAGCATCATCTTCGTGGTGGTGGTGGTGGGCGGGCTGGGTTCGCTGGCCGGGGCCTTCATCACCTCGCTGCTGATCGGCCTGATGCAGACCTTCGCGGTGGCGCTGGATGTGTCCCTGGCCAGTCTGGGCGTGCAGGTCCCCAGCGGCAGCGCGCTGGCACCGCTGGTGCGCCTGACGCTGGCCCAGGTGGCGCCGGTGCTGCCCTATCTGCTGCTGGTGGTGATGCTGGTGGTGCGCCCCAAGGGGCTCATGGGCAAGCGGGAGGGCTGAGCATGAAGCGTATCGTCCTGCCCTGGCTGGGCCTGGCCCTGCTGCTGCTGGCGGCACCGCTGGTGTTTCCGCAAAGCGCGGCATTGTCGCTGCTTTCGCAGATGGGGACGATGGTCTTGCTCTGCCTCTCCTACAACATGCTGCTGGGCGAGGGTGGCATGCTCTCCTTCGGCCACGCGGTATATTCCGGCCTGGGCGCCTTCGGTGCGATCCATCTGATGAACCGCATGAGCGAGGGTGCGCTGGCCTTCCCGCTGACGCTGGTCCCGCTGGCGGGCGGCCTCACCGGCGCCCTGTGCGGTGTCGTGCTGGGCTATCCCACCACGCGCCGCGCCGGCACCACCTTTGCCATGATCACGCTGGGGCTGGTGGAACTGGTATCGGCCTGCGTGCTGATGCTGCCCGAGGTCTTCGGCGGCGAGGGTGGCATCTCCGGCAACCGGGTCATCGGCGCGCCGGTGCTGGGCATCAGCTACGGGCCGCAGATCCAGGTCTATTACCTCATCGCCGGCTGGCTGCTGGTCTGCGCCATGGCCATCTGCGCGCTGCGCCACACGCCGCTGGGACGTATCCTCAATGCCGTGCGCGACAACCCGGAACGCGCCGCCTTCATCGGCTACGATCCGCAGCGGGTGCGCTACCTGGCGCTGATCCTGTCGGCCTTCTTTGCCGGCGTCTCGGGCGGACTGTCAGCCATCAATTTCGAGATCGTCAGCGCCGAATACGTGGGCGCGCTGCGCTCCGGTGCCATCCTGCTGTTCACCTTCATCGGCGGCACCGCCTATTTCTATGGTCCCATCGTCGGCGGCGTGGTCGGCGTGCTGTTCTCGTCCTGGCTGTCGGCCTATACCCAGGCCTGGCAGTTCTATCTGGGTGCCTTCTTCATCCTGATCGTCATGACCACCCCGGGCGGCCTTGCCAGCCTGATCGACCGCGGCTGGCGCACCTGGCGCGACGGCGCCTTCGACCGGCGCCTGGTGTGGCGTCTGGCAAGCTGGCTGCTGGCCGCGCTGGTCACGCTGGCCGGCGTGGTGCTGGCCACCGAGATGGCCTATCAGGCCAGCCTGGGCAGCCTGGCCGAAGGCAGCGATGGCGCGGCGCCCCTGCAGTGGTGGGGCGGCTCCATCGATGTGCATGCGCCGCTGCCCTGGATCACCGCCGCCATGCTCATCGCGGCCGGCGCTACGGCGCTGACCCTCTGGCGCCGACAGGGGGCGGGCCGATGAGTACGCCGATGACTGCACCGTTTTCCCTGGACATGCAGGGCCTGACCAAGGCCTTCGATGGCAGCCAGATCCTGCGCGGCGTGGACCTGCAATTGCATCCCGGCGAGCGCTGCGCATTGATCGGGCCCAACGGGGCCGGCAAGTCCAGCCTGTTCAACCTGGTGTCGGGCCGTTATCGGGCTGATAGCGGGCGCGTGCTGCTGCACGGGCAGGACATCACGCAGTGCTCGCCACAGCAGATCAATCGCCTGGGGCTGGCGCGCAGCTTCCAGATCACGAGCCTCTTCCCGCGCCTGACCGCGTTCGAGAACGTGCGCTGCGCCCTGTTGTGGACGCTCGGTTATCGCTACGCCTTCTGGCGCCGCCTCGGTCAATTGCACGACGCCAGCGCCCGTGCCCGGGCGGTGCTGGAGCGTGTCGGGCTGGGCGCGCGCGCGCAGGTGCCGGCAGGCGAACTGAGCTACGCCGAGCAGCGTGCCCTGGAACTGGCCGTCACCATTGCCGCCGATGCCGCCGTGATCCTGCTGGACGAACCCACGGCGGGCATGAGCCGGGCGGAGAGTGCGGCGATGGTGGCCCTGATCCGCGAAGTCACGGTGGGCAAGACCCTGCTGATGGTGGAACACGACATGCAGGTAGTCTTCGACCTGGCCGACCGCATCGCGGTGATGGATAACGGCCGCGTCATCGCCTGCGACAGCGCCGAGCGCATCCGCGCCAATCAGGAAGTGCAGGCGCTCTATCTGAACCGGAGGCGACATGGCTGACACCCTGCTCAGCGTCCACGACCTGCAGGCCTGGTACGGCCAGAGTCACGTGCTGCAGGGTGTCTCGCTGGAAGTGCAACGGGGAGAAATCGTCAGCATCCTCGGGCGCAATGGCGCCGGCCGCTCCACCTTGCTCAAGGCCCTGATGGGCCTGGTGCGCAGCAGCGGCGACATCCGCTTTGCCGGCGCCAGCATCGCCGGTCTGCCCACCCATGCGATTGCCCGGCGCGGGATGGCTTATGTGCCAGAGAGCCGGGACGTCTTTCCCACCCTGAGCGTGGCGCAGAACCTGCTGCTGGGCCGCCAGGGCGCTCGCCAGCCGGCCGACGCCTGGCGCGAGGAGGAGGTCTATGCGCTGTTCCCGGCGTTGGCCAGGCGCCGTCAGGTGGCGGCCGGATCGCTGTCAGGCGGGGAGCAGCAGATGCTGGCGCTGGGCCGCGCGCTGCTGGGCAATCCATCGCTGGTGCTCATCGACGAGCCCACCGAAGGCCTCTCGCCACAGATGGTGGAACAGGTCGCGCATTACCTGACGCTACTGCGCCGCCGGCAGGTGGCGGTGCTGCTGATCGAGCAAAAGCAGGCAATCGCCCTGGACCTGTCGCAGCGGGTCTATGTCATGGGGCGCGGCGAGATGGTCTTCCACGGCACGCCCGCCGCGCTGGAGGCGGATGCTGCCGTGCAAGCGGAGTGGCTGGCGCTGTAGCCGACAGGACGCGCCTGGTTCTGCCCGCATGGTCGATGGTGGTAACACCTGCCCGCAGGCAGAATCGCCGCTTTACCTGCCGATGAGACTGTCATGCTGCCCTGGCTGATCCTGATGTCCTGCGCCGTACTGGCGCTCTTCGCTGCCGACCGCGCCTGGCTGCGCCACGTCAGCCGTGAAGATCGGCCCCTGCACGATCCCGAAGGCTACCTGGAGATGACCGCCCGCATGACCGAGCTGTGCCACGGCGACCGGGGCAGGGTGGATGCCCTGCTGGCGCTGCAGCGCCAGCGCCATCCCCAGGCTACGCAGACCGAGGTAGTCCGGCTGGCCATGCGTGAGCTGCTGGAACCGCAATCGCCCTCCCACCCCTGAAACGACAAACGGCGGCTTCAGGGAGCCGCCGTTCTGCGTTCAGCGTTCTGCGTTCAGCGAAGCAGATTACTTGTTGACCAGCTTGGCCGGCAGGGTCAGCGTCAACAGACCGCCGATCACCAGCGAGGCCGCCAGCACGTACATGCCGGCATTGGTGCTCTGGGTGGTGTCCTTGAGCCAGCCCACCAGGAAGGGGCTGACGAAACCTGCCAGGTTGCCCAGCGAATTGATCAGCGCAATCCCGGCAGCCGCTGCGGTTCCGGACAGGAAGGCCGTCGGCAGGCTCCAGAACAGCGGCAGCGTGGTCAGGATACCGACGCTGGCCAGCGTCAGCGAGGCCATTGCCAAGGTGGTGTTGTGGTCATAGACGGTGGACAGCAGCAGGCCGATGCATCCCAGGAAGGCCGGAATGGCCACGTGCCAGCGACGCTCGCGACGGGCGTCGGCGCTGCGGGCGATCAACACCATCGCGGCGGCGGCGAAGGCATAGGGAATGGCAGTGAGCAGGCCCACATTGAGCGGATCGGTCACGCCGGTGGTCTTGATGATGGTCGGCAGCCAGAAGCTCACGCCGTACAGCCCCATGACGAAGCAGAAGTAGATCAGCGCGCCCAGCCAGACCCGGCCATTGGAGAACATGGCGCCCAGGGAAAGGTGTTCCTTCTGGCTTTCCTCGTGGCTGATATTGGCTTCCAGCAGGCGCTTTTCTTCCTCGTTGAGCCAGTCGGCATCGCGGATGCGATCCTTCATGTACAGGATCACCAGCACGCCCAGGATCAGCGAAGGAATGGCCTCCAGGATGAACATCCACTGCCAGCCGGAATGGCCCCACACGCCCGGCATGGCATGCATGATCCAGCCCGAGAGCGGGCCGCCGATCACGCCCGAGAGAGCGATGCCGGTCATGAACAGCGCGGTGATCTTGCCGCGTCGCGCTGCCGGGTACCAGTAGGTCAGATACAGGATCACGCCCGGGAAGAAGCCGGCCTCGGCCACCCCCAGCAGGAAACGCATGATGTAGAACATCTGCGGCGTGGTCACGTAGGCCATGGCGCCGGAGATGATGCCCCAGGTGATCATGATGCGGGCGATCCACAGGCGCGCCCCGACCTTGTGCAGGATCATGTTGCTGGGGACTTCGAAGACGAAATAGCCCAGGAAGAAGATGCCCGCGCCCAGGCCGTAGACGGTATCGCTGAACTTCAGGTCCTGCAGCATCTGCAGCTTGGCGAAGCCGACGTTGACCCGGTCCAGGTAGGAGGCCACGTAGCACAGGAACAGCAGGGGCAACAGGCGCCAGGTGACCTTGGCGTAGGTGGCGTCTTCAAAGGATGCGCGTGCGCCGTCGGCAGCCGCGCCTGCTTGATAAGTCATGTCTCGCTCCAGTAGATTTTTTGACGTTATGTTGTTTTACGTCGCCGACCCTTCTGTGTGGCCGGCTGACGGTGCCCAGCATTGTAGTGGCGGGGGCAGGATTGTCAAAGCAATATCGCCCCGCGCACATGAAGGTTTTTACACGCAGCGCCCGCCATCGACCTCGATGCACACGCCGGTGACGAACTGGGCTTCGTCCGAACCCAGGTAGAGGCAGGCATTGGCGATGTCCTCGGGGGTCGAGAAGCGACCCATGGGGATGGTAGCGACGAACTTCTTGCGGTTTTCCGGGGTGTCGGGCACGCCCATGAACTCGGCCAGCAGGCCGGTGGCCGAGATCACCGGATTCACGCAGTTCACGCGGATCTTGTCGGGACCCAGTTCGGCCGCCATCGACTTGCTGGTGGTGATGACCGCGCCCTTGCTACCGTTGTACCAGGTCAGGCCCGGACGCGGACGCACGCCGGCGGTGGAGGCGATATTGACGAAGGCGCCGCCGCCGACCTTGCGGAAGTAGGGCACGAAGGTCTTGGCCGAGAGGAAGATACTCTTCACATTGACGGCATAGACACGGTCGAATTCTTCCTCTTCCACTTCCAGCATGGGACGGTTGCGGTGGGTGGTGCCGGCATTGTTGACGACGATGTCGAGCTTGCCGAACTGTTCCAGTGCGGTGGCCAGCAACTGGTCCATATCGGCCCGCTTGGACACGTCGGCGCGGGCGAACACTGCCTTGCCACCGGCGCGCTTGATCTCTTCGACCACCCGCAGGCCGCCGGCCTCGCCGATGTCGGCCACGACGATGGCCGCGCCTTCACGGGCATAAGCCTTGGCGATCCCCTCGCCGAAACCCGAACCGCCACCGGTGACGATGGCTACCTTGTCTTGCAAACGCATGGTGTGTCTCCTGGCAATGAATGATTAGAAATGATTAGAAATGCTTAGGCATTTTCATGATTGGGTAGAACCTGATTGCGATGCGCTCACCGTTCGTCCTGAGTAGCGGCGTAGCCGCGTATCGAAGGCGTAATGACGGTGTGCCTTCGATACGGCCCTGAAAGGGCCTACTCAGGACGAACGGTAGTCGCGTCATACAAATGGGCTCCAGGTTGCATCGATTCGATATCAACCGTGACGGATGGCGATGGTCTTGAGGACCGTGAAGCCATAGAGCGCCTCGAAACCTTTTTCACGGCCGTGGCCGCTGGCCTTGACGCCGCCGAAGGGCAGTTCCACGCCGCCACCGGCGCCATAGTTGTTGATGAACACCTGGCCGCTGCGGATGGCCCGCCCCAGGCGCATCTGGCGTCCGCCATCGCGGGTCCAGACGCTGGCCACCAGCCCATAGTCGGTGCCGTTGGCCAGGGCGATGGCCTCGGCTTCATCCTCGAAGGGCATGGCCGCCAGCACCGGGCCGAACACCTCTTCCTGCGCCAGCCGGTGACGCGCGGGCACATCGCGCAGCAGGGCCGGGGCCTGGTAGAAACCGCTGGCCGGCGCACCCGGGGCGACTTCGCCCTGCGCCACCAGCGGGATGCCGTCGCGCCGGGCATCGGCGAGGAAGCCCGCCACGCGCTCCTGCTGGGTCTTGCGGATCAGCGGGCCGCAATCCAGGTCCATCTGCGAAGAGCCGACCCGCAGTTGGGAGAACAGTCCCGACAGCCGTTCCAGCACCTGCTCATAGGCGCCGCGCTGCACCAGCAGTCGGCTGCCGGCGGAGCAGGTCTGGCCGGCGTTCTGCACGATGGCATTGACCACCACCGGCAGCATGGCCTCCATGTCGGCATCCTCGAAGACCACCTGCGGCGACTTGCCGCCCAGTTCCAGGGTGACCGGCGTATGGTGCTCGGCCGCGCCGCGCACCACCAGCTTGCCCACGTTGGGCGAGCCGGTGAAGGACACGTGGTCCACGTCCGGATGCTTGACCAGCAGGTCGCCGGCCTCATGGCCGTAACCGGTCACGATATTGAGCGCACCCTCCGGGAAACCCACCTCGGCGGCCAGCTCGGCCACCCGCAGGATGGACAGGCAGGCATCTTCGGCCGGCTTGACCACGCAGGTATTGCCGGCCGCCAGGGCGCCGCCCACGCAGCGCCCGAAGATCTGCATCGGGTAGTTCCACGGCACGATATGGCCGGTCACCCCGTGCGGCTCGCGCAGGGTCAGTACCGTATAGCCAGCCTGGTAGGGAATGGTCTCGCCATGCAGCTTGTCGGCGGCACCGGCATAGAACTCGAAATAGCGCACGATGGCGGCCGCATCGGCGCGCGCCTGCTTCATCGGCTTGCCGCAATCGCGGCCTTCCAGTTGCGCCAGTTCTTCCTGGTGATCCTGCAGCTTGTAGGCCAGTTTCATCATCAGGCGGCTGCGCTCGGCCGCCGACAGCTTGCCCCAGGCGCCCTCATAGGCGCGGCGGGCGGCGCCGACGGCGCGGTCGATGTCGGCGGCATTGCCGCGGGCGATGGCCTCGAAGGGCTGGCCGTCGGAAGGATCGATGACGGGGATGCTCTCGCCGGAGGCGGGGGCGACCCAGCGGTTGTCGATGAAGTGCTGTTTCATGGCGGTGCTGTCCTTGGGTGGTAGGCGCAAAGCGCAACTGGAGTGGAGCAGGTGGAGCAAGCTGAAGTAAAACGCAGCAGGCGGCATGGGCGACGGCAGTCCCGGACGCACGGTCCGCGGGCTGGCCTGGAAGGGGCTGGTCTCCTGAGTCGTTTTGCTTTTTGTGGTGAGTCAATCTAAGCCAGGGCGAACAAGATGTCAATTGAATTTACTACTTTGCTGACTGCCTGCATCGCCAGGGTGGCGGGGAGGGTGGCAAATCCGCTACCATGCGCAACGTCCATTTCAGTCTCCGGGAGTATCGATGCCCAACCCCAGCAAACCGGCGCGCCCCGCCGCGTCCAGCGAACTCCTGAGCCTGGCCGCCGCCGGCCTGGGTCCGGTGCGGCCGGAACGTTTTGCCGAGCGGGTCTACGAGACCTTGTTCCATGCCATCGTGGAAGGGCGCATCGCAGTGGGCAGCAAGCTGCCTTCCGAGAATGACCTGGCCACGCTGTTCGAGGTCTCGCGCCCGGTGGTGCGGCAGGCGCTGGACCGGCTGCGGGAGGACCAGCTGGTGGAATCCCTGCGCGGTTCCGGGACCTATGTGAAGGAAAAGGCCGGTCTGGCTCCGGCACGTCCGGACGGCGAACCCGAAACCCGCATCGGTCACATCATGAACGGCCTGGAACTGCGCCTGGTGCTGGAACCCGAATCGGCCTACATGGCGGCCCTGCGTCGCAACAAGCAGGACCTGGATCAGATGGAGCGCCTGCTGGAAGGCTTCGAAGAGGCCAACCGGGTCGGCGGCATCGCCCACCATTACGACTTCGGCTTCCATGAGGCGATTGCCATGGCCACCGGCAACCTGCGCTTCGTACAGGTGATGAAGACGCTGGAGTACGATGTCAGCCACGCCGTGAACATGCTGCGCCACCTGATGCACATCCCGCCCTGGAAGCGCTCGCAGGACGCCATGGATGAACACCGCCAGATCTTCGAGCTGATCCGGCTGCAGGATGCCGAAGGCGCCCGGCGTGCCATGCGGGGCCACATCGAGAATGCGCGCACCCGCATGTTCAATAGTCGTCCGGGCCTGTAAAACAATTTAACAACTCGTTGGACAGCAGGGAAAACCTTCGCATGGAATTACGCCAACTGCGCTACTTCGTGGCCATCGTCGATCACGGCTCGCTCTCGCGGGCGGCACGGGTGCTGCACATCGCCCAGCCGGCGCTGACCCAGCAGATACGCCAGCTGGAAGACGAGATGGAGGCGCAACTGCTGCACCGCTCGGCCCAGGGCGTGATCGCCACCGATGCCGGCAAGGTCTTCTATGAGCACGCGCTGGCGATCCTCAAGCAGGTGCAGGATGCCAAGCAGGCCGTGGCGCAATCCACCGACAAACCCTCGGGCACCGTGGCGCTGGGCATTCCGCAGAGCGTGTCCAATGCGCTGGCCTTGCCGCTGTTGAACGCGGTGCGCTCCACCTATCCGGAAATCACGCTGCAACTGACCGAGGAACTGACCGGCAACCTCATCACCCAGCTCAAGTCCGGCCGCATCAACCTGGCGGTGCTGTTCGATGATGGTCAGCTGTCCTCGTTCGCGGCCACGCCGATGATCGAGGAAGAGATGCTGTACATCACCCGGGCCAAGTCGCAATACGGCGTTTCCGGGCGCAAGGGCGTGCCGCTGGCGCGCGCCATCCAGGCACCGCTGATCCTGCCCGGCCTGGCCCATGGCGTGCGCCCGCGCATCGAAAACCTGGTACGCGCCCAGGGCATGAGCCTGGACAATGTCATCGAGATCAATTCAGTGGCCATCCTGAAATCGGCCATCCTGGCCGATATCGGTGCCACCATCCTGCCGGTGGCGCCGCTGCTGGCCGACATCGAGCGCGGCGACATGGTGGCCCATGCGATCGCCGGCGAAACCATCTCGCGCACCCTGGTCTTATGCGCTTCCCGCAACATCCCCCTGACCACGGCAGCGGCGGCCGTGGAGCGACTGGTGCTGGACGTGACCGACCAACTGTGTCGCTCCGGCCAATGGGGGCATACCCGCGTGCTGGAACGTGAATGAAGCCGAAATGACGCTGTAATGAAGGGGGCAGACATATTGCCAGCCCGGCAATAACGTTCACTTTTCATGTCATATTGCTGAAAATCACTATCATTCCGGCGGCTTCGGTTACACTAACCGCGTCCTGCCTGTGCCGTCTTTCCAGGCCGTCAGATACCTGGCAGTAGCACCGGATGGGGTTCCGGAAGCTCGCCTGCAGGCCTGACCGGACACTCTCCCGTTCTGCAATCTTCACCCGTCCCGTGGACGGGCTTATCCGGATGAATCCATTCACCGCCAGCCTGGCGCTGGCCATCGTTCAGTTTTGCAGTGGCGTGATCATGACGGGCCTGTTCATCAGCACGCCCTCGGAGCGCTTCACCCGCCTGTGGGCGTTGTCCGGGGTGCTGGCGGCACTGGGCATCTGCACCACCGTGGTCGTCTATGCCAGCCTGACTGGCACACCACGTGCGCTGGGCCTGTTGCTGGGCAATACGCTGGTGTTTTCTTCCGGGATCGTGGCCTGGGGCGGCTTGCGCAGCTTCTACCAGCGCCGCTCGGCCTGGTGGCCGGGCCTGCTCATCGTGGTCTATGCCGCGGCCTTTGCGGCGCTGCTGGCCTCCGAAGCCACGTTCACCCAGCGCGCCTACCTGGCTGTCTGCGGGCTGCAGGTGGTGTTCTGCCTGGTGCTGTGGGAATTCCTCCAGGGACTCTCCGGCGCGCTGGCCGAGCGTTATCCACGCTGGACCTTCGGTCGCTGCGTCGGTATCGGCGCCTTGCTCATCCTCAGCGCCAGCTACGTCAGTCGCTTCTTCATCTCGCTGCGCCATCCGGAACTGTTCGAACCGCCCGAGATGAGCAACCTCGGGGTAGCCCTGATCTACCTGATTCCCATCAGTGGCACCCTGTTGCTGTCGGTGGCGCTGATGATGATCTATTTCGAACGCCTGCTGGCCGACAAGCAGCGCCTGGCCACCGTGGATGAGCTGACCGGCACCCTGAACCGCCGCGAGCTGGTGCGCTGTGGCGACCTGGTGCTGGAGCAGACGGTACAGGCCAGACAGGTGCTGACCCTGGCCTTCATCGACGTCGACCATTTCAAGCAGATCAACGATACCCATGGCCACCAGGTGGGCGACCGCGTGCTGGCCGACATCGGTGCACTATTGCGCCAATGCTGTCGCCACAACGGTCTGCTGGGCCGCTATGGTGGTGAAGAGTTCTGCGCGGTCTTCCCCGGCCTGGCCGAGGTGCAGGCACGACAGATCGCCCAGCACCTGCTGGAGACGGTGCGCCAGCATGACTTCGGCCATGGCCAGCCGGTCACCATCAGTGTCGGCCTGGCCGTGCTCACACCGGGCCAGATGCTGGGGTGGGATGCCCTGGTGCACCAGGCCGACCTGGCCCTGTACCGGGCCAAGAGCGAAGGGCGCAATGCCTTCCGCATGGCGCTGGCGGCCTGAGTCAGCCAATCCATCAGAAGAAATCACGGCTGCGCGGCTGCAGTTCCCCGAGCAGGTGGGTCCAGTCCTCCAGGCGCCCGGCCACCAGATGGCGCACCTCTCCCTGGCATTGCCAGCTTCCATACACCCCCAGCAGGCGCGCATTGAGCACTTCGCTGCGCTGTCGTTCCAGCACCGCCGGCCAGATGATGACGTTGGCCGAACCGGTCTCGTCTTCGATCGTCATGAAGATCACCCCCTTGGCCGTACCCGGCCGCTGGCGCACCGTGACGATGCCGCAGCAGCAGGCGAACTGGCGGTTCTGCAGCGCGTTCAGATCGGCCACGCTCATGAAGCGGCGGCGCTGCAGGGTCGGTCGCAGCAGGGCCAGCGGGTGGCGGCGCAGGGTCAGGTTCATGGCGCGGTAGTCGTCGATGATCTGCTCGCCTTCGCCGGGCGTCTCCAGTTGCACCGCATCGTCGCCGCGTGGCGCGCTGCGCAGCAGGTCACGGTCGGGTACCGCACCCACCGCATGCCACAGCGCCTGGCGCCGATGGCCGGCCAGTTCGCGCAGGGCATCGCCGGCCGCCAGCGCCTGCAGGGCATGGCGATCCAGGGCGGCGCGCCGGGCCAGGTCGTCGACATCGGCAAAGGGACGCTCGGCGCGCGCCTGCTCGATGCGCTGCGCCGCCTCGGCCGGCATGCCGCGCAGCAGGCTCATGCCCAGCCGCACGGCTGGACGCGCCGGCCCGGAGGCGGGCTCCAGGGGCAGCTCCAGTGTGGACTCCCAGGCGCTGCGCACGACATTGGCCGGCAACACCCGTACCCCGTGCCGGCGCGCATCCTGGATCAGTTGCGAGGGCGAATAGAAGCCCATGGGCTGGCTATTGAGCAGGCCGCACAGGAAAGCCTCCGGCTCATGACACTTGAGCCAACTGCTGAAGTAGGTCAGCAGGGCAAAGCTGGCGGCGTGGCTTTCCGGGAAACCGTATTCGCCGAAACCCTCGATCTGGTTGAAGATGCTTTCGGCGAATTCGCGGGAATAGCCGTTGTCGGTCATGCCCAGCACCAGCCGCTCATGGTGTGGCCCCATGCCACCCTTGCGCTTCCAGGCCGCCATGGAGCGGCGCAGGTCATCGGCCTCGCTGGGTGAATAGCCGGCGGCCTCGATGGCCACGTCCATCACCTGTTCCTGGAAGATGGGGATGCCCAGGGTGCGCTCCAGCACCTTCCTGATCTTGCCGCTCTTGCTGGTGTTGTCGGGATACTCGAAGCTGCCACCATTGCGCACCAGCTCACGCCGGCGCAGGTAGGGATGGACCATGCCGCCCTGGATCGGACCGGGCCGCACGATGGCCACCTGCACCACCAGGTCGTACTGGGTGCGTGGCTGCATGCGCGGCAGCATGCTCATCTGGGCCCGGCTCTCGATCTGGAACACGCCGATGGTATCGGCCTTGCAGATCATCTCGAAGGTGACCGGATCTTCACGCGGGATATCGTACATCTGCATCACCTGCGGCAAGCCGCGCCGCAGGCTCACCAGCTCCAGCGACCGACGCAGGGCGGTGAGCATGCCCAGCGCGAGGACATCCACCTTGAGCAACCGGAGCGACTCCAGGTCGTCCTTGTCCCATTCGATGACGGAACGGTCTGGCATGGCGGCGTTCTGGATCGGCACCAGCCGCGACAATTGCCCGCGTGCGATCACGAAGCCCCCGGTGTGCTGCGACAGGTGGCGGGGAAAGCGCAGCAGCTTGCCGGTGATGCTGGCCCACAGCCCGATCTGCGGCAGTTCCGGGTCCAGCCCGGCTTCGGCAAAGCGCGCCAGCAGTTCTTCGCGGCTGTCGAACCAGTGCTGCGACTTGGCCACCGTATCGACGATGGCCGGGTCCACCCCCAGCGCCTTGCCCACCTCGCGCAGCGCGCCACGCGGGCGATAGCTGTGGACGGCGGCGGCCAGGGCAGCGCGACGGCGGCCGTACTTGCGGTAGATGTGCTGGATCACTTCTTCACGGCGCTGGTGTTCGAAGTCGACGTCGATGTCGGGCGGCTCGTCGCGCTTTTCACTGATGAAGCGGGCAAACAGCAGGCGCGTGGAGGTGGGATCGACCTCGGTCACCCCCAGGCAATAGCAGACCGCCGAATTGGCCGCCGAGCCCCGACCCTGGCACAGGATGCCGCGCGAACGGGCGAATTGCACCAGGTCGTAGACGGTCAGGAAGTAGGCTTCATAGTGCTTGCTGCCGATGAGCGCCAGTTCCACCTCGATCTGTTGCCGCACCTCGCCGGGCAGCCCCTGCGGATAGCGTCTGGCGGCACCGGCCAGGGTTTCCTGGCGCAGGTAGTCGGCCGGGCTCATGCCCAGCGGCACCAGTTCGTCCGGGTACTCATAGCGCAGTTCGGCCAGGCTGAAGCGGCATTCGGCGGCGATGGTCAGGGTCTGCTCCAGGGTCTGCCGCGTGTGCACCAGCGACAGCCGCATTCGTGGCCGCAGGTGTTGCTCGGCGTTGGGCGCCAGCGCATGGCCGCATTCCTGCACCGGCTGGCCCAGGCGGATGGCGGTCACCACATCCTGCAGGTATTTGCGTGAGCGCTGGTGCATCTGCACGTCGCCCACCGCCACCAGTGGCAAGCCATGGCGCCGTGCTGCCTGCTCCAGCGCTTCGCGGTGCAGTTCGTCCAGGGGGCGATACAGGCGTGTGAGGCCAACCCAGGAGCGCCCGGGCGCCAGACCGGCGAACCAGCGCAACTGGGCGTCCAGTGTGTCTTCACCGACCGCGTAATCCGGCACCAGGATCAACTGGCAATCGGGCAGGGCGCGCAGGTGCGACAAAGCCGGCGGCGGCTGGCTCAGGTCTTCCGGGGCCACCAGGTACTGGCCTTTTTCGGCACGGGTGCGGGCCAGGGTGACCAGTTCGGAGAGATTGCCGTAACCCTCCCGGTTCCTGGCCAGCGCAACCAGGGTCAGGCGGGCCAGCGGATGTTCGGGGTCTTCCCGGAGTTGGGTAAAGCGGAAGCAACTGCCGATGATCAGCCTGAAATCCAGGCTCTGGTTCTTGCTGATCTGCTCCTGCCAGGCCGCATGGGCGCGCACCACCCCGGCCAGGGTGCATTCGTCGGTGATGGCCAGGGCGCGATAACCCAGGGCGATGGCCCGCTCCACCAGTTCCTGGGCATGCGAGGCGCCGTGCAGGAAACTGAAGTTGGTGCGGCAATACAGTTCGGCATAGTCGGGCAGGCCGTTGTCATTGCCAGTACCGATGCCAGGAAGAGGGGCTTGCATGCGGTGCTCCTAGCCGAACAGTCCGTGCAGGAACCACTGCGGCTCTTCGTCGCTGGCCTCGCCGCCACGCCATTGCCGGAAAATCCAGTAATAGGCATGACGCGCATCGCGGGCGGTGAAGTAGTCGCGGGTCAGCGGGCGGCCTTCCCACCAGCCGGCTTCGATTCGTTCCGGCGGCGAGGTGAATTCCAGTGGTGTGCGGTAGAACGGCTTGTGCTGCTGCATGCGCAGGGGCAAGGGCTCTTCCAGCAGCCATAGCGGGCGCGGTGGCAGGCGCGCCGGATCGGTCGCCAGCGGTGCCGGCAATGTGGTCGCCGGCTGCATGACGCTGCACCAGCGATTGGCGATCTCGGGCCGATGATCGGCCCGGGGCGCGGCCTGGCACACCTTGTCCGCGCCCAGGCGGGCCACCAGCAGTTCCAGCAGGCGTTGGTGATCTTCCGGGCTGCCGCCGGGTTCGGGGAAGAGCAGTTCGCTGGCGGCCTGCATGGCTTGCAGTTCCTCGGCCGCCAGTCCCAGGGCGATGGCCGGCGCCGGCAGGCTGGAGCGGGCCAGCTTTTCCTTGACCAGGGTATGCAGGTGGTCTTCCTGCCAGGCCGGCACCGACAGGGTGATCCGCAATTCGGTCGGCGCCACGGCCTGGCGACCGCGTTCGTGCTCCAGCCACAGGTGTAACTGCTTGATGCTCAACTGGCGCGCCGCCAGCCAGCCGGCCAGTTGTACCAGCAGCCCCTGGGCATAGGCGGCCAGGATATCGGTGTGCTCGATGCGGTCGGGCAGCTCCACGCGGGCCTTGAAGACCGGCGGCGCCACCACCCATTCATGCAGTTCCGGCAGGTCGCCATAGGCACGGTCCAGCATGTCCAGCAGCGCCCGGCCGCAGCGCCGTTGCAGGCCGGGGCGCGGCAGCCGCCGCAACTGGCCCAGCTGGCGGCAGCCCAGGCCGTGCAGCCATTCGAGGTGGGCCTGGGCGGCACTGAGCAAGACCACCGGCAAGCGATCCAGGCGTCGTTGCAGGGAGCGGCTGCGCAGGGTACGCACATTGCCGTAGCGCGCCAGCATCCAGGCCCCGGTCGCGGTGACGCCAGAAGACAGGGTGGCCGACACCCCGAGTCGGGCGATGGTGACGCCGATCTTGCGGCACAGCGCCCGCATGCCGCCGAACAGGCGCAGGCTGGCGCTCACGTCCAGCAGCACACAGGCGTCCGGGGCCAGTGTGACCTGGGGCGTGTATTGCAACAGGGCCAGTGCCGTCTGTTCCAGCAGACCCTGTTCGCGCAGCGGGTCACGCTCCTGCAGCAGCGCCTGTGGCGCCAGCAGTTGCACGCCGCCGCGCCGCATGCCTTCCTGCACGCCCAGCGCGCGGGCAGGCGCCGACAGCGCGGTGACGCGCTCGCGCTCGAAGACCACCGCCGGGGCTTCATCCAGCCAGTTCGGACGGAATGCTTCCAGCGGCAGCAGTGGCAGGTGTACGGCGATCCACAGTGGGGACATGGCGTTGCAGATTCGGTGAAGGCGTCAGGGGAAGAAACAGGCTTTGTTCGCGCAGCGGCCCACGCCGCTTGAGAAAACCGATCTCCAGCCCGTCCCGCGCAGCCTGCAGCGTCAGCCGCAAGGGCGCGGGCGAGGGCTCGCGCGCGCAGGACCAGGGACGCAGCATGAAAAACAGGGTTTGCCCGGCCTGCGCCGCCACATGCAGCCGGCGCAGCAGATCGTGCTCACCCTTGCGCAGCCTGGGTTGCCACATCAGCAGCGCGTGACAGCTATCGGCGCGCAGGACTTGCTCGGCAGCCCAGCAGGCATCGACCGCGTTATCGGCCTGTAGGTGCAGCAGCCGGGCCGCCTGCACACCCAGATGCACCCAGCCGGGGGCATTGACCTGGTGCGGTGCCTGCAGCAGGGCGATGCGTTCGGCCCGGGTGATCCGGGCGGCTCTTTGGGCGCTGGCTGGCGCTCGCGCCAGCAGTGGGCGCAGCAGGCGCAATTCGCCAATGCCATCCTGGGGCAGCAACAACTCGATCAGCGCCCCGGTCGGCCAGCCGCGTCCCGGCAACTCGGCATCAAGCGCCTCGAAACCGCTGGATACCCCGTGCCCACCCCCACGCGCCAGCTGGGACGCCAGCCAGAGCGAAGGATGGATGTTTTCCGGACGATGCACCGGGGACGATGGAGGCAACATGGTGGAGCAGACGTACTGGTGAAGATGAAGATAACTGTATAAATATACAGTAATTGTTTTGGGGTGTGACAAAAACTGCGGATGAGCGGGCAAAAGACTGAAGCTCTTGTTGAGGAGGAGGACCTGGTCGTGTTCGGGGGCGAAGAGGGGGCATCGGTGCATTGCGATTCTGGAAAATGCTTTTAGAATGGCATTCCTGCCCCGGCCATTGCAGTGAGTTTCGACAAGAAAGGATGCCTATGCGCCCCTCCGTTGCGCTTGACATGAAGAGAGTTGCAGTACGGGAAGCCGTAGGCCGCTTCCGTACCGCGAACCTGCGCGTCTTCGGCTCGGTGCTGCACGGCACCGACGGGGACGGTAGCGACATTGATCTGCTGGTTGACGCACTGCCCGGTGCCACCCTGTTGGACCTGGGCGATCTGGAAGATGAGTTGAAATCGCTGCTCGGCGTCGATGTCGATCTGCTGACGCCTGAAGACCTGCCGCCGACGTTCCGGGCCAAGGTGCTCGCTGAGGCGCTGCCGCTATTTCCCTCGAAAGATTAAATTCAAACGCTGCTTGTCAGCCGCATCCCTTCCCAAGTATTGCCTAAATCCCACCCAGTCCTTTCCAGCGCTCTAGCCCCCAGATCTGCCTCGGCACCCGCCGAGCATGCTTCACTTCGGCATTCAGAAATACGCCTATTTCTGTTGCCGTAAGACAAGCTCATCTTCACCGATTCCTACATTTCCTACAGTCGGCACTGACAAGGGCTGGGGAGCTCTTCCGATAGTGAGGTTCGGTGAGGCTTTCTACACTGCAGACGTGGACAGATGTTTTGTGCCGCCGGTCAGCTCGCGCAGGGCAGTAGGGCAGGCAGGTGGCAGGTTCGTCCGCTCAACCTCGACCAACCAAGACAAGGAGTCACACATGGCAAATTCACAGAATCCGGGGACCAGCAATCGCGGCTTTGCTGCGATGGACAGGGAAAAGCAGCGTCAGATCGCCAGCATGGGCGGCAAGGCAGCCCACGCCAAGGGTGCAGCCCATGAGTTCAGCTCCGCCGAAGCACGCGAAGCCGGACGCAAGGGTGGCCTGAACAGCCACGGTCGCAAGAATGCCGCTGCCGCCGCGGCCGCTGCAGCACAGAATGGCCAGAACGGCACTACCGCCAGCACCTCGGCGCAGCCGCAGATGAGCCAGAGCACCCCGCCGGAGCATACCCACGGCACCCAGCAGCCACAGCAGTCCGACAGCACGCCCCAACAGCAAGGCTGATGAGGGCATGGCACCTCAGGCAATGCTTGTCGCATCCGTCGCTTTTCACCCATGGAGTTGAGAACTGCAGGGACCAGCGACCAGACAGGTCGATAACAAGAAAACGAAAGGCGCGCAGAGCGCCTTTTTTGCGTCTGGTTTTCCGAAATCTCTTAATGGGAATCGAGAATTCCTAATTTATTGGCCCAAATCTGGGTATTTATCGAGAATTCCTAATTTCTAGGATTCTGGCGGCATATCGGCCGCATCGAACATTTCTCGGGTGACCTGCTCGATGCGGTCCAGTACGGAGCGCGGCAGATGGCCATATTGCCTTCTGCGATGCAGCGAAAGCGTGCCGTTATTCGACTGGATCATGCGGATCAGCGCCGACAGGTCTTTCTGCGGCAGGTCGAACTCATCGTTGAGTTGCGCGAAGGCTGCGTCATAGCCTTTCAGGTAGGCCAGTTCCCTCGGAATTTCATCCTGTACCGCCTGTTTGATCATCTCGTGCAGGAAGGCCACTTCCCGGTCCGCCCGCAGAAAGCGATAGGCACGGCTGCCTGGGCTGCGGATCACAATTGGACCCTGGTCACCTCGACGATAGTCCCAGAGCGTCGTGACCGGCCGGGAAAATGCCGTCAGTAGCGCGCCGTAGATCGGGATGTTCTTGCTGATGACTGCCGATACCGGAACCAGCGTTCCCGGTTCCAGCAGGGGAGACCGCGCCAGCACGTGCTGGATCAGGAAACGGTGCAGACGCCCGTTACCATCCAGGAAGGGGTGCAGGTAGACGAAGCCGAAGGCCGCGCAGGCCGCTTGCACCAGCAGGTCGGGGCAACGACGGGTATCGTTGATGAAGCTTTCCCAACCGCGCATGACGTGGTCCAGATCGTCTGCAGGGGCAGGGAAAAAACTGACCCGTCCGCTGCTGTCTTCGAGCCAGTTCTGTTGATGGCGATAAGACGCTTCCTGGCTGTAGACATCCCGCACGACGACGTTCTGTAGCCCGACCAGCCAGGCTTCGTTCACTTCTCCTGCTTCTTCTGCCCGCTGCAGCAGCTGGACAAACCGTTCCTGCTTGTCGAAGCTTGGCGTTTCCGATTCGATGGCATAGCTGGAGCGGGTTTCCGAGAGATACAGGTAGGCCATGGCGCGGCGGTGCAGTTCCGGGTCGTGCAGGGCCGCCAGGGTATCCCGCGCCTGCGCCAGCAAGGCGTCCAGCGATGGCGTTTGCGGGATGGCGCGGCGACGCACCACCGGACAGAACGCCGGGTTGCCCAGAGCATTGTCCCGGACCCGGAATTTGCTTGATCGCACCGGGTCGGGGGCGGTGTAGTACTCATCCGTCGGGAACAGGTCGACATAGCCGCCATTGTTCATGGGCGCCACCTCCAGCGTGCGGCCGGTCAGCCACTCCCACAGGAAACAGGCCCGCCGGATGTGTTCGCCCGTGGGCTTGATGGCCAGTTGTTCGACCAATGTCGTGGGTGGGATATGCTCGAAGGCCGCATCGATCACCTCCAGATTGACGCCCTCATGCTTGAGCGCAAATTCCAGATGCCCGATCAAGCTCGGCTCTATCGCCACCGAAGAGGGAAAAAGAATGCGCGTCTCGGTATCCATGCGTCGATTCACCGAGGAGTCGGTGTAGGCAACCTTTTCCAGCGGCGTGACGTTCAGATGCAGTGCATCGATCAGATGTTGATAGCCCAGTGGCGTCATGGCATCGAGATTTCTTAATTTTTATCGAGAAATCTTAATTTATCACGCCAAATCATGGTTTTTATCGAAATTCCTTAATTTTCCCGGCGAAGTCGGGCATTGATACGCCTTCAGGAACGTGCCAGGTCATCCATCATCGGCACCAGCGCCAACACGAACAATCCTGCCGCCAGCGGCATGGTCGCCACAAAGCCCACGGCCTTGAATCCTAGCGCGCCTACCACGCCCCCCACGAAGAACATCAGCAACAGGGAGGAAAGCAGCATGAACTTGCGGCGCGCTCCGGGGACCGGGTCTTCCTGGTGTAATTCGCCGGGCTGGCGCGGGGCCAGGGTCCAGTAGCACATCTTGCCGATCTCGATGCCGATGTCGGTGACCAGGCCGGTCACGTGAGTGGTACGGATTTCGGAGCGGGAAATCTTGCTGATCATGGCGTTCTGCAAGCCCATCACGAAACACAGCAGCGCCACCGTGACCGGCACGAACAGGAGCCGATGGTTCTCCAGATTGCTGCCCAGGATGCCGAAACACAGCAGCAGCATGGCCTCCAGCATCAGGGGCATGGCGTATTCGCTGTGAAGGCCGCGGCGCCTGGCCCAGTTGATCATCACCGCCGAGCAGGCGGCCCCCAGCAGGAAGGACAGCAGAGCGCTGGCGCCAGAGACCAGCAGCAAGGTCTCGCCCAGGACCAGGTTGTCGGCCAGGGAGGAGACGATGCCCGACATGTGCGAGGTGTATTGTCCGACCGCCAGGAAGCCGCCAGCATTGACGGCACCGGCGATGAAGGCCAGTGAACGGCCCAGGTGGCGATTGGACAGGTCGGTGCGCGCCGGACTGGTGAGACGGCGCAGGTATTCGATGGGCATGACGGTTCCAGGGTAAAAGCACACGCATCAGGAAACAGACCGCATCGACCTCAGGCCAGCGCCGGGCGAACTCATCTTCGCCCCTTCCTACGCAGATCCCCGGTAGCCTCTTGCTGTCTTTTCCTTCAGCGTTTTTTATCCTGACAAGAATACTTCTTCTTGGCCCAAGGCGGTGGCCGATGCACCGATGGCTGACCTGCATCAGCTTGCCGCCCCGGGAATCTCTTCCAAACTTTCACTTTTTCAGGAGCCTTCCATGAGCATCCCCATCGATATTCCAGGCGGCGACAAGCTCGATGAGTTGCGTACGCCTGTGCTGCAGCCAGGCGTACAGCAGGCCGAAGGCGGCGGATTTCGCGGTATCGTCCTGATCGGCGCCAATGGCCAAGACCCGGCGTCCACCCACGTCTGCGAAGCGCTGCGCAGCAACAGCGATGCGGCCTATGCCGATGCGCTGGACTACATCGCCGGACAACGGGAACACGGGGCTCAAGCAAGACAGGGCGGAATTTAGAGGCGAGAAGGGGCGGCAATCGGCAAAGGCGGCCAAAGGCGGCAAATCCCGCAGGCAAAAAAATGGCCGCCTGGGGGAGGCGGCCTGAGGGGGAGGGATATAAGACGCCGAGGATCGGGGGAATCTTCGGAGAATTTCTGCTTATGAAAACGACTCGTGGGGATAAACCGATGGGGGATGGACAGTGTTCATGACAAGACGGAGGGGGACGTTCTTGCCGGAATTCGGGTCCTCGGTTTCGAGTTCGTTGGAATGCATAGTAGCGATGCACCGCAAAAAAGAAGATCGGACAGTACCCGATTGATGCGTAGGAAAAAACCTACACACCAAGTTGTCGCTCCTGCCCGACACCCGCGCCAGGCCTAGCTTCGACCCAGATTGACCTCGCTCAGATCACCGTCCCTGACTTCCGGCAAGGCATAGCCATTTTCGGACGCTGGATCGATGCTGCCACGGGTGGGCGCAGCGGGCAGCGATATCTCCGCCAATGCCTCGCCCACACCGCGATTCTGCGTCTTGGCGGCGACGTCGCCCAGGCTGACCATGCCCACCAGATTGCGCTCGCGATCCATGACGGGCAGGCGGCGGATCTGGCGCTGCACCATATCGTCTAGCACATCGTCCACCGGTTCATCCTCGTAACACCACAGCACATCATGGCTCATCACCTCCGTCAGGGGCATGGTCTCGGTCAGGCGATTGGGCGCGACGGCGCGCAGGACGATGTCGCGGTCGGTGACCAGACCCACCAACCTGCGCTGTGCATCGCAGACGGGCAGGGCGCCGACATCAAGGGCTTCCATGGCCTGGGCTGCATGGATAACCGAATCGTCAGGGCTCAAGGTATGGGCGCCACGAGTCATGACGTCGGCAATGGTGCGGGTAGCGTGCATGTTGACCTCCTGGGAAGAATGAAAAGGGGGAAAAGCCTCGAAAGCGGAAGAGCGAAATTGACCTGTGTAAATTGTGCAGTTTTCTTCAGGTCGCCAGGCAGGCGACCGTCATATCCACTGATATCCACTGCCACTACTCTTCCAGCCTAAGCAAGGCACACCCATGCCGCAATGCCAGAGCGCCCCATTGTCGGGTCGGCAGATTCGCGCAGGGCTGCGCGAATGCACCGACGTGCCGCCGCATCACCGGCCATCCGCGGACTCTTCCTACAGTGGCTTGCGAGGCCGGCCGACTGCATGGCTGGCCTGGCTGCTTCACCATCGCTGCATCGACCGCTTCCCGGGGCTGTACGGGCTCCCACCAAACCATCATGTCCGATCACATTACCGACCTCATCGGCTGGGGCGCCACCCTGATCCTGCTGCTGACCATCTCCTCGCAGGTCTATGAGCAGTGGCGCAGTCGTTCCACCCAGGGCGTTTCGCACTGGCTGTTTGCCGGGCAACTGGCGGCCTCGGCCGGTTTCGTGACCTACAGTCTGCTGCAGGGCGACTGGGTGTTCGTGGTGTCCAATGTCTTCCTGCTGGGGACGGCACTGCTGGGGCAGATCCTGTACCTGCGCAATCGTCGCCGCCAGCGGTCGCAGGAGCAGACCTGAGGCGGCCAAGCTGACAGCTCGCCCTCCTGCCGCATGGATGCTTCCCTCGCGCTCATCGATTCCTACAGGTTTCATTGGCGCTGTCTGATGCAAGGCAGACGCCATCCTTACTACAGTATTTGCATGACATGCCACGCAGGGCATCGCGGGCTCGCCATCTTTAGCTCAACCATAACCACAAGGAGTATCGCCATGCGTTCCATTCCCTTCGCCTCTTCGGATCTGATGACCCGCCACCGCACCCGCCGCCTGCTGGGCGCGGGCGCATTGTTCATTGCCGGCGCCACGCTGGCCTTGAGCGCCTCGGCCGAATCCGTCACCAGCAAGGACAAGAGCTTCATGACCAAGGCCGCCGAGGCCGGCAATGCCGAAATCGCGGCCAGCAAGGTCGCGCTGGAAAAGAGCAGCAATCCGGCCGTCAAGGATTTCGCGCAGAAGATGATTGACCAGCATGGCACCGTCGGCGACGAGCTCAAGCAGTTGGCTTCCAGCAAGGATGTCACCCTGCCTACCGAACCCAGCATGGCCCAGCGCGCCAAGATCGCCATCCTCGAAAAGCTGTCCGGCAACACCTTCGACAAGCGCTACGCCAGCATGATCGGGGTGTCGGCCCATGAGGATGCTGTCAAGTTGTTCCAGAAGTCCTCTACCTCGGCCGATGACCCGGATGTGAAGAATTTTGCCGCCAAGACCCTGCCGGGGCTCAAGGAACATCTGAAGATGGGCCGTGACCTGAAGAGCAAGGTGGATGCCGCCAAGAAATAAGGCCATCCAATCCAGCCCATGATGGGGGGGCCGCGAAAAAGGTAAAAAGCCCTTTCGCTGCCGCCCTCATCGACTATGCTGATAGCAGCCTTGCCCCGCCCGTCATGACGTCCCATCTCGCCACCGTGCCGAGGAGACTTGCCATGAAACACTTCGCCAAATCTGTTGAACAGCAGCAAGCCGGTCACTTCATGCCGCGCGTGACCAAGCTGGACAAGCACAAGTACGTCGCCTATCTCGATACCCGCATCGATCACCTCTGGCATATGGACCTGCACGACCTGAAGGGTCAGCCGGTACGTATCTGCAAGAAGCGCAAGGAAGCCGAGAAGGTCGCCCTGGCATTGCTGGAACAAGCCATGCGCCGCCCTGGCGCAGCGTAGGGGCTGATGCATTGACGTGATGTCGGGGGTGTAACAGCTGTCCCGATGATGTAGTTGCCGTCCGTAACGCAGGTTGCGGACGGCATTTGCGTTTTCACCGCGAGCTTCCGGTTACAGGTTTCAAGTCTTCAGGTCTGCAGAAAAAACTACGAAGTAAAAAGCAAAAAAGAGGGGATCACCCCTCTTTCCGCATGAAGCCGTATGCAGCCCGATAGTTCAGACCCGATCAACCATCACTTTGCGGAGACTGGCCATGGGCCATGGGCCACGGCAAAGGCCTCGTTTTCATGGCTGGGCGGGGCGGCTGGCGCGCTGCCTTTTTCCGACAGGCGTGGCCTGGTGGTATCGGCCTCTCCACCGGCTTCGGTCAATGCCGGCTCGCCGCCCGCCGCGTCAGGCTGCTGGCCCTGTTCCCGCCGTTGCTGCTCATCCAGCAGCTTCATGAACTCATTGTTGAAGGCCGGGATGTCGGTGGGTTTGCGGGAGGAGACGAAGTTTTCGTCACGTACCACTTCCTGGTCCACCCACTGGCTCCCGGCGTTCTTGAAGTCGTCCTGCAGGCTGGGCCAGCTGGTGACGGTGCGGCCCTTGGCGATGCCGGCCGAGATCAACAGCCAGCCGCCGTGGCAGATGGAGGCGATGGGCTTTTCCGCATCATTGGCGGCGCGGATGAAATTGCGGGCCTGCGGCAGCAGGCGCATGGCGTCGCCGTTGACGACACCACCAGGCAGCAGTACGGCGGAGTAGTCCTCGGGGCGGGCCGTGTCCAGGCTACCGTCCACGGACACCGATTCTCCCTTGTCGACATGCTTGAAGCCCTGCACGCTGTCGGTCTTGTCGGAGAGGATGTGCACGGTGGCACCGGCGGCTTCGAGCGCCTTTTTCGGCTCCAGCAGTTCGGCCTGCTCGAAACCATCGGTCACCAGGACCGCGACCTTCAATTGTTGATAGCGATTGCTCATGTTCAATCTCCCTGATGGAAAAGGGCGGCCGGCATGCACCGGCCGCCCTCGTTGGGGGCGGATGACGGATCAGTCCGGGGTGTTCTGGCGAACCTTGTTGCGGTTCTGGTGATCGTTGCTGGCCTTGTCCATCTCGGGCGCCTTTTCGATGCGCGTGATGTTGGAGGTGGCCACCGGGTCACTACCCGGGAAGCTCATCTCGTTGGCTTCGTCCAGCGCGACTTCCGAAGGGGTGTCGTACTGGTTGGGACGATGATCCTTGTTCTGTTTGCTTGCGCTCATGATGACCTCCTTTAACTTTGAAATATCAGTCTTCGCGATGTATGCGGACCTTTTGCAGATCTCTTGCCGACCTGATCGGATCGACGCATCGGTCAAACGATGTGCAAACGATGTGACCGGTGAAACCCAGCTTACTGTGCCGTCCCGGGCTGCGGTATAAGCCAGCGGCGCAAGCCTGCGTAAGAATGCAGGCAATGCTGCAGTAAGGCGCCTCTATGTGCCTTTATGCGCCTTTATGCGGCTCCGATGGCACCATTCATGGCCATGGCGCCGGCGTCACATCCTCGAACTGTGCCTGTTGCTGGCCACCGGCAGGAATCGCATCGGGTTGACGCCCGAGGTGCAGCCTGCTGCCGGTCAGCAATTCCAGTTCACGCTCGGAGGCGACGAAGGCGGCATCATCCAGCGGCTGCTCGGCGACCGGCCAGTGGGTCATGGCCCACTGCTTGTAGTCCTCGAAGCGTCGTTTCAATTCGCGGGCATAGTCCTCGCGTTGCTGCTCAATGCTCGTCTGGCTTTCCATGTTCAGCCTCCTTTCATGGCGATCAGGCTCTCGCGCACCTTGGCCAGGCCAAAGCGCCATATCTGTTCCATCTTGATGTGCGGCATGACCGGCAATTCGGACGGATCGATGAAGACATCCAGCACCGCCGGGCCGGGCGCTGCCAGCAGCTGCTGCAGGCTCTCCTGCAGCTCGTCGGGCGTGCGGGCGGTGAAGCCCTGGCCGCCGCAGGCGCGTGCAAAGGCGGCGAAATCGGCATTGGGGAATTCCGAACCCTCGAAGGCGGGCATGCCGGCTTCTTCCATTTCCAGGTGGACCAGGCCCCATTCGCGGTTGTTGAAGACCACCACCTTCAAGGGCAGCTTGTGCTCCACACTGGTCATGAACTCGCCCATCAACATGGTGAAGCCACCGTCGCCCACCGCCACCACGACCTGCCGCTGGCGATCCAGTGCCTGGATACCGTTGGCCTGGCCCAGCGAGGTGCCGACGGCGGCATTGTTGAAGGAGGCCAGGATGCGCTGCTGCCCGCGCTGGCGGATCCAGTTGCCACACCATAGCGTCACCACGCCGGTATCGACCACGAAGGTCGCATCGTCGTCGGCCAGGTCGCTCAGCGTGCGGGCCAGGCTCTGCGGCTTGATCTTCTTGTGCTGAGGCTTGATGTCGGCGGCGCTGTCGAGCTTGGCGTTCCAGCGTTCGCGCTCGCCATTGACCTTCTGCAGGAAACTGCCGTCGGTCTTGCCCTCGACCTTTTCCAGCAGCGCCCGCACGCTGGGCCCGACCGAGCCGGTGATGCCCAGCGTGACCGGCGCCCGTCGTCCGAGGACGAAGCCGCGTTCGTCGATCTGGATCACCTTGGACTTGGTGGGCAGGAATTCCGAGTAGGGATAGTCCGATCCCAGCATCAGCATCAACTCCGCCGCCTGCAGCGCATCGGTGCCCGGCGCGCCGCCGATCAGGCCGACCCCGCCGATCCAGTGCGGATGGTCGTAGGCCATCAGGTCCTTGCCGCGGAAGGTGTGCATCACCGGTGCCTGCAACTTGCTGGCCAGGGCCAGCACCTGGTCGATGGCGCCCCGGCAGCCATTGCCGGCAAAGATGGCGACCGAGCTGGCAGCGTTGATCAGTTCTGCGGCGGCCTGGATGTCGGACGGCGGCGGCGCCAGTTCGGCGCGCTCGCGCAGGGTGTGCAGGCTGGGGACCGTATTGGAGGTACGGGCACCGATGATGTCGGCCGGCAGGTTCAGGTGGGCTACGCCGCGTTGGGCGTAGGCCTGGGCAATGGCCTGGTGGAAGACTGCAGGCGCCTGGTCGGCACTGGTGACGATCTGGCTGTAGGCCGCGACATCGCGAAAGAGCAGGTCGGGTGAATTTTCCTGCAGATAATCGGTACCTCGACGCGCGGCTGGCACGCCGCCGGAGATGGCCAGGACCGGGGCGTGGTCCTTGCGGGCTTCATACAGGCCCGCCACCAGGTGGTTGGCGCCGGGGCCGGTGGTGCCGCAGCAGACCGCCAGGCAGCCGGTCAGCTTGGCCTGGCCGGCGGCGGCCAGGGCCGCACCTTCTTCGTGGCGCACGCCTATCCATTCGATGCGCTTGTCGCGACGGATGGCATCGGTGAGGGGATTCAGGGCGTCACCGACGACGCCGAAGATCTGGCGCACCCCGATCTGGTACAGGGTGTCGATGAGGATTTCTGCAACGGTGGCGGACATGTCGGCTCCATGGACGAGGATGAGTCGTTCAAGGGTAAGACGCCATCCGGTGCTGCTGTATCGGTCTATCCGGTAAATCCGTGTAGGAGAAGGAGGAGAAGGGCGCGCGGCTGCGGCACATTCCTACGCCGGCTTCATCCGCCGGCCGACTGCGGCAGCGGGGCCGGGCACGCATAATCGGCGCATCAGCAAGACTGTGGAGGAAGCGATGCGACGCGCACTATGGAAGGGGGCGATCAGCTTCGGGCTGATCAATATCCCGGTCGAACTCTATACCGCCGAGAAGCACGATGAACTGGACTTCACGCTGCTGGACAAGCGTGATCTGTCACCGGTGGGCTACAAGCGCTACAACAAGAAATCCGGCCGTGAAGTGCCGTGGGAAAACATCATCAAGGGCTATGAATACGAGGACGGCAAGTTCGTCCTCATGTCCGACGAAGACCTGCGCCGCGCCAATGTGGAGGCGACCCAGAGCATCGACATCCAGAGCTTCGTGGAGCGCGAGCAGGTCCCCATCCTGTATTACGAGCAACCTTACTTCCTGGCCCCGGCCAAGGGGGGCGACAAGGCCTATGCGCTGCTGCGCGAGACCCTGCTGGCCAGCGACAAGATGGCCATTGCCCAGATCGTCATCCGCACCCGCCAGCACCTGGCAGCCCTCATTCCGCAGGGCGACATGCTGCAACTGATCACCTTGCGCTACCCCAGCGAATTGCGCGCACCGGACGACCTGCCGGTGCCGTCGCGCCAGTCGAAGAAGGCGGCGGTGACCCGGCAGGAAGTGGAGATGGCGCGCGCCCTGGTGGATCACATGTCCGCCGAGTGGGAGCCCGAGCAGTTCCATGACACCTATCGCGATGACGTGCTGGGCCTGATCAAGAAGAAGATCAAGAGCCGGCAGCCCCATGAGGTTGCCGAACCCGACGAAGCCGCCGCGCCCGCCCGCAGCGGGGCCAAGGTGGTGGACCTGATGGCGCTGCTCAAGAGCAGTCTGGACGGGCGCGGCAAGGCGTCGGCCAAGGCGCGCAAGAGCGGTCGCGACGATGCGGATGAAGAAGAGGGAAAGGAAGAGGACCAAGATAAGCCGACCCAGGGCGCCAAAGTCCACAAGCTGGCTGACCGCAAGCCTGCTGCCAAGCGTAGCAGCACCCGCAATGGCACCAAGGCCGCCGCTGGCACCACGAGCGCCAAGAGCGGCAGCAAAAGCAGTAAAAGCGCCAAAAGCAGCGGCCCCTCGCGGAGGGCACAGGCATGAGTGCTTCGTCCCTGGATCGCTATCATGCCAAGCGCGACTTCACGCTCACTCCGGAACCCTCCGGCAAAGGCCGCCGGTCAGCCCGGGCGGCCGAGGGCGGCTTGCACTTCTTCATCCAGCGCCACCATGCACGGCGCCTGCACTACGACTTCCGCCTGGAACTGGATGGCGTACTCAAGAGCTGGGCCGTTCCCAAGGGACCGAGCCTGGATCCGCATGACAAGCGGCTGGCCGTGCGGGTGGAAGACCATCCGCTGGACTATGGCACTTTCGAAGGCGACATTCCGGAACATCAGTACGGCGCAGGCCATGTGCTGCTGTGGGACCGCGGCCAGTGGCTGCCGCAGGGCGACGTGCACGCCGGCCTGAAGAAGGGCCATCTCAGTTTCGAACTCCAGGGCGACAAGCTGCAGGGTCGCTGGGCGCTAGTCCGCATGGGCAAGCCGGCGGCCGATGGCAAGGAAAACTGGTTGCTCATCAAGGACGATGACGATGCCGCCCGCAGCGGCAAGGCAGCCGCGATCACCGAATTGCGGCCGGAAAGCGTCAAGGATCGCGGTGACGAGGCTGGCGCAGGTGACAAAGGGCAGGAGAACCAGCGAGCGGCCCGGCCGAAGAAAGCATCCAAGTCCTCCAGGCAGCCACCATCCCGCGCAGAGGCAGCAGACGCCCAGCCACGCCCAAGCAAGCTGCCGGAGGTCATGGATGCGCAACTGGCGACGCTGGTGGATCAGGCGCCGCAGGGTGATGAATGGCTCAGCGAACTGAAGTTCGATGGCTATCGCGGCCTGTGCCGCATCGACGCCGGTCGGGCTGCCATCTTCACCCGCGAAGGTCTGGACTGGAGCCATCGCTGGCCGATCCTGGTCAAGGCCCTGGAACGACTGCCGGTGGACGACGCCTGGATCGACGGCGAAGTGGTGGCGCTGGACGAGAACGGGCGGATCAGCTTCGAGGCCTTGCAGACCCTGGCGCGCGGCGACCGGCAGCAGGCCAATGGCATCCGCCTGGCGCTGTATGCCTTCGATCTGCTGTTCCTGAATGGTCACGACCTGCGGGAGGTTCCGCTCCTGCAGCGCAAGGAATTGCTGCGCACCCTGATTCCCGGCGCGGATGAAGACGGACTGCTGCTCTACAGCGAGCACATCGTCGGTCATACCGATGAGGTGTTCCAGCACGCCTGCCAGCATGGCATGGAGGGCATCGTGGTCAAGCGCGCCGATGCCCCTTATACCGGACGTCGCGACCGCAACTGGCTCAAGCTCAAGTGCGAGCATCGCCAGGAATTCGTGATCGCCGGCTATACCGAGCCGGCTGGCCAGCGCAGCGGATTCGGTGCCATTCTGGTGGGCGTCCATGACGACAAGGGACAGTTGCAGTATGCCGGGCGGGTCGGCACCGGTTTCGATGATCGCCTGCTGGAGCAGCTGTTGAAGCAGTTCCGCAAGCTGGAGCAGAACCAGCCGGCCTTCGTCAACCCGCCGACGGGGCAGCAACGGCGCGGCGTACATTGGCTGGCCCCCAAGCTGGTGGCCGAAGTCAGGTTCGCGCAGTGGACCCGCTCGGGGATTCTGCGACACGGCAGTTTCCTGGCGCTGCGGGAAGACAAGCAGGCCCGTGACATCGTGCGCGAGACGGAGCAAGCCCTGGCGCAGCCGGCCGATGGCGGCGGTGACAACGATGAGGCCAGCAGCAACGCTGCGAGCAAGGCGGACCTCTCCCGACCCGTGACGGTCGCAGGGGTGAAGTTGACGCATCCTGGCAAGATCATCTTCCCCGATACCGGCCTGACCAAGCTGGAACTGGCCCGCTACTACCAGAGTGTGGCCGGGTTCATCCTGCCTGAACTGAAGCAACGGCCCTTGTCGCTGGTGCGCTGTCCGGACGGGCAGGGCGGCCAATGCTTCTTCCAGAAGCACATCGGTCAGGGGATGCCCGAGGCGATTGACGCCATCGAGGTCCCGGAAGGCGAGGGCAGCGCCCGATACATGATGGTCAACGATGTTGCCGGCCTGGTTGCGACGGTGCAGATGGGCGTGCTCGAACTGCATGCCTGGGGCGCCACCGGCCGTGCGCTGGCCAAACCGGACCGGGTGGTGTTCGACCTCGATCCAGCACCGGATGTGCCCTGGGCTGCGGTAGTGGAGGGCGCACAACTGGTGCGCGGCCTGCTGCAGGAGATAGGCCTGGCGTGTTACCTGAAGACTTCCGGGGGCAAGGGCCTGCATGTGATGGTGCCGATCCGTCCTGATCATCGCTGGGACGTGGTCAAGGACTGGGCGCACCGGGTGGCTGCCCATCTGGCCCGGGTGCTGCCGGACCGTTTCATTGCCCGCATGAGCAAGGCGGCGCGTCAGGGCAGGATTTTCATCGATTACCTGCGCAATGCCCCGGGAGCGACCACCGTGGTCGCCTATTCGGTACGCGCCCGGGCGGGGGCACCGGTGTCGGTGCCGATCACCTGGGAAGAGCTGGAACAGGGCATCACGGCCGATCATTTCAAGGTCGCCACCATGCCGCAGCGACTCAAGGACCTCCAGGACCATGATCCCTGGGCCGGCTTCGGCAAGGCCAGGCAGCGGCTGAGCAAGGCCATGCTGGACGCCTTCGAGCCCGTCTGAACCGGGTTCGTGCGGTGGCGGCGCTGTGGCCGCCAAGCTGGGCAGGGCGGCAATGTCCTACACGATCTTCATCTTCCTGCCGACTGTGGGCGCGGCGGGCCAACTTCATAATTCACTTTAACTTCAAGGCCTGGTGCATCCGGGCCTTTTGCAAAACCCGTCGAGCACGTCCAGACGTGCCATGAATACCAAGAAGGAATTGGCCCACGCCATGAATACCCTCAGCCACCGCACTTCGCTGACCCAGCTCTTTACCCGTCCCCTGCAGGCCGCCATGCCTTCCCTGATGCCACACGCGAGCGCCGTGGCGCCGGGTGGTGCCGCGCCGCGCAAGCTGCCGGCAGCACTGGTGGAGCGCCTGCTGGTCCAGGAAGGACAGCGCGGCATGGGATCGCCCGGTCATCCGCTGGCCACCTTCAATGCGCCCCAGCCGGCGGCGCATCGGGCGGCGACCTTCAGCTATCCCCTGCATATCGAGCGTGCCAGCATCGAGGCCTTGCCCAATGCCTGCGGCGTCTACATCTTCCGTGGCGTGGACGATGCCCCGCTGTACGTGGGGCGTAGCGTCAACCTGCGCAGCCGCGTGCTGGCGCATCTGCACAACCATGAAGACCAGTTCCTGATCGGCCAAACCCGTCGCATCGAGTGCCGCCGCACGGCCGGCGAACTGGGCGCGGCCCTGCTGGAAAACTCTCTGCTGCGCGACCTGCGCCCGGCTCACAACAAGAAGCAACGCAGCAAGCGCGGCCTGTTCACCCTGCGCCTGAGCGCGGAGGGCCAGCCACAGGTCACGCAGGTGGCCGAGCGTGAATTCAGCCGCGCCGAAAACCTGTTCGGCATCTTCACCAGCGAACGGGCGGCGCAGGAAGCGCTGCACAAGCTGGTGCAGGGACATGGTCTGTGTTCCATCGTCACTGGGCTGGAGCAGCCGGGCGGTTTCGGCATGGCCTGTTTCGGTCGCCAGATCCGTCGCTGCCGCGGCGCCTGCACCGGCGAGGAATCCCCCGAGCAGCACCAGCAGCGCCTGATGCAGGCGCTGGAAGACCTGCGCATCCTGCCCTGGCCGTATGCCGGCCCCATGGGCATCGTCGAACAGGGCGAGGGCTGGCAGCAGGTGCATGTGATCGATCACTGGCGCTATCTGGGTTCGCTGGATCGCGACCACCGCCAGCTGCCGACCCGTCCGGCGGCCAGCCTCAAGGGTTTTGACCTGGACAGCTACAAGCTGGTGATCCAGCCCTACCTGCTGGGCCAGCTGGACCTGCGTCCGCTGCCGGGACTGCCGCTGTCGGCCGGCTGAAGCGGCGGGTCTGGCGCTCGCTGGTGATTCTCGGGTGATCCCAGGTCATCTTCGGTCATATTTCGTACTTCCTGGCAATTCCCGGGCGCTCCGTGTCCGTTCCAGCCGGTCCCATGCTGCTGGAAGCTTTCTTCCGTTTTCCTTGCGCGGTGCAGTCGTTCTTTTCTGGTGCCGCACTGTCCCTGTTTTCTCGTTCTCCCCGTTCTGTCCGTTCTCCCAATCCCTTGACTGCTCTTTCCTTCCACTCCATGCGACGACGACTCCCACGCTATGCGGCCACCCTGGTGCTGGCCGCGCCTGTCTCCCTCTCGCTGGCCCAGGCGGCCGAGCTTACCGGCCTGTGTCGCAACGACCTGACACTGGACAAGGATCAACTGGCCGCCAGCCTGATCCGCACCTATCCGGTCAGCACGGCCTATCTGTCGGTGGGCAAGGAGCCCGCACCGCTGTCCTCGCCACGGGCGCTGGTGGCCTGGCTACTGCAGAAGCGCGCCGCTGAAAAAGCCACTGGACAGGCCTGTCAGGGCGATAGCTGCAACGTCGATCACATGGCCGAAGAAGTGCAACGACTGCTGGATGGCAAGGATTCCCAGATCAAGCCGAGCGGCCGCAGTGATGTGGCCGCCTTTTTCCGCGACAACAGCCGGGCAGGGCTGAGCTGCACCACGGCCCAGGCTGCGCCTGCCATGGCTTATGCCGGCTCCGCCCTGGCCATGGGGGTGGCGCCAACGGCGGCGGGTGGTGCTGCCACGCCGGCGGCCGGTCCGGCCGCGTCGGCAACAGCGGCAACGTCGGCACCGGCTGGCGCGCAACAGGCCGGCTGGATGGATCACGTGCGCGTGCGCGGCAATCCTGACCAGCTCTCCATCGATCACCGCGACAAGGCCGGCTTTGCCTCGGTGGACCGTGCCCGGCTGGCGCTGGCCAATGACGACGTGGCGCAGTCGCGGACCAATGATGTGGTGGTCTACACCGGTTATTCGCTGGACAAGCGCCCCATGGGCGAGCCGGGCAGTACCTATGAGGCGGTGCCCTATGTCGGTTTCAAGCAGAACCGGGTGACCACTTATGATGCCGGCAATCGCGACGTCACCACCACGCGTACCACCCAGGTCGGGATGCTGTCGGCCTTCCACTTCGCCCATGCCGATACGGCCAATACCGAAGACCTGACCGCGCGTCCCGACTACCTGGTCAACAACACCGATGGCAGCCGCCTGCTGACGGTCAACTTCACCCTCACGCCGGTGCGGCCGGGTGGGCTCAATGATTTCCTGCGCTGGGGCAATGGCCTGGCGTTCAAGCCCATCCTGATAGGCCAGAGCCGTAACGGTATCTACATCAATCGCGGTGACCCGGATGTGTATGACCAGCATCGCGACTTCATCCGCCTGGGCGCCCAGGCGGGGTTCACGCTGTCCTCGACCAATCCGGCGCTGCCCTTCGATTTCACCACGACCTTTACCGGCCTGAAGGCGTTGCAGGGAAACCGCAGCATCCATTACTGGAAGTCGGTGCTGACCTACAACTTCAACCAGAACGTCGGCCTGAGCCTGGATTATTCCAATGGCCTGCTGCCCGATACCGGCGATGCGGAGCGCAAGTGGGGCCTGGCGGTGTCCTCGAAGTTCTGATGCCGATCCGGCGTTGCCATGCAAAACGGCGGGAATCCCGCCGTTTTTTGTTTTTTCCGGGTGGTCGTCCGTGTCAGTGGTAGGTGTTGGCCATCTTCTCCGGCAGCGGCACGCTGAGCCACTTCTGGACGATGCCGTTGAGCTCGCCGCTCTTCTTGGCCGCGGTCAGGATCTCGTTGACCTTGTTGAGCAGCGCCGGTTCGCCCTTGTTCAGGCCGACGGCGCAGGCCGACTCCTGGATGATGTACTTCAGCACGGGCTTGTTGTCGGCCACCCGTTCGGCCAGCGCATGGGCGACGAAGTCACCGGTGCCGACCAGCTGGATCTGACCGGAGGTATAGGCGGAGATGAGGGCATTGTTGTCCTCGTAACGCTTGATGTTGGCACTGGTGGGAGCGCTCAGGGTCAGCTGCAGATCCTGGAAGGTGCCACGCGCCACGCCGATAGTCTTGCCGGCCAGGTCGGCGGCGTTGCTGACCTTGATGCTGGCCACGCCGAACACGCTGTTGTTGTAGGGCGCATAGGGCTGTGAAAAATCGATCACTTTTTCGCGATCCGAATTCTTGCCCAGGGTTGAAATGATCAGGTCGGTCTTGTGGGTCTGCAGGTAGGCAATGCGGTTGGCACTGGCCACCGGTACCAGTTGCACCCTCACGCCCATCTTGTCGGCGATGAGTCGGGCGACGTCGATATCCAGGCCTTGCAGGTGCATGTCACCGTCGATCGAGCCGAAGGGAGCAAAGTCCTGCGGTACGCCGATGCGCACCACGCCGGCCTTGTGGATGGCGGCCAGGCCGTCGGCGTGCGCGGCGACGGAGCTAAGTGCAGTCAGGCCGAACGTCAGGGCCAGCAGGCTAGTCTTGAATTTCATCTCCGGATTCTCCTTGTAATGGACGTGTCATTGCGCGGCCGATGATACGTCACATCGCAGCAAGGTTCAGTCAGGTAAGGGCAACACGCAATCGTCTGCAGCAAGAAAAATGCGCTGCCCGGGTTGGGCATGTATACGATAGCCCCCGGTAAAGTCGCCGAAAGCCGGCAACATGGCCCATTGGCCATCCACCACGAAACAGGGCAGGCGCAAGGCGTCGCCTGCGGCAGCGAGCCGGTAGACCGGATGCACATGGCCGACGATGGCAAAGGCGCCGTCGACCGTCTGGGGGTGATGGCAGAACGCCAGGGGACCGACCCGCCAGGGTTCGTCCACGACCTCCATCGCCAGTGCTTCCGGCGGATCGCCGGCATGGTGGTCATGGTTGCCGCGCACCAGCGTGAGGCTCAGACCGGCATTGCAACTGCGCCAGCGGGCCAGTGCCTGCAGGGTGCCCGCCACCCGCCCGGCGCGTGCGTGCAGGAAGTCACCCAGGAAAACCACATGGCGCACCGCATGCCGCTGCACCAGCGTATCGATCAGGTCCAGGTTGGCCCGGGTGGTGCCGTGCGGAACCGGGATGCCTCCGACGCGGAAGGCAGCCGCCTTGCCGAAGTGGACATCGGCCAGGATCAGCATGGCGCGCTCGCGCCAGAGCAGGGCGCGTTCGGGCAGCATGGTCAGGGTCGCGCCGGCGGCGTCGAAGCTGGGGTATGGGCTCATCATCCTGTCTGGTTGCGGGGGCTGGATTGGGGACGCGCTCGCGGCTGTGGCCTGGCCTGGGCGCTGGTCTTGTCGGCGGCACCTTCCAGCTCGCGCAGCATGCGCGCCACACGGTCGGCCAGCTTTTCGGTCGAGAGTTTTTCGCGGAAGCGCTCCACCATCAGCGGCAAGGCAAACGGCGTGGCCCGCTCCAGTGGCACCAGCGTGAGCGTGCGTGCGCGCAGTTCGGCCAGGGTGCTGCGCAGTCGTTCCAGTTCCAGCTCCTGTTCCAATACTTCGCGCTGGGCCTGGGTCAGCAAGAGGTTGCCGGCGTCGTGCTTGCGGAAGACCTCGAAGAACAGGGCCGACGATGCCTGCAGCTGGCGTGCGCTCTTGCGCTGCCCGGGATGTCCCTGCGATACCAGCCCGGCGATACGGGCGATTTCACGGAAGCGCCGTTGCGACAGCTCGGTGGCATTCAGGCTGGCCAGGACGTCATCCAGCAGCCGCTCTTCGCTGAACAGGACCAGGGCCTGCTGCGGTTCCAGGCGGTGCGCTTCGACCTTGTCCGCGCCCAGCAATTCGAACCCGTAGTCGTTGACGGCGATGGAGAAGGTGGCGGCACGCTCCCTGCTGAGGCGCCAGGCCAGCAGCGAGGCCAGTCCCATGTGCACCAGGCGGCCGGCAAAGGGATAGAAGAAGAGGTGATGTCCTTCACGGCTCTTGAGCGTTTCCACCACCAGCCGCTGCGCCGTGGGCAGGGCCGACCAGGCGTGCTGCAGATCCAGTAGCGGTCGCACGGCCTGCATTTCGGGACCGTCGAAGCGACCTTGCGCGGCTTGTTCCAGGCGATCCAGTACGGCGTGCGCCAGGGTCGAGGACAAGGGCATGCGGCCGCCTTGCCAGCGCGGCACGGCACCGCTGCCGGCGCTGCTGCGGCGGACCCAGGCCGTCATCTCGTGCACGCGGACGAACTCCAGCACGCGCCCGCCGAAGAGGAAGCGATCGCCCGGTCGCAGGCGGGCGATGAAACCTTCTTCGATGGTGCCGATGCGTCCCCCCTTCATGTACTGCACATGCAGGCTGGCATCGGCAACGATGGTGCCGATGTTCATGCGGTGGCGGCGCGCGATGGCCGGCAGCTCGACCCGATAGACACCATCCTCGCCGGCCCGCACGCGGTGATATTCCGGATAGGCACCCAGGCTCTGGCCACCACGCACCACGAAGTCCAGCGCCCACTGCCATTGATCCTCGCGCAGATGGCGGTAGGACCAGGCCTGGCGCACTTCGGCCAGCAGCTCGTCGGCACGGAAACCACCGCCCAGGGCGATGGTCACCAGATGCTGTACCAGCACGTCCAGGGGCGTGTCCGGCACCGGACGCTGTTCCACCCGGCCGGCAGCGACGGCATCCTGGGCGGCGGCGGCTTCCACCAGTTCCAGGCTGTTGGTCGGTACCAGCGTGGCGCGCGAACTGCGTCCAGGCGAATGGCCGGAGCGGCCGGCCCGCTGCAGCAGTCGCGCCACGCCGCGCGGGCTGCCGATCTGCAGCACCCGCTCCACCGGGGTGAAGTCCACCCCCAGGTCCAGGCTGGAGGTGCAGACCACGGCCTTGAGGCGGTCGTCGCGCAGGCCTTGTTCCACCCATTCACGGACTTCGCGATCAAGTGAGCCATGGTGTAAGGCGATGATGCCGGCCCAGTCGGGGCGGGCCTCCAGCAGGTTCTGGTACCACAGCTCGGCCTGGGAGCGGGTATTGGTGAAGACCAGGGTACTGCCGCTGGCATCGATCTCGGCCACCACCGCCGGCAGCATCTGCAGGCCCAGGTGCCCGGCCCAGGCGAAGCGGGTGGCCTGTGGCGGCAGCAGGGTATCGATGAGGATGCGCTTGCGCTGTTCGCCGCGCACCAGCACGCCGTGTTCGGCGGCTTCGGGGCCCAGCAGGGCCTGCTGCGACTGCTCCAGGTTGCCGAGAGTAGCCGACAATCCCCACACCACCATCCCGGGCCGCCAACGGCGCAGGCGCGCCAGGGCCAGTTGCACCTGCACGCCGCGCTTGTTGCCCATGAGCTCGTGCCATTCGTCGACGATGACCGCGTCCAGCTTGCTGAAACGCTGGTGGGCATCCGCCTGGGACAGCAGCAGTGACAGGCTTTCTGGCGTGGTCACCAGGGCCTGCGGCAAGGACTTCATCTGGCGCGCACGCTCGCCGGAACCGGTGTCGCCGGTGCGCATGCCGGCTTGCCAGTGTGGCAGCAGATCGGCCAGCGGGGCTTGCAGGGCACGCAGGGTGTCGGCCGCCAGGGCGCGCATGGGGGCGATCCACAGGATGCGCAAGCCCTGGGTCGTGGTGGGCGCGTCGATACGATCCAGGCCGGGTTCGGCATGCAGCAGCGCGCCGAACCAGACCGCATAGGTCTTGCCTGCACCGGTGCCGGCGTGCAGCAGGCCGCTGCGACCTTGCTGCGCGGCTTGCCAGACCTGGCGCTGGAAATCGAATATCTCCCAGCGGCGCTGGGCGAACCAGTCCTCGACGGCGGCAGGGATGACCGCCGCCTTTGGCGGGCTGGCGCTGCGCCGTCTGGGCGGGCGCTGGCTAGTGGTCTTGCTGGGCGGGCTGGGCATCTTCCTCGCTCTCGTTGACTGGGGACGACGGCAGCAGGGCGCGCAGGTTGTCCAGGGTATCGGCCTGGTCGACGGTCTTGTCGACGCGCTGGCGCAGGATGCGCGGGAAGCGCACGGCAATGCCGGCCTTGTGGCGCGTGGACAGGGCAATGCCCTCGAAGCCGATCTCGAACACCATGGACGGCCGCACGCTGCGTACCGGGCCGAATTTTTCTATCGTGGTCTTGCGAATGGTCTGGTCGACCACGGCGATCTCGGCATCGGTCAAGCCCGAATAAGCCTTGGCGAAGGGCACCAGCTTGCGCTCGCCGCCGGCTTCAGCGGGCGTGTCCCAGACCGCGAAGGTGTAGTCGGTGTAGAGCGAGGCGCGCCGGCCGTGACCGGCCTGGGCATAGATCAGGACAGCATCGATGGAATAGGGATCGACCTTCCACTTCCACCAGGTGCCGACGTTGCGGGTACGGCCGATGCCATAGTGGGCCTCGACCTGCTTGAGCATCATGCCCTCCACGCCACGCTGGCGCGAGGTGGCGCGCAGTTGTTCCAGCGCATCCCAGTCCGCTGCCACGATCTGCGGCGCCAGCATCAGGGCCGGTGCGGCGTGGCGCTGGACCAGTTGTTCCAGCCGGGCGCGGCGTTCTTGCTGAGGCAGGCCGCGCAGATCATGCCCATCCTGCTCCAGCAGGTCATAGGCGATCAGTCCTGCGGGCAGCTCGCCCAGCATACTTGCAGTGAGATTCTTGCGACCGATGCGTTTTTGCAGGTCGGCGAAGGGCGCCACACGTTCGGCCTGTTGCCCGGAATCAGGCAGGCGGATCACGATCTCGCCGTCGATGACGGTAGCGTCCGGCAGGTCCAGCGCGGCCAGTTCGGGGAAACGTTCGGTGATCAGCTCTTCCCCGCGTGACCACAGCCAGTTGCTGCCGTGCCGGCGCACCAGCTGGGCGCGGATGCCGTCGTATTTCCATTCGATCTGCCACTGACCGACCGGCCCCAGCTGGCGCGGATGCTCTATCAGCGGATGGGCCAGGAAAAAGGGGTAGGGCTGGCCGCCCTGCAGGCGATGATCCTGGCCGTCATCGGGGCCTATCAGGCGGGCGAAGCGTTCGGCGTCGGGGCGGGCGCGGCCATCGGTCCAGCCGACCATGCGCTGGGCCAGCAGCTTGGGGTCCAGCTGCGCCACGGCGGCCAGCGCACGGGTGACCAGCAGGCGCGAGACGCCCACCCGGAAGCCGCCACCGATGAGCTTGGCGAGCAGGAAGCGGCCCTGCCAGTCCAGTTCATCCCAGGCCGCGAAGAGGGCGCTGCGGATCACTTCCGGTTCGGCACCGCGCAGGGGGGCGATGCGTTCCAGCATCCAGTAGGCCAGACCGAAGTCGCTGGTGCGGGTCGGTGGCGGCAGGATGTGGGCAATGGTTTCGGCCAGATCGCCCACGCTGTGATAGCACTCTTCGAAGAGCCACTCATCAATCTGCGCATAGGCCATTGCGCATTTCTTGAGCAGGCCGGTCGGCACCGCCTGGCGAGGCTTGCCGCCTGCCAGGAGATACACCGCCCAGGCGGCGTCGGCGGCATCGGCACGCTGGAAATAGTCCTGCAAGGCGGCCAGCTTGCGGGTGGTGGAGGTGGTGGCATCCAGTTCGGCGTAGAGCCGCGAGAATTCACGCATGGCCGGGCTGTTCCTGCGCAGTGGCCGGTGGTGCCGCGCTGCTGTCGTCGGCATCGTCGTCACCGTATTCGGTGGTGAAGGCCCCGGCATCGAGACCGTTCTGCCGCAGCCAGCGCACCATGGTGGCGACCTGGCCGTGGGTGACGATGACCCGCTCGGCGCTGCTGGCAGCAATCGCTTCCTGCAGGGCCGGCCAGTCGGCATGATCCGACAGCACGAAGCCCCGGTCCACGCCGCGCCGCCGCCGGGTGCCGCGCAGGCGCATCCAGCCGCTGGCGAAGGCATCGCTGTAGTCGCCGAAGCGGCGCATCCAGGGTGAGCCGGCAGCCGAGGGTGGGGCAATGATCAGGCTGCCGGCATAGGCGTTGGACTTGCCGCGCCTGGTGGCTTCGGCTTCGCCGACCGTCGCGGTCGGCGGCAGGAAGACGCCGGCTTCGCGATAGAGCCGGTTCAGGGGTTCCACCGCGCCGTGGCAGACGATGGGGCCGATGCCGGGGTCGATGCCGTGCAGGATGCGCTGTGCCTTGCCGAAGGAGTAGCAGAACAGCACGCTGGCCCGGCCCTCGGCGGCGTTGGCGCGCCACCAGCGGTTGATGTCCTCGAAAATCTCCGCCTGCGGTTGCCAGCGGTAGATGGGCATGCCGAAGGTGGATTCGGTGATGAAGGTGTGGCAGCGCACCGGGGCGAAGGCGGTACAGGTGCCGTCGGCTTCGAGCTTGTAGTCGCCCGAGGCGACCCAGATGCATCCCTGCCACTCCATGCGCAATTGGGCCGAACCCAGGACATGGCCGGCCGGGTGCAGCGACAGGCGCACGCCGTTGTGGATGATGCTTTCTTCGTAGTCCAGGGCCTGCAGGTGGATGTCCGCACCCAGGCGGGCACGCAGGATGCCGGCGCCGGGCGCGGCCGCCAGGTAGTGGGCATGACCCATGCGGGCGTGGTCGGCATGGGCGTGAGTGATCACGGCGCGCGCCACCGGTCGCCACGGGTCTATGTAGAAATCGCCGGGTACGCAGTACAGGCCTTCCTTGCGTACCACTACCATGTCTTCCATGTCTGCTTTTTTCCTTGCGCTGTGCTTGGGCTCAATGTGCAGCCTGGGCCCGGATGCTTGTACCGGCTTTGAGCCGCTTTGTCTGTGCTTGTTTGTCCTTGTCTTCGCTTTGCCTCAGGTTTTGATGATGCATTCATCGCTGAGGCCCGCTGAATCCGGACCGGATCAGCTTACCCGCACGCGCTTGTGCAGGATGTCGGCGTGCGTCTTGCCGCCTTGTCAGCGAGAATGAAAAAAGAGACATTCCTTGTGCGTGGAGTTTGCAATGGCGCAACGCACAACGGTCATTAATTGGGTATCCTTGTGGCCATCGCATCTGGCCTTGCGCCAGGCTCATCACCCGAGAACCCCACGAATCCTCATGTCTACCTACGTCGATCCCCTGATTTTCCGCGAACTGCAGGACTCCGAAGTCTTGCCCGCCCCGTCCGGGGTGCGTCTGCGGATCATGCAGATGTGCCAGCAGGAAGACATCGCCCTGCCTGACCTGGTGGCCCAGATCCAGGGTGACCCGGTACTGGCCGGGCGACTGATCCAGATCGCCAATATCCCCAACCTCAACAAGGGGCGGATGGTCGCTTCCGTCAATGTCGACCTGCTGTTGATGGTGGGCCTGCAGGCCGTGCGCCAGATGGCGCTGGCGATTTCCCTGACCGAATCGGCGCGCCGTGGCGATTGTGCCGAGTTCGACTATGACGCCTTCTGGAGCCGTTCCACCGCCATGGCCTGCGCCAGCCAGGCCCTGGCTGACCTGATCCCGGTCGCGCCGCCGGCGGAGATGTTCACCATCGGCCTGCTGGCGGATATCGGACGGCTGGCGCTGGCCTCGGCGCGTCCCAAGCGCTATGGCGAGATCCTGCGCGGCGTCGGGACGGATGCTCCCGCTGCCGCCCTGCGCCAGGAAGAGAAGCAGGCCTTCAGCTTCGACCACCTGGAACTGGCCGCCGCAATGATGCAGGACTGGCTGTTCCCCAAGCTGTTCTGCGAAACCGTCCTTCACCACGAGGCGGCCGATAGCACCGGGCTGGACGAGGAAGACCGCCAGCAGCGCCTGATCCGCCTGCTGGAACTGGCCGCCTGCGTGGCCGATATCTGCGTGGCAGACGATGCCACCCGCGCCGCCTTGCTGCCGCACCTGCTGCAACTGGGCGAGCGTTTCGAACTGCCCAGTTCCAGCCTGGAATACCTCTGCGCCCGCGTCTCCTGGGACTGGAGCGAGTGGGGTGCGATGCTCAAGATCCCCACTCGGGTGCTGCGCGAACTCGGATCGGCACTGGCCGCCGCGACCGAACAACCGGGCTGATCCAGGTTTCGTTGCGGGGCAGATTTTGTCAGCAAATATCGAAGCTTTTTGTTGCTGATTTGTCAGGCACCGATGGTACTATCCCCCTCGCTCTGGAAATGCAGTTCGCCTGCTGCGGCCTTGTGGCCTGGCCCCTGAAGTCTGGCCATCGCCACTTGGCGTCACACGGCGGGTGTTCATGAACCGCGCTTCCAGACGCCTGCAAGGCCAGCTGAAGCCAGCCCGATGATGTTCCTTCCGTAAAAGCCACGGCATTTACCGCAGCCATCCATCAGGACATATTCATCAAATAGGCCTTGTCAGCGCTCTTTCTGTTCGGAATGCGCGATTTGCGCCTTTGGTATCGTGTTCTGAACATGCAACGGCGCGCTTTCCCTTCGGTTCGCTCCGACCACGTCTCTGTACTCCCCGCCTGCGGTGTGCGCTGTCACGTCCGTACGGGCGTGGCTGTGTCATCGTGGTGGCCGGGTAGCAATGCCGTACTGATCACAGCAAAAAATGGGGTCCACCATGAACAAGAAAATTCTGAGTCTTTCCTGGCTGTTGCTGGCGGCCAGCCAGTCGGCCTTCGCCGCGCACCCGCTGGTCACCGATGATGCCGGCGTGCAAGGCGCTGGCGGTATCCAGCTTGAAATGAATACCGACTGGAGCAAACAGAGTGGCGACGCCAGTCATGTCGGCGCCTTCACCTTCACCTATGGCGTCACTGACAAGCTGGACCTGTTCTTCAACCTGCCGCAGACCTTCCAGTCGCCCACCGGCACGGGTGTGGGGGACGTCTCGCTGGGCGCCAAGTGGCGCTATTACGAGGCCGATGGCCTGGCGCTGGCCTTGAAGCCGGAATTCTTCATGCCCAGCGGCGACGAAGAGAAGGGCCTGGGCAATGGCAAGAGCAGCGCCGCCCTGACCGGTATCGCGTCCTACGAAACCGGCCCCTGGACCTTGCACGGCAACCTGGGTGTGCGCGTGAACCGCTTCAAGCTCGACAGTGACCAGCAGTCGCAGCGCAAGACCCTGTGGCGCGCCTCGGCCGCAGTCTGGTACGGCCTGGATGAACAATGGCGCCTGGTGGCCGATACCGGCGTTGCCCAGAACCCGGATGCATCCAGCCGCAAGCTGCCTTCCTATGCGCTGGTGGGCGTGATCTGGTCGCCCAACAAGACGGTCGATCTGGATGCCGGCGCCAAGTTCGGGCTCAACAAGGCCGAGGTGACGCGGCAGTTCGGCGTCGGGGTGACCTTGCATTACTGATCGTTGATCGCGCTGGGCTGCAGCCCAACCCGCGTGCCGTTGCTGTGCGCTGCAACATGCAATGCGCTGGAAAGCACGATCAAATCTGCTATCTTTGTCCTTGGCGCAAGGCCACGACTAAGGAGACGACATATGGATCTGGTGGAAAAATTCGATGCCAAGGGCAAGACCGGCGCACCTTACCACGTAGAGGTGTATCAGACTCAGCAGGACGAAGCCGATACTGCAGTACTGGCGTTCAGCCGTAGCTACAAGCTGGCCGATGGTCGCGCGCTGGACCCGCTGACCAATGAGAAATTCAGGATCGTCCAGACCGGAGAGAAGATCTACCGGGTCTGATCCCGGGCCACCATCCCGATAGCAAGCCGATGAAGAGATGATTACCCACCCTGCAGGCAGTGACGCTGCAGGGTGTTTTCATTTGATGTGGGGCCTAGGGCCTGTTCACACTAAATCTGTGAGTGCGAGAGGTCGTCAAGCGTTGACTGCCTAGGCGCAGCGACGCGCCGTAGTGGTGCTACGGCAAGGAGCTGCAACAACGGCAGGCGACGCTTGCCGGCCTCTCCCGGAGGGTTGCGCCCAGAAGGCGCGCTGGCGGCGTTGCACGGCAAGGCTGGTGGCACCACCACCAGCCTTGCCGCGCGCCTTGCCACCACGCCTTCTGGGCGCAACGCATCTCGCAGGTTTAGTGCGAACAGGCCCTAGCTGGAGGGCAGGGAACCGGTCAGATGCCGCAATTCGTCGAGCAAGCGGATCGCCGGCGCCGGCAATATCCCTTGCCGCCTGCGGAATGCGGTCAACGTACGCGGTGCATTCAGGCCCTCTACCGCAAGGGCATTGATCACTCCCGCCTTGCTTTCGGTATCGAACATCGGACCGGACATCCACCCCACGAATCCACAACGCGCGACCAGGCCCTTGAGCACCGTGACCGAACGCGATTCGACAGCGATCTCGGGCATGGGCAAGTCGGCCCGGGCGAATGTTTCCTTCACGTGCAAATACGGTCCCGTACCCCGGGGTGTCAAGGCCCAGCGCTGCGTCAGGGTATCGGCCAGGCTGATCTTGCCGCGTTCACGCAGTGGATGGTCGCGCCCGGCCACCACGTAGCTCAGGTCGCTCCAGCGACAGTCGGAGATGGCTGCCACGCCATCGCTTTCGGCACCGGAGGTACCGAGAGCCAAGTCGATCTCATGCGTGAGCAGGCCCTCGACCAGACGGTCCCATACCCCCTCCATGATCTCCACCCGCAGGTTGGGCCACTTGTCCAGCACCCCACGCACCGCCAGTGGCAGCACCAGACTGGCAATGCTGCCCACCGCACCCACCTTGATGACACCCTTTGCCAGGCCGCGGATGGCGTCCAGTTCTTCGCGGGCCTGCCGGGCTTCACGCTGCAACGACATCGCGTGCGGCAATAGCGCCTTGCCCAGCGGTGTCAGGTGCATACCCTTGGTGTGACGCTCGAAGAGCGCCCCGCCGATGGACTCTTCCAGACGTTTGATCGCGCGACTCAAGGCCGGCTGGGTCAGGTCGAGGACGGCGGCCGCGCGCCCCAGGCTCCCTGCAGCGACGATGGCATTGAACATTTCCAGCTGCTGCAGGTTGAAACTCAATGATGTCTCCTGGTGATAGCGCGGATAGCGCGGACAGTGCAGATACGGTGGGTGAGGGCAGCACGATGACTCACCGACAGGTCAGCTACACATTACCAAATGTCATGACTTTTATCCAATTTGGCAATTTTCAAAGACATCACGTGCTTACATACTGCCTCCCATCATCCACCCGGCCCAGCCATGAGGCCTTCCACAGGATCTGTATGCAGGAGACCCCCTTGCCCGCCATCACCGTGCGTGATGCCGTATTCGACCTCATGCGTCGACTCGACATGAGCGCCGTCTTCGCCAATCCCGGCTCCACCGAATTGCCGATGTTCCGCGACTTTCCCGCCGACTTCCGCTACGTCTTGGGCTTGCAGGAAGCCGTGGTGGTCGGCATGGCCGATGGCTACGCCCAGGCCAGTGGCAAGGCCGCCATGGTCAACCTGCATTCGGCGGCCGGGGTCGGCAATGCCATGGGCAATATCTTCACCGCCTTTCGCAACCGTACCCCGCTGATCATCACCGCCGGCCAGCAGGCACGCTCCATCCTGCCTTTGGACCCGTTCCTGGCGGCCTCGCAGGCAACCGAACTGGCCAAGCCCTACGTCAAGTGGAGCATCGAACCGGCGCGCGCGGCCGACGTTCCCCGTGCGCTGGCGCGGGCCTATCACATCGCCATGCAGGAGCCGCGTGGCCCGGTCTTCGTTTCCATACCCGTGGATGACTGGGAGCAACCGGCCGAGCTGCTTGCCGCTACAGAAGTCACCACCCGCAGCCGGCCCGAAGCGGGTGCCATCGCAGCGCTGGCTGCCGCGCTGGGCAGTAGTCGGCGCCCGGCCATGGTGGTCGGTGCGGAACTGGACCGCGCCGGGGCCTGGGATGAGGCCATCCGTCTGGCCGAGTCCTGTCACGCACGGGTGTTCGTCGCACCGATGTCCTCGCGCTGCAGCTTCCCCGAAGACCATCGTCTGTTTGCCGGTTTCCTGCCGGCCATGCGCGAGAAGATCGTGCAGCTGCTGGAGGGCCACGATCTGGTCTTCGTGGCAGGGGCGCCGGCTTTCACCTATCACGTCGAAGGCAGCGGCCCGTATCTGCCGCCTGGGGCGACGCTGTACCAGCTCATCGATGATCCGATGACCGCTTCCTGGACCCCGCAAGGCAGCGCCATCGTCGGCAATATCCGTCTGGGCCTGCAAGACCTGCTGGCGCAGATGGCGCAGCACCCGCCCGCGACCCGCCTGCAGCCGGCCCGGCGTGAACCGCGCACACGCGCAGCGCCGGAGACGCCGATGTCCGCCGCCTTTGCGATGCAGACCCTGGCCGACGTGCGCGCTGCGGAGGACATCGTGGTCGAGGAAGCCCCCGGTTCGCGGCCGACCATGCAAGCCTACTTGCCCTTCACCCGCCCCGGCAGCTTCTACACCATGGCCAGCGGTGGTCTGGGCTATGGGATGCCGGCGGCAGTGGGTGTGGCGTTGGCACGGCCGCACCAGCGCGTGATCGGGCTCATCGGCGATGGCTCGGCGATGTACTCGCCGCAAGCCATCTACAGCGCGGTACAACTGGGCCTACCCATTACCTTCGTGATCATCAACAATGGCCGCTACGCCGCGCTGCAGGACTTCGCACCGGCCTTCGGCTTCGGCGCCGACGATGTGGTCCAGGGCACCGACCTGCCTGGACTGGATTTCGTCGCGTTGGCCCAGTCCATGGGATGCCAGGGCGTGCGCGTGAGCGATCCTGCCGAACTGGCCGGCGCGCTGCAAGCGGCCTTGTCTGCCAACGCACCGCGCCTGGTGGAAGTGCTGGTGCGATGAGCTTTCTGCCTTGCTGCGCCAAGATGGCGCTGAACCGGACATCGTGAACTGAACCCCGAGATAAAGAAAACAGGAGGAGACCATGCAGGAAGTCAACATGCTCATCAATGGCCAGCGCCGTTTCGCCGCCGATGCTGCCTACTTCGAGCGGCGCAATCCGCTTGACCACAGCGTGGCCTCGCGCGCACCAGCGGCCACCGTGGCCGACGCCCGCGCGGCGGTGCAGGCAGCGGCCGACGCCTTTCCCGCCTGGGCAGCCATGGGCCCGGGCGAGCGCCGCAGCTTGCTCACCCGCGCGGCCGATGCGTTGCAGGCCCGCGCCGAGGCGTTTGCAGACGCCATGGCCGCCGAAACCGGGGCCTCGCACCACTGGGCTGCCTTCAACGTGCATCTGGCCGCCGACGGCTTGCGCGAAGCCGCGGCCATGACGACCCAGATTGCCGGTGAGATCATCCCCTCGGACGTCCCCGGCAACCTTGCCATGGGTCTGCGCCAGGCCGCTGGCGTGGTGCTGGGCATCGCTCCCTGGAATGCGCCGGTGATCCTGGGCGTACGTGCGATCGCCTTGCCGCTGGCTTGCGGCAATACCGTCGTCTTCAAGGGCTCCGAAATCTGTCCGGCCACGCATGGCCTCATCATCGAAGCCATCCAGGATGCCGGCCTGCCTGCGGGCGTGGTCAACTTCATTACCAACGCACCGCAAGACGCCGGGCAAATTGTCGAGGCCATCATCGCCAACCCGGCGGTGCGACGGGTCAATTTCACCGGGTCGACCCGTGTGGGCCGCCTCATCGCCTCGCAATGCGCCAGGCACCTCAAGCCCGCCGTGCTGGAACTGGGCGGCAAGGCGCCTTTCATCGTCCTGCACGATGCCGACATCGAGGCGGCCGTACAGGCCGCAGCCTTTGGTGCCTTCGCCAATTCTGGGCAGATCTGCATGTCCACCGAGCGCATCATCGTCGACGAGCGCGTCGCCGATGACTTCGTCGCGCGTCTGGCCGCCAAGGCGCGCAGCCTGCCGCTGGGCGATCCGCGCCAGGGACCGGTGGTATTGGGTTCGGTGGTGGATCTGGCCACCGTACAGCGCTGCAACGCCCTCATCGACGATGCCCTGGCCAAGGGCGCAACGCTGGTCTGCGGCGGCAAGGCCGAGAGCACGTTGATGCCGGCGACGCTGCTGGACCACGTAACGGCGCAGATGAATATCTACCACGAAGAGTCCTTCGGACCGGTCAAGCCCATCGTGCGGGTCAAGGATGATGAGGCCGCCATCGCCGGTGCCAACGACAACGAATATGGCTTGTCGGCAGCGCTGTTCAGCCGCGATGTCGCCCGCGCCCTGAGCCTGGCGCGCCGTATCGAATCGGGCATCTGCCACATCAATGGCGCCACCGTCCACGATGAAGCGCAGATGCCCTTCGGCGGCGTCAAGTCGAGTGGCTTCGGCCATTTCGGCGGCAAGGCCGGCATCGCCGAATTCACCGACCTGCGCTGGGTCACGGTGCAAACCACGCCACGTCATTACCCGTTCTGAGCCGGACGGCATCAGGCACGCACAGATCCGGCCTGACCGAACACCACAACAATAATCGCAACAGCGGGCCGATCCGCATCGGACCCGTGCGATATCAACGAGGAGACCGCCATGACAACGACATCCTGGCTCTTGCAGCACGACTGCGCGCCCGCGCGCTTTGCTTCACCCACACCCGCGATCACCGTCGGCAACGCCCGGGAGCGCGCATGAGCACCCACACCGTAGAACAAGCCAAGACCGTCGATATCGGACGCGTGCTGGATGAGGGCGCATTTACCGGTTTCCAGAAGCTGGTGGTGTGCCTGGCGGCGCTGTCGATCGTCATGGACGGCTTCGATGGGCAACTGATCGGTTTCGCCATCCCCAGCCTGATCAAGGAATGGGGGATCACGCGCAACGCCTTCGCTCCGGCGGTCGCGGCCGGCCTGGTGGGTATGGGCATCGGCAGCGCCTTCGCCGGCCTGTTCGCGGATCGTTTCGGGCGTCGTCTGGCCATCATCGGCAGTGTCTTCGTCTTCGGCCTGGCCACCAGCCTCATCTCACTCTCGCCGGACATCACCACCATTGCCATCCTGCGCTTCTTCGCCGGCCTGGGCATCGGCGGGGCCTTGCCGACCTCGACCACCATGACGGCCGAATTCAGCCCGGCCCGCAGACGCACGCTGGCAGTCACGGCCACCATCGTCTGCGTTCCGCTGGGCGGCATGCTGGCGGGATTGTTCGCCAACCTGGTGTTGCCGCATTACGGCTGGCGTGGCCTGTTCCTGCTGGGCGGTCTGCTGCCGGTCGCATTTTCGGTGCTGCTGTGGTTCGTCATCCCGGAGTCGCCGCGTTACCTGGCGCGCCAGCCGCATCGCTGGGATGAATTGCGACGCCTGCTGCTGCGCATGTCACGCGCGGTGGCAGCCGACATGCGCTTCAGCGACGCGCGTGAACAGACCACCCACCCGCGCGCGGGATTCGGCGCGCTGTTTGCCCCTGGGCAGGCTCGCGACACCATGGCGCTGTGGATCGCCTTCTTCATGAACCTGCTGGCTGTCTACAGTGCATTCAGCTGGCTTCCCACGATGCTGGCCGGAGAGGGCCTGAGTCCCTCGGTGGCCGGCAGCGGCCTGACGGCCTACAACGTCGGTGGCGTCCTCGGGGCATTGCTGTGCGCGCTGATCATCGGCCGCTTTGGCTCACGGGTGCCGATGTTGCTGTGCTGCCTGGCCGCTGCGGCGACCGCATTGCTGCTGCGCAGCCTGGACGTGGCCAGCCAGACCACGCTGCTGGTGGTGGGAATAGGCTTGCACGGGCTCTTCGTCAATGCCGTCCAATGCACGATGTACGCGCTGTGCGCCTATATCTATCCGACCCAGGTGCGCGCCACCGGCACTGCCGCAGCACTGGCCTTCGGTCGGCTGGGTGCCATCCTGAGCGCCTTTGCCGGCGCCATCGTGATCACTCAGGGCGGTGCCTCAGGTTATCTGGCGATGTTGGCAGGGGCGATGCTGTTCGTCTTTGTCGCGTTGCTGTCGGTACGCAAGCATATTCCCCGCGCTACGGTAGCCCCTGCGCATCTGAAGAAGGAACATTCAGCATGAACATTGCCATCGTCGGCGCTGGCGCCATGGGAGGCCTGTTTGGTGCGCGTCTCGCACTGAGTGGACAGCAGGTCAGTTTCATCGAAGTCACCCCCGTTACGATCGCTGCGATCAGCAGTAACGGCCTGTCCCTGAGCGATGACAAGGGCGTGCATACGGTGAGGGTGCCGGTCGGGACGGCCGACACCTTCTCCGAACCGTTTGATCTGATCGTCTTTTTTACCAAGGGCTTCCATACCCACGGCGCCGCCCATGCCCTGGGTCATCTGGTGGGGCCGGGAACCTGGGCGCTATCGGTGCAAAATGGCCTGGGGAATGCGGAAATCATTGCCGAAGTGATTCCGCGCGAACGCATCATCGTCGGCATGACCAACCTGCCCGCCGACCTCAGGTCTGCCGGGGTGGTGCACAGCCATGGCGATGGCCAGGTCAGGATCTGGACGCTGTCGGGGCTGCTCCGCCCGGAGGTGAGCCAGATCGCCGAAATCTTCAGCCTCGCCGGCCTCCATTGCAGCGCCGACCCGCAGGTACAACAAGCCATCTGGGAAAAGATCGCTTTCAATGCAGCGTTGAATTCGGTCTGTGCCGTCAGCGGCTGCAATGTGGGTACGGTCGGATCAAGCGGTGAAGGCCGCAGCCTGGCATTGCGCATCGCCACCGAAACGGTGGCCGTGGCCCATGCACTGCAGATTCCGGTCAGTCTGCCTCAGGTAGAGCAGGCGATAGATCATGCGTTCAGGATGCACACAAACCACAAGCCATCGATGCTGCAAGATATCGAAGCCGGACGGCAGACCGAAATCGACTTCATCAATGGCGCCGTGATCAGGCACGGCGTCGAGCAGGGGGTGCCGACGCCGACCGTGACGGCGCTGTATCAGTTGGTCAAAATGATGGAGGCCAATGCCAGGTTGAAGAAAAGTGGTGATCCCATCTGAGAGGTCTTGCCCCAAGGTCGGTAAGAAAGCCGATGGCGGCAGAAACCGTCAATGTCGCGGACTACCGAACCTTGGCAAGGTGGCCAAGAGTTTGAAGCCTCAGAGGCAGGTATAGCCACCGTCGGCCTGGATGACGGCGCCAGTGATGAGGCTGGCCGCCTCCGAGGCCAGAAACGCCACCACTGCCGCGACTTCGTCCGGGCGCCCCATGCGCTGCTGGGGTGTGAGATCCATCCAGCGCGCGATCAAGGCCTTTTCCTTCTCCAGCTCCTGCAGCAGCGGCGTGGCGATATAGGTCGGCGCCACTGCATTGACCCTGATCCCGCGCGTCGCCCATTCCACCGCCAGCGAACGCGTCAGGTGGTGGACCGCCGCCTTGGAGGCGTTGTAGTGGCACTGCGGCTGCGGCACGTTGACGATCAGCCCCGACATGGAGCCGATGTTGATGATGCTGCCCCTGCCACGTTCCAGCATGCGCCGGCCAAAGGCTCGGCAGGTCTTGAAGACGCCGCCCAGGTTGATCGCCAGCACGCGATCCCATTCATCATCTTCCATTTCCTCGGCCGGTGTGTTGCTGACCACGCCGGCATTGCAGACCAGGATGTCCAGCGGTGGAATCCTGGCGGCCAGGGTATTCAAGGCCCTGCTGTCGGTCACATCCAGCGCGAAAGCCTGGCCCGGCCGCGCCAGTCCGGCGGCGATGGCGGTCGCACGATTCCCGTCAAGATCGGTGCAGACCACCGTGGCCCCTTGCTCGGCCAGTGCAGTCGCGCAGGCGGCGCCGATGCCTTGCCCGGCGCCGGTCACCAGGGCAAGTTTGCCAGTGAGGTCCTGGGGTGAGCGTGTGTTCATGTTTGTGTCTCCTTGAAATCATAAATGATAGTAATGCTACATAAATCAGGCCTATCTTTTGATGGGTGGAATCTTTTTGCACGTTTATCGTTAAATATATAGAAAAAATTCGACGCTTCTAAGTTGTCCACGGTGCATTTATCTAGTTATACTAGATTTTCCGTCGTTCGAGGAGGTGCATCATGCAGCACGTGTTGGCCCGGCTGTCGGGCAAGCTGTTTATCGCAGGCCAGTTCGTCGAGGGGCAGGGCGCGCGGCTGCAGGTGCGCAATCCCGCCCGTAACACGCCCATTGGCGACATTGCCGTGGCCACCTCTGCCGAGATCGATTCTGCCGTCGCGGCGGCCGAGCTTGCATGGCGCCCCTGGTCGCGCCAGCCGGCACGGGTCCGCGCCGATGCCTTGCACAGGCTGGGCAGCCTGATCCTCGATGACGCGTCCGCCATGGCCCAGGTGATGACGGCAGAACAGGGCAAGCCTCTCGGCGAGGCCCTGGGTGAGATCAAAAAGCTGGCTGAAGCCTGCCACTTCTATGCCGAAGAAGCCCTGCGGGTGCATGGCGAGATCATTCCCAATGACCAGCCCGGTTACCAGAGCCTGGTGATGCGCGAAGCCATCGGCGTGGTGGCGGCCATCACCCCCTGGAACTATCCGGCCGAACTGGTCGGCTGGAAGCTGTGCGCCGGCGTGGCCGCAGGCTGCGCGGTGATCGTCAAGCCCTCCGAATTCACTCCCTTCACGGCACTGTATATCGCCGAGAAAGCCCTGCAGGCGGGCATTCCGGCCGGTATCGTGACCGTGCTGACCGGCGATGGTGCCAGCGTCGGGCTGGCGCTGGTGCAACACCCGTCTGTCTCCAAGATCGCCTTTACCGGATCGAGCCAGACCGGCTTGCGCATCCAGCAATCCTGTCCTTCGATCAAGCGCCTGTCGCTGGAGCTGGGCGGCAATTGCCCCATGCTGGTGACCCGCCACGCCGATCTGGCACAAGCGGTACGGGGCGCCGTGCGGCGTTCCTTCCGCAACATGGGTCAGATCTGCATCGCCATCAATCGCATCTATGTCGAGCGCACCGTCTATGCGGACTTCCTGGAACAGTTCGCCACGGCCACGCGCGCGCTGGTCATCGGCGACGGGCTGTTGCATCCGCAGGCGGACGTAGGATCAATGGCGCAGCTTGCGCCCCTGCAGAAGACCCGGGTGCACCTGCAGGATGCGCTGGAGCAGGGCGCCAGGCCGGTAGCTGGTGGCACTGCCCCGGATGGCGAGCAGTTCGCGCAGGGCTTCTTCTTCCAGCCCACCATCGTGGCCGACTGCACCCACGCCATGCTGGTCATGCGCGAAGAGACCTTCGGCCCGCTGGTCGGCGTGGCGCCCTTCGATACGCTGGATGAGGCTATCGCGCTGGCCAACGACACGCCCTATGGCCTGGCCGCCTACGCCTATACCCAGAACCTGCAGGAAATCCATCGCTGCGCGGCTGAGCTGGACGTCGGCAATGTGGCCATCAACCATGTCGACGCCGGCATCATGAATGCGCCCTACGGTGGGCGCAAGCAGAGCGGGGTCGGCGTGGAGCACGGGCGCGAGGGCTTGCTGGAGTATTTCCAGTTCAAGCACGTGCGTCTGCATCACGGCGTGGGAGTCTGATCATGACGGCCTGCCTGTTGGGCATAGACCTCGGCACCTCCGCCTGCAAGGCCTTGCTGCTCTCGACCGATGCACGCATCCTCGCCAGCGCCAGCGCGGACTATCCGGTGTCGCAACCGCGCGAGCGCTGGGTCGAGCAGGAGCCGGCGCACTGGATAGCAGCGGCGCGCCAGGCCGTGGCCCAGGTGCTGCAGGCGGCAGGATCGGTCGAGGTGCTGTGCATCGGCCTGTCGGGCCAGATGCATGGCCTGACCGCGCTGGATCAACACTACCGGCCGCTGCGTCCGGCCATCCTGTGGAACGACCAGCGCAACCAGGCCGAGGCTGACCAGATCACGCAGGCGGCCGGTGGCTTGCCGTCCTTGCTGGCCCACACCGGCAACCGCATGCTGGTCGGCTATACCGGAGGCAAGCTGCTATGGATGCAGCAGCACGAGCCGCAATGGTATGAACAGCTGCGGGTCGCCCTCAATCCCAAGGATTATCTGCGTTACGTGCTCACCGGAGAGATCGCCACCGAGGTCTCCGACGCATCCGGCACGGGCCTGTTCGACGTACGGCGCAGGCAGTGGGCGACCGGGCTGATCGCCTTGGCCGGACTGGACTCCGCCCATTTGCCTGCCTGTTTCGAATCGCAGGTCGTCAGCGGCCATGTGCACGCACAGGCAGCCGCCATGTTTGGCATTGCAGCGGGGATTCCGGTCATCGGCGGCGGCGGCGACAGCGTGATCCAGTCGCTGGGTGCCGGCGTGGTGGCCCCCGGCACGCTGCAGACCACCATCGGTACCGCCGGCATCGTCGCCGCTGCGCTGGATCAACCCCTGTCCTCGCCGGATGGACGGATACAGGTCTTCTGCAACGTCGCTGACCAGCGCTGGCATGCCATGGGCGTGTCACTCAATGCGGGCGGGGCGCTGGCCTGGTTCCGCAATGTGCTGTGTGCCGGCGCGGGCGAGCCGCCATCCTTCGAGGCTATCGCCGCGGCCGCCGGGCGTAGCGTTCCCGGGGCACATGGCTTGCTGTTCCTGCCTTACCTCAACGGCGAGCGCTGCCCCCATCCCGATCCGTCAGCCCGTGCCGCCTTCATCGGCCTCCATGCCCGCCATGATCACGCCGACCTCTCGCGCAGCGTGCTGGAAGGCGTGGTGCATTCCCTGTGTGACATGCAGGACCTGATGCGCGCCATGGGCGTGTCCTCTGCGCAAGTCAGCACCTCCGGCGGCGGGGCGCGCTCGGCAGTATGGCGGCAGATCCAGGCCGACATGCTGGGTTGCGACGTCCTCACGCGCCAGGGCGCGGCCGAAGGAGCCGCCCTGGGTGCAGCGCTGCTGGCCGGCGTCAGCATGCAGGTATGGCCGGACATCGACCACGCCGCGAGCCTGCTGCCGGAACTGACGCGCGAGCGCCCCGACGCCACCCGGCACGAGCGCTATGGGCAGGCCCGCGCCATCTATCAGCAACTCTATCCGCTGCTCACCTGCAGCTTCGCCCGCCTGGGCGCATTGGCAGAGCTCGGGGAGGCGCCATGAACCAGCACGCACACGCCAGCTATGAGGCCCTCATCTTCGACCTCGACGGCACACTCATCGACAGTGCGCCCGACATCGCCGCCGCCGTCAATGCCTACCTGGCCGAACAAGGCCATGCCGCGCTGGAGGTGGCGCAGGTCGAACGCTTCATCGGCAATGGTCCGCGCCGCCTGATCGAGGACATCCTCGTTGAACAGGGTGTCGCGCTTGGCACGGCCGAACTGGATGCCGCCGTGGCGTGCTACATCGCTCACTACCGTCGCAATCCGGCCAGTCATACGCGCTTCTTTCCCCATGTGCGCGAAGACCTGGCCAAGCTGCGGGCGGCCGGCATCCGTCTGGGTATCTGCACCAACAAGCCGCATGCGCTGACACGGCAAATCCTCGATCTGCTGGAGCTGTCGCCGCTGGTGGAAGTGGCGTTGGGCGCCGATGCCGTACCGGCCTGCAAGCCCGATCCCGGCCATCTGCTGGCGGTGGCCGAACAGATGGCGCTGGCCGAGGGCGCCTGGGCCTACGTCGGCGATACTACGGTCGACCAGGCCACGGCCGCTGCGGCCGGCGTGCCGTTCTTCGTGGTGCCCTGGGGGGGCGGCAGCGATGTCAGGGTTGGTCAGGCGCAAAGGCTGCATCGTCTGGAGGACCTGCTGTCTTATAGAATCGCCCCCTGTGAAAAACCGACAATAAAAGCCGACAATAAAGGACAGTCATGAGCAATAGCCTGCTACAGCAGATACTGCGCGAGCAAGAGGAAATGAAGACCGCTGAGTTGCGCATCGCACGCTTCGTCAGCCAGGCGCCGGGCGAGGTGATCCACATGACCATGGCCGCGCTGGCCGAGCGTTGTGCCGTCAGCGACCCGACCATCGTGCGCTTCTGCCGCCGCTTCGGCTTCAACGGCTATCAGGACTTCAAGTTGGGACTGGCGCAAAGCCTGGTGCCCACGGCGCCCTTCGTCTACGAGCAGATCACCAAGCACGATGATATCGGCAACATCGTGCGCAAGACCTGCCGCAATTCCCTGTCCGCCATCCAGCGCGCGCTGGACGATCTGGTCCCGCGCCAGATCGAAGAGGCAGCGGCCCTGCTGCAGTCGGCCAACTGGATCGGCATCTATGCCAGCGGCATTTCCGAGATCACCGCGCTGGACGCCGAACACAAGTTCCAGCGCCTGGGCCTGCGTTGCTCGGCGGTGATGGAAGAAAAGAAGCAATGGATGCACGCCGAGCGCTCGCGCCCCAACGAAGTGGCGCTGATCTTCTCGCAATCGGGGCATACCAAGCGCATGGTGGAACTGGCCATGGCGGCCCGTACCGGCGGCGCCCGGGTGGTGTCGGTGACCGCAGCCAACAGCCCGCTGGCAGCGGTCACGGATGCCCTCATTGCCGTCTTGCCCTATGACCAGACCGAATTCATGACGCCGCTGGCTTCGCGTCTGAATCACCACCTGGTGGTCAACATGCTGGTGACCGCCATTGCCGTGGCCAGCAACAGCGAATTCCCCGATCAGTTGCCGGCGCTCGATTCCTGGATGACGGACAAGATCTAGCGCTTTGCCCAACCGCATCCGGGCCCGTGTTTTTCAAGAGGAGATATCCATGCAGTTGAACCAGAACGAAGCAAAGAAACTGGCCGGCCGCCGCGCCATCGAGGAATTCGTACGCAATGGCATGCGCCTGGGACTGGGCTCGGGAACCACGTCGCACTTCTTCGTGCGGGAACTGGCCAAGCACATCGCCGATGGCCTCGACGTCGCCTGCACCGCCACCTCGCGTTCCACCATCGACGTTGCCCGCGAGGTCGGCATCCCCATCATGGACCCCAATGAAATCGGCCAGCTCGACCTGACCATCGACGGTCCGGATGAAATCGACCGCGACTTCCAGATGATCAAGGGCGGCGGCGCCTGCCTGCTATGGGAAAAGATCATCGCCCATGCCTCCACCCAGATGATCACCATCTGCGACGAGAGCAAGATCGTCGACCGGCTGGGCGCTTTCCCGCTGCCGGTGGAGGTAGTGCAATTCGCCTGGAAACAGACCGAACGCATGATCGCCAGGCTGTTGCAAGGGCAGGGCGTCGAGGCGCGTATCGTCCGTCGCACCAGGGACGAGCGGCCGGTGGTGACCGATAGCGGCAATTTCATCCTGGACTGCCATTGCCAGAGCATCGCCAATGCCCCGCTGCTGGAGACCGAACTCAACCGCATCCCCGGCGTGGTCGAGAACGGACTGTTCACGCGTGAAGCCGCGGGCATGGTGGTGGGCTGCTTCGATGGCACTTCCCATGTTCGCTTGCGTGCAGAAATCTAGTAAAACTCCATCCATCTGGCACAAGCATTCTTTTGCCTTGCTTTACGTTTTTTCTTGTTGTGTTTTTCCCCGAGGATGGCCCCTGATGTAAGCAGTAGCATATTCACCGATAGTCGGCATGGCGTCGCTTGCATCATTTTTATAGCAAAACTATATAAATCATTTGGAGGTAGACATGAAGCACAATCACCCATCCACCCGTCGCCAGATCGTCCTGGGCAGCCTGGCACTGGGCGCCATGGCCACCACGCGCTGGGCGTCGGCGCAGCAGAAACTGCTGATCCCGTTCAGCAACAAGAGCCTGGACTATTACTTCTTCGTGATCGAGGAGGCGGCCGTGAAGCGCGCCGTCGAAGCCAACCAGGGCAGCTTCCAGGCCACCAATGCCAGCTTCGACAACACCCGCCAGCTGGAGCAATGGCAATCGCTGATGCTCTCGCGGCCGGCGGCGCTGGTGTCGGACCCGATCGACAGCCAGGCCATCGTCAGTGCGCTGCGCCGCTACAACCAGCAGAAGATCCCGGTGGCCATTATCGATACCCCGGCCGAAAGCGGCAACGTCGCCATCACCGTCAGTTTCGACAACCGCCTGGGCGGCGTCATGGCTGCCAGGGAAATCATCAACCGTCTGATCAAGAAGCACGGCAGCCCCAAGGGCAAGGTCCTCAACTGCTACGGCGCGCTGGCCAGCGTGGCCTGGCGCCAGCGCAAGGAGGGCATGGATGCCGAGTTCGCCAAGTATCCCGGCATCACCTACATTGCCCGACCCACCGAAGGCAAGCTGGACCAGATGCTGTCCGTCACCCTGGCCACGCTGTCCGAACATCCTGACCTGGACGCCGTGCACGCGCCCAGCGATTCGCCGGCACGCGGCATCGCCACCGCCCTGCAGCAGAAGAACCGCTGGAAGAAGGTTGATGAAAAGGACCACGTCATCTTCGTCACCATCGATGGCGAGCCGGTGGCGCTGCGCTGGATACAGGATGGCTACATGGACGCCTGCGTTTCGCAGGACCCGATCGCCTATGGCGAGGTGGCGGTGGAAATGCTGGTCAAGTATTCCATCCCCGGCAAGGAAGTCCCCATCGGGCCGTACGAGAACAAGAAATACTTCTGGGAGAAGGGCCAGATCGTCAAGGGCCAGACCGGTCCCACGCTGATCATTCCACCCTTCGTGATCGACCGCAGCAATGCCGCCGACCAGCGGCACTGGGGTTACGTGGCCGAGAAGGTCTGGGGCATCGCCTATACGTGATGACCTGATGGCCAGATGGCCTGCCGGCCGATGAGCCAATAGCGGCCAATAGCGGATCACCACACGCCAAGGAGGCGCCATGACGACTCAAGCAGCCCACCGTGCATCGGCACAGGCCCACCCGGACCTGGCCCTGCGCGTGGAAAACATCAGCAAGCGCTATGGCGCCTTCCATGCACTGCGTTCCATCAACCTGGGCATCCGCCGTGGCAGCATCCACGGCCTGCTCGGCGAAAACGGTGCCGGCAAGAGCACGCTGGTGGGCATCATTTCCGGCCAGCGCGCTCCCAGCGAAGGCCGCATCTTCCTGAACGGCGAGGAAATCCAGGGTGCCGACGTCAAGCGCATGGAAGCCGCCGGCGTCTTCCTGGTACCGCAGGAACCGATGATCATCGAGCACATGTCGGTGATGGAAAACCTGATGCTGGGCCTCTGGCCGGCCTCACGCGGTTTCATCGCCTGGCGCCGCATGCGCGAGAACGCCACGCGCATGCTGGCCGGCACCGGTATCGAGGCCGACCGCCTGGCCGGTAGCCTGGATGCCGTCGCCCGTCGCAAGCTCAATATCCTGCGGGCCATGTTTTCTGGCGGCAGCGTCATCATCCTGGATGAGCCGACGGCCTCACTCACGGTGCCGGACCGTCTGCAGCTGTTCGACTTCATGCGCCAGCTGCGCGCATCCGGCGTGACCTTTCTCTTCATTTCCCACTTCAACGATGAAATCCTCGACATCTGCGACGCCGTCACCGTACTGCGCGATGGCGAACTGGTGGCCAACTGCGAGGAGGTGGGCAGCCTGAATTCTTCCCGGCTTTCGGAGTTCGTCCTCGGGCGCGAACTGGACCTGTTCCAGCGCGATCGCAGTCTATCCCCCAAGGGCGAGGAAGGCATCCGCCTGAGCGGCGTGCGGGGAGAGCGGTTGGACGTGGCGCAGCTGGACATCCGCGCCGGCGAGATCGTCGGTTTCACCGGCTTGCCAGGGGAGGGGGCCAAGGAGCTGGCGCGCAGCCTGTTCGGCCTGGCAGCGCTGCAGGCCGGGCAGATCGCCTTTGCACGCGAGGCGACGGCCCGCGTGCCGCAGACGCCTGATCAGGCCTTCGCCATGGGGATCGCCTATCTTTCTGACGACCGCCGTCGCGACGGTGTGGTGGGGCATCTGTCGATCCGAGAAAACATCGCGCTGTCTTCACTGCGCCAGCGCATCCGGCGCGGCCTGGTGGATCGTGGACAGGAGCAGCAGGTCTGTTCCTCCTACTTCACCCGCATGGGCATCAAGGCCGGTAGCGCAGACGAGGCCGTCAATACCCTCAGCGGCGGCAACCAGCAAAAGGTCTGCCTGGGCCGCGTGCTGGCGACCATGCCGCGCCTGCTGATCCTGGATGAGCCGACCCGTGGCATCGACGTGGGCGTCAAGCAGGACGTCCTGCGCATCCTCGATCAGCTGAGCCGGGCCGGCGTGAGCGTGATCATCGTCTCCACCGATGTCGATGAACTGGCCCGGGCAGCGGACCGCGTCTGCATCTTCCAGCGCGGGCGTATCGCCCACGTGGTCGAGGGCGACGACATCAGTACCGACAGGCTGCGCCAGCTTTCGCAATGAGCGCCGCCTGGAACAGACCATGACAAAAGGAGACACCCGCATGACAAGCGCAACAGAAATCGGCGCCACGCAGTCCGCCAGCGGACAACCTGGCCCACAAGGCAGGCCACAGGGCAGTTCATCACACCGGCCCCGCCAGGTACTGGGCTGGGTACTGCGCAATGTGGTCTGGATCTGGCTGGTGGCCCTGGTGCTGGGCTTCGGCCTGTTCAGCCAGTTCTTCCTCAGCGTGATGAACCTGCAGAACATCTTGGTGCAGGCCACCGTGCTGGGCCTGCTGGCGCTGGCAGTGGCCCTGCCGTTGCTGGTGGGCGAGATCGATCTGTCGCTGCCGGCCAACCTGGGCTTTTCCTCGGCCATCGGCGCCTGGCTGTATGCCAGCGTCGGCGGGCCGTGGTGGATCACCATGCTGGCCGGCGTGGCGGTGGCCACCCTGATCGGCTGGTTCAACGGCCTGTGCATCACCCGACTGCGCATGGTCTCGCTGATCCAGACACTGTCCATGATGATCGTGCTGCAGGGCGCCTTGCTGGCGCTGACCCAGGGCAAGACCATCACCAACCTCGACGATGGCTACATCTGGATCGGATCGGCCACCCTGGGCGGCTGGCCGATCATGCCGGTGATCTTCGTGCTGGCCTTGCTGGCGATGTCGGTGCTGCTGCGCCGCACCGTGCTGGGCCGCTCCATCTACGCCGTGGGCGGCAATGCGCTGGCCTCGCATGCGGCCGGCATCCGGGTGCACCGGATCAAGATCATCTGCTACGCACTGGCCGGTTTCCTGGCGGGGGTTGCCGGTTATCTGCTGGCATCCTGGCAGATCGCCATCACCTCCAACCAGGGCGCGAGCTATCTGCTGTATGCGATCGCCGCCCCCATCATCGGCGGGGTGAGCGTATTTGGCGGGCGTGGCAGCGTACTGGGCATCCTCGGTGGCGTGCTGTTGCTGACGGTGATCCAGGTCGGCCTGGCCATCACCAACGTGCCCTCGTTCTATGTCGGCATGATTGGCGGGGTGATGATCTTCATCGCCGTTGCCATCGATGCCATCCGCGTGCGCTTCTTCGTCCAGTGAGCCCGACGATGGAAGCCTTGATCCGCAGTCTGCAGGACATCGTGGGCCCGCCCCACGTGCTGACCAGCGCCTCCGCCAAGCGCCGCTATTGCCGGGGCTATCGCTATGGCCAGGGCGACGCGGCTGCCGTGGTGCGCCCTGGCAGCCTGCGCCAGATGTGGCAGGTGCTGCAGGCCTGTCATGCGGCCGATACCATCGTCATCTGCCAGGCGGCCAACACCGGCCTGACGGGCGGCTCCAGTCCTGCCGAAGCAGGCTATGACCGGCCCGTGATCGTGCTCAACACCTTGCGCCTGCGTCGGCTGGAACTGCTGGCACAGGGACAGCAGGTGCTGACCCAGCCCGGCGTCACGCTGGACCAGCTGGAACGGACCCTGAAGCCGCTTGGGCGGGAGCCGCATTCAGTGATCGGATCAAGCTGCATGGGCGCCTCCGTCACCGGCGGCATCTGCAACAACTCCGGTGGCTCGCTGATACGCCGTGGTCCGGCCTACACCCAGTTGGCGCTGTATGCGCAGGTGGATAGCGACGGTCAACTGCGTCTGGTCAATCATCTGGGGCTGGAATTGGGAGAGACACCGGAAGAAATCCTCGACCGCCTGGACAGCGGCCAGTTGCCCAATACCGACGGTGGTGGCGTTGGCGCTGCTGCCGACTGCGACTGCGGTGGTCGCCATGCGTCCGATCATGAGTATGCCCAGCATGTGCGCGATGTCGACGCCGCCACGCCAGCCCGCTACAACGCCGACCCGCGCCGCCTCTATGAGGCCTCAGGCTCGGCCGGCCACGTGGTGGTATTCGCCCTGCGGCTGGACACCTTTGCGGCCGATGCCTCGTCCACCGTGTTCTACATCGGCAGCAACGACGCCGCCGAACTGGAAGACATCCGGCGCGGACTGTTGCAACAGTCGCCGCATCTGCCGATTGCCGGCGAATACATGCATCGTTCTGCCTTCGAGGCCAGCGAGCGCTACGGCAAGGACCTGTTCCTCTTCATCCATCACTTCGGCACGGAACGTCTGATGCAGGCCTTCGCCATGAAGAGCCGGGTCGACGCCTGGCTGGAGCGGCTGGGCCTGCGCCCCGGCTGCAGTGATCGCCTGCTGCAGCGGCTCTCCAGATGGTTGCCGCGACATTTGCCTGCGCGGCTGACGCAATATCGGGATCGTTACCAGCATCACCTGCTGCTGAAGATGAGCGAAGACGGCGCAGACTTTGCGCGGGGCTTCCTGCAGGCGCGCATGCCATCGGCGACGGGGGATTTCTTTGAATGTGATGCCGCCGAGGGCAGGGCGGCCTTCCTCAACCGCTTCGTGGTGGGCGCCGCCATCGTGCGCTATCGCGCCGTCCATGCGCAGGAAGTGGAAGACATCGTGGCGCTGGATATCGCGCTACCGCGCAATACCCGCGACTGGTTCGAGCAATTGCCGCCCGCGATCGCCGGGAAGATCCGCTTCACCATGTATTGCGGCCACTTTTTTTGCCACGTGATGCACCAGGAATACCTGGTCCGGAAGGGGGAAGACTGCGAGCAGGTCAAATCAGCCATCCTGGCCCTGCTCGACGCCAAGGGCGCCAAATACCCGGCCGAACATAACGTCGGCCATCAATACCGGGCCGAACACGCACTGGAAGATTTCTATCGCAGGCTCGACCCGACCAACAGCTTCAACCCAGGTATCGGCAAGACCTCGCGCCTGAAGCACTGGCGCTAGACGAGCGGTTGCCGGGTCAGAAAGCGTCCCCCGGCACCCGCACCCAACCTTCCATCAGCACTCGGGCACTGCGGCTCATGATGGCCTTGGTGACCACCCACTGGCCGTCTTCCAGCCTGGCCTCGGCACCCACGCGCAAGGTGCCGGAGGGGTGGCCGAAGCGCACGCTGGTGCGTTCGCCACCACCGGCGGCCAGGTTGACCAATGTCCCGGGAATGGCCGCAGCCGTGCCGATGGCCACCGCTGCGGTTCCCATCATGGCGTGGTGCAGCTTGCCCATGGACATGGCGCGCACCAGGACGTCGGTATCCTGCACGCCCACCGTCTTGCCGCTGGAGGAGACATATTCCTTGGGCTTGGCCACGAAGGCCACCTTGGGCGTGTGCTGGCGGGTGGCGGCTTCTTCTACCTTGGTGATCAAGCCCATGCGGATGGCGCCATGCGCGCGGATGGTCTCGAAACGGGCCAGTGCGGCCGGGTCGCTGTTGATGGCGTCCTGCAGCTCGGTGCCGGTGTAGCCGATCTCTTCCGCATTGAGGAAGATGGTCGGAATGCCGGCATTGATCATGGTGGCCTGGAAGCTGCCCACGCCGGGCACGTCCAGCGTATCGACGACGTTCCCGGTGGGGAACATGGCACCGCCGGCACCTTCTTCCTCGGCCGCCGGGTCCATGAATTCGAGTTGCACTTCGGCGGCCGGGAAGGTCACGCCGTCCAGTTCGAAGTCACCGGTTTCCTGCACCTGGCCGCCCCGGATCGGGACATGCGCCACGATGGTCTTGCCGATATTGGCTTGCCAGATGGTGATGACGGCCACGCCATCCTGCGGCAGCTTGGAGGGATCGACCAGGCCGGCGGCAATGGCAAACGGCCCGACTGCCGCCGACAGGTTGCCGCAATTGCCGCTCCAGTCCACGAAATCCTTGTCGATGGAGACCTGGCCGAACAGGTAGTCGACGTCATGGCCGGGACGGCTGCTGCGCGAGATGATGACCGTCTTGCTGGTGCTGGAGGTAGCGCCGCCCATGCCATCGATCTGCTTGCCATAGGGATCGGGGCTGCCGATGACGCGCTGGAGCAGCTTGTCACGGGCGCGACCCGGTACGCGGGCGGCTTCGGGCAGGTCGTCCAGCTTGAAGAAGACGCCCTTGCTGGTGCCGCCACGCAGGTAGGTGGCGGGGATACGGATCTGGGGGACTTGGCTCATGCTTGTTCCTTTGCGTTCTGGCCGGCACTGGCGGAGGCTTCCAGGAAGTCCTGGGCGAAGCGTTGCAGCACGCCGCCGGCTTCATAGATCGAGACTTCTTCGGCGGTATCGAGACGGCAGGTCACCGGCACTTCGACGCGTTCGCCGTTCTTGCGATGGATAACCAGGGTCAGGTCCGCGCGCGGGCGGCGCTGGCCGATGACGTCATAGGTTTCGGTACCGTCGATGGCATAGGTGTTGCGATTCTCGCCGGCCTTGAACTCCAGCGGCAGCACGCCCATGCCGATCAGATTGGTGCGGTGGATGCGTTCGAAGCCCTCGGCCACGATGGCTTCCACACCGGCCAGGCGCACGCCCTTGGCGGCCCAGTCGCGCGAAGAACCCTGGCCATAGTCGGCGCCGGCGATGATGATCAGCGGCTGCTTGCGTTCCATGTAGGCTTCGATGGTTTCCCACATGCGCATGACTTTGCCTTCCGGCTCCAGGCGCGCCAGCGAACCTTGCTGTACGCTGCCATCGGCTTTCTTCACCATCTCGTTGAACAGCTTGGGATTGGCGAAGGTGGCGCGCTGTGCGGTCAGGTGGTCGCCACGGTGGGTGGCGTAGGAATTGAAGTCTTCTTCCGGCAGGCCCATTTTGGCGAGGTATTCGCCGGCGGCGCTATCGAGCAGGATGGCGTTGGAGGGTGAGAGGTGGTCGGTGGTGATGTTGTCACCCAGCACGGCCAGGGGGCGCATGCCCGAGAGCGTGCGCTCGCCGGCCAGCGCGCCTTCCCAGTAGGGCGGACGGCGGATGTAGGTGCTCTGCGCGCGCCAGTTGTACAGCGGGCTGACCGACTGGCTGCGATCCACGCGGGCCGAAAACATCGGCGTGTAGACATTGCGGAACTGCTGTGGCTTGACGGCGCTGGCGACCACGGCGTCGATCTCCTCGTCGCTGGGCCAGATGTCCTTGAGACGGATCTCGCGGCCGTCAGCCGACTTGCCCAGCACATCCTGCTCGATGTCGAAGCGGATGGTGCCGGCAATGGCATAGGCCACCACCAGCGGCGGCGAGGCCAGGAATGCCTGTTTGGCATAGGGGTGGATGCGGCCGTCGAAGTTGCGGTTGCCGGACAGCACGGCAGTGCTATAGAGGTCGCGGTCGATGATTTCCTGCTGGATCTTGGGATCGAGCGCACCGGACATGCCGTTGCAGGTGGTGCAGGCGAAGGCCACGATGCCGAAGCCCAGTTTCTCCAGGTCGGCAGTCAGGCCGGCTTCGTCCAGGTACAGTTCGACCGCCTTGGAACCAGGCGCCAGCGAGCTCTTGACCCAGGGCTTGCGCGTCAGTCCCAGACGATTGGCGTTACGTGCCAGCAGGCCGGCGGCGATCACGTTGCGCGGATTGCTGGTGTTGGTGCAGCTGGTGATGGCGGCGATGATGACGGCGCCGTCGGGCATCTTGCCCGGTTCGTTCTCGACCTTGCCGGCGATGCCTTGAGCTGCCAGCTCGGAGACCGGCAGGCGCTTGTGCGGATTGCTGGGGCCGGCCAGGGTGCGCACCACGGTCGAGAGGTCGAAGTGCAGCACGCGCTCGTACTCGGCCTTGGCCAGGGTGTCGGACCACAGGCCGGCTTCCTTGGCATAGGTTTCCACCAGCTTGACCTGCTCGTCTTCACGACCGGTCAGCTTGAGATAGTCGATGGTCTGCTGGTCGATGGAGAACATGGCGGCAGTGGCGCCATATTCCGGGGCCATGTTGGAGATGGTGGCGCGGTCGCCCAGGGTCAGGCTGGCAGCGCCATCGCCATAGAATTCCAGATAGGCGCCCACCACCTTCTGCTTGCGCAGGAATTCGGTCAGCGAGAGCACGATGTCAGTGGCGGTAATGCCAGGCTGGCGCCGGCCGGTCAGCTCCACACCGATGATGTCGGGCAGGCGCATCCAGGAGGCGCGGCCCAGCATGACGTTCTCGGCTTCCAGGCCGCCCACGCCGATGGCGATGACGCCCAGGGCATCCACGTGCGGGGTATGGCTGTCGGTGCCGACCAGGGTGTCGGGGAAGGCTACGCCGTCCTTGGCGTGGATCACCGGCGACATCTTCTCCAGATTGATCTGGTGCATGATGCCGTTGCCGGGCGGGATCACGTCCACATTCTCGAAGGCCAGCTTGGTCCAGTCGATGAAGTGGAAACGGTCTTCATTGCGGCGATCCTCGATGGCACGGTTCTTCTCGAAAGCCTGCGGGTCGTCGCCGCCACATTCCACCGCCAGCGAATGGTCCACGATCAATTGCACCGGCACCACCGGGTTGACCTTGGCCGGATCGCCACCCATGTCGGCAATCGCATCGCGCAGGCCGGCCAGGTCCACCAGCGCGGTCTGGCCCAGGATGTCATGGCACACCACGCGGGCCGGGAACCAGGGGAAGTCCAGTTCGCGCTTGCGCTCGATGAGCTGACGCAGCGAATCGGTGAGGGTGGCGGGGTCGCAGCGGCGCACCAGGTTCTCGGCCAGCACGCGGGAAGTGTAGGGCAGTCCCTCCCAGGCGCCGGCGCGGATGGCCTCCACCGCAGCACGGGCGTCGAAGTAATCCAGGCGGGTGCCGGGCAGTGGCTTGCGGTATTGGGTATTCATGGCAGTTGGCTCGTGTCTCGTTGATGGAATTGGAATGATTGTGGGTTGGGCTGTTTCGTGGCGATGACTGCGCTCAGGCCTGATCGCGCCTGCTGTTCGCGCTGCCGCTCTCCCTTTGCGCGATCTGTTGTTCGATGTTGCGACGGGAGGCGCCGATGTGGCGCCGCATGAGCAGGTCGGCCAGTTCGCCGTCGCCATCGGCCAGGGCATCGAGAATGCGGTGGTGTTCGGCAAAGGCCTGGCGCGGGCGGTTGGGGGCGGCGGAATACTGGATGCGGTACATGCGGGCCAGCTGGTACAGCTCGCCGCAGAGGATGCGGGTCAGGATCTGGTTACCGCTGGCCTGGATGATCTTGTAATGGAAGTCGTAGTCGCCTTCCTGCTGGTAATAGCCGCGCCCGGCCTGGAAGGCTTCATCCTTCTCGTGGGTTTCCAGCACCCGGCGCAGTTCGTCGAGTTCGGCGCGGCTCATGCGTTGGGCGGCCAGGCGGCAGGCCATGCCTTCCAGGGATTCGCGGATCTGGAACAGTTCCACCAGCCCTTCCAGCGTCAGCGAGACCACCCGGGCCCCCACATGCGGAACCCGGACCAGCAGGTTCTGGCCTTCCAGCCGGTGGATGGCTTCGCGTAATGGTCCGCGGCTGATGCCATAGGTGCGGGCCAGTTCGGGTTCGGAAATCTTGCTGCCGGGCGCGATTTCGCCCTGCACGATGGCGCTCTGGATCTTGCGGAAAACGTGTTCGGACAGTGTTTCTCCTTCACGTTCGGCACTGGGCAACGCAATCAGCTCGCTCATCTCATTTTTACCGTGTCGACAATCCAAGGGATTTGATGCGGTTAATCATAGCACTTTGATTAAAAAAGGGAAGAAGTGTCGACACCATAACAATTTAAGCACTAGGCAGTTAAAAAATAGCATGAGGAAATTTTCGTTACAGGTGAGAAAATTCACCCGCCGCTTGGGAATACATGAAATGTCCTTCGAAATTTTTTCAAATTTTTTCCCTATATGCGGGAATCGTTCACCTAGAGTGAGAATTTAACCTTATATTTCCGTCATGGACTCTCCACAAACCTCTACCATTGTTGACCGCGTACTCCACGTCCTCGCCGGCGTGGCTCGTGCCGGCAAGCCCGTGAGCGCCAAGCAGATTGCTGCGATGGTGCAACAGCCGGTCAGTACCGTCTATCGCCACCTGGCCTCGCTGAAGAAGTGGGGATTGCTGCAGGAGCATATGAACTCGGGCACCTTCGAGCCTGGTCCGACCGGCGTGCAACTGGCCTGGGGCTTCGACCAGAATTCCAACCTGATCAGCCAGAGCCGGGAAGAGATCATCTCCCTGGTCCAGCGCAGCGGTGAGAGCGTGGGCCTGCTGGTGCCGATCAATGGCCAGATGGTGTGCATCGCCATGGAAGAAAGCGACCAGCCGCTGCGCTGTTCCTTCACCAAGGGCCGGGCGCATCCGCTGCTCAAGGGCGCTTCGGCCAAGAGCCTGCTGGCCTTCATGCCGCGCAAGCTGCAACAGAAACTGGTGGCCGACCAGCTCGTGGACAAGCCGGAAGAGGTCGCCGCGCTGGAAGCCCAGCTCGATGAAATCCGTCGCCGCGGCTACTGCATCAGCGAGAGCGAAGTCGACCTGGGCGTGTGGGGTGTCTCCGTTCCCATCATGACCTCCAATGGCCGTCTGGAAGGCACCATCACCCTGATGGCACCGGCGCTGCGCGTGGGCAATCGCGAGCAGGAACTGGTGCGCATGACGGTGGAAGCGGCACAGCGCATCTGTAATCGTTTTTGAACCTGCCCGGTCGCGCCGTCCTAGGGGCGTGACGGGCGGAATGCCCCAGGGATTTTGCAGTCCATCGCGCCGGAATACTCCGGCGTCCAGTCCATGTTGTCGTTTCTATTGAGGAACTCATGATGAAGATTTCCAAGCTTCTTTGCGCCTTCACCGCCAGCATTGCCATGCTGACTGCCGTCATGCCGGCCGCCCACGCCGCCGACAACGTGATCCGTGTAGGCACCGACGCCACCTTCCCGCCAATGGAATTCGTCAAGGACGGCAAGCGCACCGGCTTCGACATCGAACTCATCGAAGCCCTGGCCAAGACCATGGGCAAGAAGGTCCAGTGGGTCGATATCGATTTCAAGGGCCTCATTCCCGGCCTGATCTCCAACCGTTTCGACATCGCCGCATCGGCCATCTACATGACCGACGAGCGCCGCAAGGTGGTCAACTTCAGCGATCCCTACTACCGTGGCGGCCTGGCCGTGCTGGTGCGTCGTGACGACACCAGCATCAAGGTGCCGGACGACCTGAACAAGGGCAAGCGCGTCTCGGTCCAGGTGGGCACCAAGTCGGTCAGCTACCTGAAGGACAACTACCCGGGCGTGGAGCGCGTGGAAGTGGAAAAGAACCAGGCCATGTTCGACCTGCTGGCCACCGGCCGCGTCAATGCGGTGGTGACCGGCCGTCCCGCGGCGGTGGAATATGCCCGTACCCAGCCGCTGGTACGTGTGCTGGACAAGGGCCTGACCACCGAGCTCTATGGTTACGCCATGCGCAAGGGCGATACCGAGCTGGCCGAGCAACTCAACAAGGCCCTGCAGACCCTGCGCGTCAATGGCACCTATACCGCATTGACCGACAAGTGGTTCGGCAAGGCCGAGTAACCTACGCTTCAAGCACCGGCTTGGGCCGGGGTAGCGGCCGGCGTGAGCCGGTGAGGCCGACGGCCGCTGCCTTACGTGCATACTTTCCTGCATTTTTTCACGCAGTTTCACGCATCTTCCTTCCTTGAGACCGCACAAGGCCCGGCCCGTTGACGATCCGACCGGGAACGGGACCTCTTTTGCCGGAGCACTTCATGAATCTGGATTTTTCAGGCGTCTGGGATAGTTGGCCGGCGCTCTTTCACGGCACCCTGGTCACGGTTGAAATCACCGCCGCCTCGCTGGTGCTGGGCTGTGTACTGGGCCTGCTGGTGGGCCTGGGTCGTCTCAATCCGCAGCGCCGCTTCATCTATGGCATCTGTACCGTCTACCTGACCCTGGTCCGGGGTACACCGCTGCTGGTACAGCTGTTCCTGTGGTTCTTCGGGCTGCCGCACCTGGGCCTGCTGCTGCCGGCCTATGTCTGCGGCATTCTCGGGCTGGGCATCTATAGCGGGGCCTATGTCTCCGAGATCGTGCGCGGTTCCATCCAGTCCATCGAGCGCGGCCAGATGGAAGCGGCCCGCTCGCTGGGCCTGCCTTACCGCATGGCCATGCGCCGGGTGATCCTGCCGCAGGCCTTCGTGCGCATGATCCCGCCGCTGGGCAATGAATTCATCGCGCTGATCAAGAATTCGGCGCTGGTGTCGCTGCTGACCATCGCCGACCTGATGCACGAGGGCGAGAAGATCATCAGCGTGACCTACCGGTCGCTGGAGACCTATCTGGCCATCGCCGTCATCTATCTGGTTCTTACCAGCGCCACCACCCTGGTGTTGCGCCGGATCGAAAAAGTATTGCGTTCGGAAGGGAGGGTCTGATGTCGCAGCCCATCGTCGAAATCAAGGGATTGCAGAAATCCTTTGGCAGTCATGTCGTCCTCAAGAACATCGACTTTTCAGTCCAGCCCAGCCAGGTGGTGGTCATCATCGGCCCCAGTGGCAGTGGCAAGAGTACCTTCCTGCGCTGCCTGAACGGCCTGGAGACCGCCGAAGGCGGCACCGTGGTGGTCAGCGGCCATCCGGTGGTGGAGGGCGGTCGGATGATGCCCGAAACCAAGCTCGACGCCTTGCGCGCCGAAGTGGGCATGGTGTTCCAGTCCTTCAACCTGTTCCCCCACCTGAGCGTGCTGGACAACATCACACTGGCCCCCACCTGCCTGCGCGGCGTCCCGCGCAAGGAGGCACAGGAGAAGGGCCTGCGGCTGTTGAAGAAGGTCGGCCTGGAACACAAGGCCAAGGATTTCCCCGGCACGCTGTCCGGTGGCCAGAAGCAGCGCGTGGCGATCGCCCGTGCCCTGGCCATGGACCCCAAGGTCATGCTGTTCGACGAACCGACCTCGGCGCTTGACCCGGAGCTGGTCGGCGAAGTGCTGCAGGTGATGAAGGACCTGGCGGCCGAAGGCATGACCATGCTCATCGTCACCCATGAAATGGGCTTTGCCCGCGAAGTGGCCGATGTGGTGGTGGTGATGGATCACGGCAGCATCGTCGAATCCGGCCCGCCGTCGGCCATCTTCACTGCGCCGCGCGAAGCCCGTACCCGCAGCTTCCTGCAGACCATGCTGGCACGCGAGGTCGCCCATGGCGCTTGATCTGAGCCAGGCACAGGCCCCGGCCCGCGCGCAAAAACCGGCCAGCCCCATCCAGTTCGTGGGCGAACTGGGCCGCATCACTGCCGTCCCCTGGAAGAATGAGGGCGGGCAGACGCGTGAGCTCTGCGTGGAGCCACCGCAGTCGGATTTCGCCGGTTTCCTGTGGCGGGTCAGCGTGGCCGACGTGGGTGCCGATGGTGCGTTCTCGACCTTTAATGGCATCGACCGCACCATCGTCTTGCTCGAAGGGGGTGGCTTTGGCATGTATACCGACGGAGCGCACGTCCACGATCTGGCAGAATGCTTCGTACCGCATGAGTTCCCGGGTGAACAGGCCATCAATGTCCAGCTGCATGGCGCGCCGACGCTGGACTTCAACCTGATGGTCCGGCGCGAACGTGCAAGCGGCAAGGTGGTGGTCTTGCGCGAGCAGAATTCCCGCTGCCTGCCGGCTGATACCGCATTGCTGTATGTAGCGCGTGGCGCGGCCTGCCTGTCGGACGAAAGCGGTCTGCAGCAAGCCCTGCGTTGCGGTGAATTCGCCCGCCTGCGTGACGGTCACGGCACGCGCCAGCCGGATCTGCTGTGCACGCCCGGCAGCGTGGTGCTGGCGGTCTGCATCCGCCTCACCCCTGAAGGAACGCAGAGCTAGTCCTTCGAGTGCCGGCATGGTCATCTTCCACCCGCCCCAAGCGGTATGGCCTTGCCCGGCATCCATTTTCAAGAAACGTCAATAATAAAGGTGAGCACATGGCATCGCCTCGCGAACTAGACCCACAACACCTCACTCCCTCTGCCGGCGGCACGATATTCTGCCCACTGGCCCTGCTGCCGGAAGGCTGGCGCCGCGATGTCATGCTGCGCTGGGACGAGACCGGCGCGCTCATCGAAGCCCGCCCCGACCAGGCCCCCGGGCAAGCTGCTGTCGCCAGAGGCCCGGTGATCGCCGGCATGCCCAATCTGCACTCGCATGCCTTCCAGCGCGCCATGGCCGGGCTGACCGAAGTCATGGGCAGCCCCTCCGACTCCTTCTGGAGCTGGCGCAAGCTGATGTACCGCTTCGCCCAGCGCCTGCAACCGGAACATCTGGAAGCCATCGCCCGCCATCTCTACATCGAGATGCTCAAGGCAGGCTATACCTCGGTCTGTGAATTCCATTACCTGCATCACGCCCCCGGCGGCGCGGCCTATGCCGATCCGGCCGAACTGGGGCTGCGGGTGATGCAGGCGGCCGGCGATGTCGGCATCGGCATGACCTTGCTGCCGGTGCTGTACCAGTACGGCGGCTTCGGCAGCCAGCCGACCTCGGCCGAGCAGGCGCGCTTCATCGGCACGGCGCAGAGCCTGCTGGCCCTGCGCGAACGTCTGCTGCACGCCTTGCCGGAAAACCCCATGCGCCGCTATGGCGTGGCGCCGCATTCGCTGCGGGCAGTATCGCCGGCAGGACTGGAGGAGCTGGTCAGCGGCTTGCAGCACCAGTCCGGCGGACAGGATGCCCCGGTGCATATTCATATCGCCGAACAGGAACGTGAAGTCCAGGACTGCCTGGCCTGGTGCGGCCAACGACCGGTGCAGTTGCTGCACTCGCTGCAGGCCATCGACGCACGCTGGTGCCTGGTGCATGCCACCCACATGGATGCTGCCGAATACCAGGCCGTCGCCGCCAGCGGTGCCGTCGTGGGGCTATGCCCGACGACCGAAGCCAATCTGGGCGACGGTATCATCGATGCGGCCCGCCTGCTGGAGTCCAATACGCGCTGGGGTATCGGCTCGGACAGCAATATCGCCATCAACCTGCGCTCCGAACTGCGCCTGCTGGAGTATGGGCAGCGCCTGCACCATCGCCGCCGCAACGTGCTGGCTTCCGAAGCCGAGCCCATCGTCGGCGAGCGCCTGTATGCCCGTGCCGTGGCGGGTGGTGCCGCTGCCAGCGGACGCCCTGTGGCGGGGCTGGCCGTGGGCCAGCGTGCCGATTTCATCGTCCTCGACGGCGAGGACATCAACCTGGCCGACCGTAGCCCGGAGCAACTGCTGTCGGCGCTGGTCTTCTGCGAACATGACGGCCAGCCCATCCGCGATGTCTACGTCGGCGGCCGCCAGGTGGTCGCGGCCGGTCATCATGCGCTGGAAGACAGCGCCCGTCGCGCCTATCGCAGCGCCGTTGCCGAACTATTGAAGGACTGAGGAAGAAACCATGTCGAACGATATCTACCAGTTGCATCAGGGCAGCACCCCCTTGCTGATTTCCATGCCGCACGTCGGCACGCAATTGCCGCAGGACCTGCAATCGTCCTTCAGCGAGACCGGCCTGCAGGTCGACGATACCGACTGGCACATCGCCGAGCTCTATGACTTCGCCAGTACCCTGGGCGTTTCGGTGCTGCGACCTTTCCACTCGCGCTACACCATCGACCTGAACCGCCCGGCCGATGGGCAGAGCCTGTATCCGGGGCAGAACACCACGGGCCTGTGCCCCTTGACCACCTTCGACAACGTCGCCCTGTATCGTCCCGGCTGCGAGCCGGATGAGGCCGAGATCGCGCGCCGCCTGCAGATCTACTGGCATCCCTATCATGCCGCCCTGCAGGGCGAACTGGCGCGGCTCAAGGCCATCCACGGATACGCCTTGCTATGGGATGCGCATTCGATCCGTTCGCTCATCCCGCACCTGTTCGAGGGCGAACTGCCGGTCTTCAATTTCGGCAACGCCAGTGGTGCGGCCTGCGCGCCGGGCCTGGGCGAAGATCTACTGGCGCTGGCGCAGCAACTGGCGCCGCACTATCCGGCGGTGCTCAATGGCCGCTTCAAGGGCGGCTATATCACGCGCCACTACGGACAGCCGGCGCAGCAGGTCCACGCCATGCAGCTGGAACTGGCCCAGCGCAGCTACATGCAGGAAGAGGCCCCGTACGCCCTGGATGACACCCTGGCCGGCCAGCTCAAGCCGGTGCTGCAGCGACTGGTAGAGCGCTTCCTGGCATTTCGTCCGACATAGACGAGCCCCCTGGATGCCAGCGGACGGCCTGCCATTGCGCAGGCCGTTTTTGCATCCGCAGCTCCCGGGCAGGGCGCCATTTGATCCAGCGCAAATGCGCACAGGACGGACCTGGCGAGCCCGTGGCGCTTGATGCATGTCAAGTCGCTTCAGATGGCGCGGCCTTAGTATGCAGTCATACGAGCTCGACGCAATACGCAAGGCGAAATGCACAACGAGTCCGACGCCATTCCTGTCACCCCCTGAGGTCATCATGTTCAAGAATATACTGCTGGCAACCGATGGTTCCCGTCTGTGTAACGAGTCCGTGAAGGCGGCCATCGCACTGGCGAAAAGCTGCGGCAGCAATCTGGTGGGGCTGTCGGTGGCCGGCAATCTGCGAGCACTGTCCATCCCCGAAGTCAGCGTAGGCGTGGACGTGGCCCGTACCGACGAAGCCGGCCGCGCACGTGCCATGGCCAGCGTGGAAATGATCACTGAAATGGCGCGCGAGCAGGGCGTTCCCTGCTCGGTGCAGGTGGCCCAGGGCGGCCGCCCCTACGAAGAAATCATGCGCGTGGCCGAACGCGAACACTGCGACGCCATCTTCATGGCCTCCAAGGCGCGTTCGACGCTGGGCCGGCTGCTCATGGGCAGCCAGACGCAGAAGCTGCTGGCACGCAGCAAGGTGCCAGTCCTGGTGTTCCGTTGATCCATCAAGGCGCGTCCCTGTAGCGGGGCGTACCGTATAAGGTTTGTGGTGTGGAGGGTCGGGCCGTTCCTGTGGAGAGGGACGGCCCTTTTTTTGTTCATTTTGTTTGTTCCTGATGTATCGGTGGGAGCCGTCCCCGCCATCGTCAAGACTTGGAGAATGGGCGCTGCCTTGTTACAGTCTGGCCTGGTTCATGAAACGACAACAAGGAGCAGCCATTGGCCCACACCCCTCACCAATCCCAGGGCGGTAACGCCTTTACCCGATTCTTCGCGCATGAGGCGGCCGGTGGCATCGTGCTCGCCATTGCCGCCGTACTGGCGCTGCTGGTCAGCAACAGTGGCTGGCGTCAGGCCTACGAGTCCTTTACGCGCATCCAGGGCACGGTCGATATCGGTGGACTGGTGGTCTTGTCCAAGCCCTTGCTGCTGTGGGTCAATGATTTGTGGATGGCGGTGTTCTTCTTCCTGGTCGGGCTGGAGATCAAGCGCGAATTCGTGGAAGGCGAACTGGCCTCGCGCAAGAAGGCCATCCTGCCCGCCGCCGCAGCCCTGGGCGGCATGGTCGTGCCGGCCGCGATCTATGCCCTGATCAATCTCGGCGACCCGGTCGCCTTGCGCGGCTGGGCCATCCCGGCCGCCACCGATATCGCCTTTGCCATCGGCATCGTCATGCTGCTGGGCTCACGGGTACCGACTTCGCTCAAGGTGTTCCTGACGGCCGTGGCCATCATCGACGATCTGGGCGCCATCGTCGTCATCGCCCTGTTCTATACCGACAACCTCTCACTGGGCATGCTGGCCGGCGCCGGCGTGGGCACGCTGGTGCTGTTGCTGCTCAATCGCAGCGGCGTGCGCCGCGCCGACGTCTATCTGCTGGTGGGCCTGGTGATCTGGGTCTGCGTACTCAAGTCTGGCATCCATGCCACGCTGGCCGGGGTAGTGACGGCGCTGGCCATTCCCATGCGCGATGCCGACGAGCAGCCGCTGGCCGGCGCACTGGAACACGGGCTACACCCTTGGGTGGCGTTCCTGGTGTTGCCGATGTTCGCCTTTGCCAATGCCGGCGTTTCGCTGCAGGGGATGTCGCTGGGCAGCCTGTTCGAGCCGATTCCACTGGGGATTGCTGCCGGCCTTGTGCTGGGCAAGACCATCGGCGTCTTCGGTGCCGCCTGGCTGATGGTGCGCAGCGGACTGGCCGATGCACCGGCCGGCGCCAGCACGCGCCAGTTCATCGGCGTGTGCATGCTGTGCGGGATCGGTTTCACCATGAGCCTGTTCATCGGCGGCCTGGCCTTCCAGGGCCTGGGCGCCGATTTCGAAGCCAAGCTCAAGCTCGGCGTGTTGGGCGGCTCCATGCTGGCGGGCCTGTGCGGAACGCTGGTGTTGTGGCGCAAGATATAAGCAGCGTGAACATCAGGCCATCGTGACATGTCGGGGCGGCAAGCAGGGCGGATGCCGCCTAAAAGCGTCCCAATCCCGCGTCAAATTCGCATCACGTCGTCGTTTGGCGACTAATCAACAACTTTCGGTTTTGCAACGCAAAAGATTGATCAAAAATTAAGTTTTTGCACACCGTTAGTGCATATCCGCCCTGCAATGGGCTTATGTGCTCATCCGTGAGAATGCGCACTACTGCTTGGTTCCATTGATGCAGGGCAGGGCGGGCGCCAAATGCTGCTGCGCGGAATAATGGATTCTTTACATCATCATTTGGCAGTAGGAAGATATTTGCACGGGCCTTTATCGGCGCGGCGTGGAAGGGCGCCGGGCCGTTTTCGGGTGACAGCAAGGCCCGCAGCAAGTGGGGGATGTTGTTGTTTCGACATTTTCATCCCTTGGGACGATAAGCTGCGCGAATAACAGCGCAGCAGTCATATCAGAGGAGACAGACATGAACCTGATGGAAATGTTGATGGCCTATGGTGGCCAGATGCTGGCGTGGTATGCCTTGTATGTGGTGATCGGCAGTTGCGCCTTTGGTGCTTACGTCTGGCGCCGTACCCATTTCGGTCACTGATCCCCGTACAGGATTGCCAGGGCGCGCGCCGGCTTCGATCCGGTGCGTCGCAGTCGGCGGGTTGCGTGCAACATGCAGCACCTGCCTGAAGCGTAGACGAGAGCGCAGACGAGCGTTAAACCAGTCGCCGGCCTGAAGCATGCCGTCTTCCATCCCGGGCAGGGGCCTGGACATGGGGACGGTGCTGCGCTGGTCTTCGCTCGGCTGCCTGAATTTCGTATCTCCAGTTCCTCCGTACTTTCATCACGGCGGAAGGTGCCATGCCGGCGCTTCCCGCCGTATGCATTGGCCCTCCGACTGCGCTCCTACTGTGCGCAGAGCCACGCTGAGTGAGGTATCCAGCCCTTCCTCGACCTTCCGTTGTCGTCCCCGCAAAATGAAAAAAAAAGCTGCACTGCAGCTTTATTTTCTTATTTTGCGGTGCTATTCTCCAACTCGCGCAAACGTTTGCGCAACGATAACGGCGTCTATCTTCTAGGAAACGCCGGCAACATCAATACTGGAGACCCAGATGAACAAATTCACCCGCCGCCATTTCGCCATTGCTACCCTGGCTTGTGCAGTCCTCCCCGGCGCCGCCCTGGCGCAGACCCCGGCCAAGCCCAAGGTGGCGCTGGTCATGAAGTCGCTGGCCAACGAGTTCTTCCTGAACATGGAGAACGGCGCCCGCGAATACCAGAAGGCCAATGCCGGCAAGTTCGACCTGATCGCCAACGGCATCAAGGATGAGCAGGACACCGCCAACCAGATCAAGATCGTCGAGCAGATGATCGTCTCCAAGGTCAACGCCCTGGTCATCGCCCCGGCCGATTCGAAGGCGCTGGTGCCGGTGGTCAAGAAGGCCATCGACGCCGGCATCATCGTGGTCAACATCGATAACAAGCTTGATGACGCGGCGCTGAAGGAAAAGGGCATCACCGTGCCCTTCGTCGGCCCGGACAACCGCAAGGGCGCCAAGCTGGCCGGCGATTACCTGGGCAAGCAACTGCAGAAGGGTGACAAGGTCGCCATCATCGAAGGCGTCTCCACCACCTTCAATGCGCAGCAGCGCACCCTGGGCTTCCAGGATGCGATGAAGGACGTCGGTGCCAATGTGGTGACCGTGCAGTCCGGTCAATGGGAAATCGACCAGGGTAACAAGGTTGCTGCCTCCATCCTGAACGCCCATCCGGACATCAAGGCCATCCTGGCCGGCAATGACAATATGGCGCTGGGCGCCGTGGCCGCCATCCGCGCCGCTGGCAAGACCGGCAAGGTGCAACTGGTCGGCTACGACAACATCAACGCCATCAAGCCGATGTTGAAGGATGGCCGCGTGCTGGCCACTGTTGACCAGTTCGCCCAGCAGCAGGCCGTGTTCGGCATCGAAACCGCCCTGAAGGCGGTCTCCGAGAAGAAGCCGCAAAGCGCCCTGGGCGGCGTGGTCGAGACCAAGGTCTCGCTGGTCACCAAGTAAGCTGGCGGCAAGCGCGGCGCAGGCCTGCACTAGTGCGCTAGTGCAGCCACCCGCGTCTCACTTGCAAGGTACCTGCGCCCGTTCTGCGGCGCAGGCCTTTGTTTCCTCATCGTCCTTTCTGCCGCCGCTTCATGCGCGCCAAAGACCCATGCAGCCCAACGACTCCCCCTCCCGAACCGCCGCCTTGCTGACCCTGTCCGGCATCGGCAAGAGCTACGCCGCACCGGTACTGGACGGCATCGACCTGGATCTGCATCCAGGCCAGGTGCTGGCCCTGACCGGCGAAAACGGTGCCGGCAAGAGTACGCTGTCCAAGATCATCTGCGGCCTGGTCGATGCCAGTGCCGGCCAGATGACACTGGATGGCCAAGCCTATCAACCGGTGTCGCGCACCCAGGCCGAGGCGCTGGGCATCCGCATGGTGATGCAGGAACTGAACCTGATCCCCACGCTGTCGATTGCCGAAAACCTGTTCCTGGAAAAGCTGCCGCGTTGCTTTGGCTGGATCGACCGCAAGAAACTGGCCGAGGCCGCCCGTACCCAGATGGAAGTGGTCGGCCTGGGCGAGCTGGATCCGTGGACACCGGTCGGCGACCTGGGTCTGGGCCATCAGCAGATGGTCGAGATCGCCCGCAACCTGATCGGCAGCTGCCGTTGCCTGATCCTGGACGAACCCACGGCCATGCTGACCAACCGCGAGGTGGAACTGCTGTTCTCGCGCATCGAGCGCCTGCGCGCCGAAGGCGTGGCCATCATCTATATCTCGCACCGGCTGGAAGAACTGAAACGCATCGCCGACCGCATCGTGGTGCTGCGTGACGGCAAGCTGGTCTGCAACGACGACATCGGCCGTTACTCCACCGAGCAACTGGTGCAACTGATGGCCGGCGAACTGACCAAGGTTGACCTGGACGCCGGCCATCGCCGTATCGGCGCGCCCCTGCTGCGCGTGCGCGGTCTGGGTCGGGCCGGCGTGGTACAGCCGGCCAGCTTCGCCCTGCATGCCGGCGAGGTGCTGGGCATCGCCGGGCTGATCGGCTCGGGCCGCACCGAACTGCTGCGCCTGATCTTCGGCGCCGATCGCGCCGACCAGGGTGAAGTCTTCATCGGCGAGGGCCAGCAACCGGCCCGCATCCGCAGTCCCAAGGATGCGGTCAAGGCCGGCATCGCCATGGTCACCGAAGACCGCAAAGGGCAGGGCCTGCTGCTGCCGCAAGCCATCAGCGTGAACACCTCGCTGGCCCATCTGGGCCGCGTCAGCCGGGGCGGCATGCTGGACCACGCGGCCGAAGCCGACGTCGCTCGCGACTATGTGAAGAAACTGCGCATCCGCAGTGCCGGCGTGGTGCAGGCTGCCGGTGAACTTTCCGGTGGCAACCAGCAGAAGGTGGTGATCGCACGCTGGCTGTACCGCGATTGCCCGATCATGCTCTTCGACGAGCCCACCCGGGGCATCGACATCGGCGCCAAGTCCGATATCTACCGCCTCTTCGCCGAACTGGCGGCACAGGGCAAGGGCCTGCTGGTGGTCTCCAGCGACCTGCGCGAACTGATGCAGATCTGCGACCGCATCGCCGTCATGAGCGCCGGCCGCATCGCCGACACCTTCAGCCGTGACGACTGGTCGCAGGAGCGCATCCTGGCGGCTGCCTTCAGTGGCTATGTCGGACGCCAGGAAGCCGCCGAAGCGGCCCATGTGGCCGGCAACACGGCCTGAGCGGGCCGCCTGTGCCCAGCCAGAACTTCAACTGCCAAGAATTGACGAGACAGATGCAAACTTCCTCTACCTCCACTCCTGCCGCCAGCCGGCAAGCGGCCTACCTGGCCGGTTTCAAGAACTACCTGGGTCTCATCGCCGCGCTGTTGGCGATGTGCGTGATGTTCGCCTTCCTGAGTGAAAACTTCCTCAGTGCGGCCACCTTCATCACGCTCTCCAATGACATCCCGCCGCTGGTGGTGATGTCGGTGGGCATGACCTTCATCCTCATCATCGGTGGCATCGACCTGTCGGTCGGCTCGGTGATGGCACTGGCGGCCTCCATGCTGTCCATGGCCATGGTGCGCTGGGGCTGGCCGCTGTACGCCGCCGCCCCCCTGGGCGTGGTGGTGGCGGCCCTGTGCGGCACGCTGACCGGTCTGGTGTCGGTGCACTGGCGCATCCCGTCCTTCATCGTTTCGCTGGGCGTGCTGGAAATCGCCCGCGGCCTGGCCTACCAAGTCACCAACTCGCGCACCGAATACATCGGCAGCGCCGTGGACGTGATCAGCTCGCCGGTGCTGTTTGGCATGTCGCCGGCCTTCCTCTCGGCCATCGCCATCGTCATCATTGCGCAACTGGTGCTCACGCGGACCGTCCTGGGGCGCTACTGGATCGGTATCGGCACCAACGAAGAAGCGGTGCGCCTGTCCGGGGTCAATCCCAACCCCAGCAAGATCCTGGCCTTCGCCCTGATGGGCGGGCTGGCCGGCATCGCGGCGCTGTTCCAGGTGTCGCGCCTGGAAGCGGCCGATCCCAACGGCGGCGTGGGCATGGAACTGCAGGTGATCGCGGCCGTGGTCATCGGCGGCACCAGCCTCATGGGCGGGCGTGGCTCCATCGTCAGCACCTTCATCGGCGTGCTGATCATCTCGGTACTGGAAGCCGGCCTGGCGCAGGTGGGCGTGAGCGAGCCGATGAAGCGCATCATCACCGGCGCGGTCATCGTGGTGGCCGTGATCCTGGACACCTATCGTCGTCGTGGCCAGCGCCACGCACGCTGACGGCAGCACCCACGCCATGTCTACCATCAAGGATGTCGCCAGGCTGGCCGGGGTGTCCTACACCACGGTCTCGCACGTGCTCAACCAGACCCGTCCGGTCAGTCCGGAGGCCAAGGAGCGCGTGCTGGCCGCGGTCAAGGAACTGGACTACGTGCCCAGTGCGCTGGCGCGTTCGCTGCGCAGCAAGGTCACCGGCAGTATCGGCCTGATCATCCCCAACAACACCAACCCGTACTTTTCGGAGCTGGCGCGGGGCATCGAAGACCACTGCTATGGCGCCGGCTACAGCGTCATCCTGTGCAATTCCGACGATGACCCGGCCAAGCAGCGCGACTACCTGCTGGTGTTGCAGACCAAGCGCTGCGACGGTCTCATTCTTGCCACGCTGAACCAGTCCGACCTGAACCCGGCCGGCAAGCTGGACATCCCCACCGTGCTGCTGGACCGAGCGCCCAGGGAACTGGACATCGACCTGGTCAGCACCGACAACGCCCTCGGCGGCAGCCTGGCAGCCCGCCATCTGCTGGACCTGAAGCGGCGCCACGTGGCCTGCATCGCCGGACCGGAGGGGCTGGACCTGTCCGACGAGCGGGTGCAGGGTTTCCGCCAGACGCTGGAGGAGGGCGGTGGCAAGCTTGCGCCCAGTGACCTGCTGCATGCCGACTTCAGCGGCATCGGCGGCTACCAGGCGGCCATGCGACTGCTGCAGGAGCGTCCCACCGATGCGCGTCCCGACGCCATCTTCTGCTGCAACGACATGATGGCCATCGGCGTGCTGCGCGCCGCCGGTGAACTGCAGATCGAAGTGCCGGGCCAGCTGTCGGTGGTCGGCTTCGATGACATCGAACTGGCCCAGTTCGTCCATCCGCCCCTGACCACGGTGGCCCAGAACACCCGCAGGCTGGGCAACCTGACGGCGCAATTCCTGCTGGAACGCATCGCCGACCCGGACCTGCCGGCGCGCCGCGAGACGGTAGCGCCACAATTGCAACTGCGGGGCTCGACCGCCCCGTTCGACAACAAGATAAAGAAATAAGAGAAAGCACATGATCGTCATCATCGGCAGCGTCAACATGGACCTGGTTTTGCGCGTGCCTCGCATGCCCATGCCGGGAGAAACCCTGGCGGGCGACAAATTCATGACCATCCCCGGCGGCAAGGGCGCCAACCAGGCCGTGGCCTGCGCCCGCCTGGCCGCGCCCGACACCGCAGTGGCCATGGTGGCCTGCGTGGGCGACGATGCCTTCGGCGCCCAGATGCGCCAGTCCATTACTGCCTGCGGCATCGATGACCGTTACCTCGACGAAGTGGCTGGCGAAGCCACCGGCATTGCCTCCATCATGGTCGATGCCAACGCCCAGAACAGCATCGTCATCGCCGCTGGCGCCAATGGCCGCCTGGACGTGGAACGCATCGAACGCGCCCGCCCGCTGATAGAACAGGCCTCCATCGTGCTGCTGCAACTGGAAGTCCCGATCCCCACCGTGATCCACGCCATCGAGCTGGCCCACTCCCTGGGCAAGACCGTGGTGCTGAACCCGGCGCCGGCGCAGGCGCTGCCTCGCGAACTGCTGCAGAAGGTCGATTACCTGATCCTCAATGAGATCGAAGCTGCCATGTTGGCCGAAGAGCGTGCCGTGGCCAACTCCGACGACATCCCGCAACTGGCCGCGCGCCTGCATGCGCTGGGCGCACGCAATGTGGTGGTCACGCTGGGTGAGAAGGGCGTCTACGGCGCCTTCGCCGATGGCCGGCAAGACCATCTGCCGGCGCGCAAGGTGCAGGCGGTCGATACCACGGCTGCAGGCGACACCTTTATCGGCGGCTTCATCGGCGCCATCGCCCAGGGGCGCGACCCGTTCGACGCCATCGCCTACGCCCAGGCCGCTGCTGCCCTGAGCGTGACGCGCATCGGCGCCCAGACCTCCATCCCGACACGCGACGAAGTCGTGCTCTGATCATTTGATTTCTCTGCCAGGAATGCCATGAAAAAGACCGCCTTGCTCAACGCCGCCATCTCCCAGCTGATTGCCACCATGGGGCATGGCGACACCGTGGTCATCGGCGACGTCGGCTTGCCGGCACCGGCCGGCGTCCCTGTGATCGACCTTGCGGTCACGCGCGGCGTGCCGGACTTCATGACCGTGCTGCAGACGGTGCTGAGCGAACTGCAGGTCGAGTTCCACGTCGTCGCCGACGAAATGCAGACCGTCAGTCCCGCCCTGGCCGCCCAGGTCGAAGCGCTGGGACTGGCCGGCAAGCGCAGCGTCCCGCATGAAGATTTCAAGCGCCAGAGTGCCCGCGCCAAGGCCTTGATCCGCACCGGCGAATGCACCCCCTACGCCAATATCATCCTCGGTTCCGGCGTGGTGTTCTAAGCCCTGGGCCTGCCATCCCTCTGACAAGCGGCCGGCCGCTTCTCCTATAGCCAGCAAGGGTCCTACAGCTGATACTGTCGCGTTTGGATGAAACCTAAGCGGTCAGGACAGAACCATGCAAAGTGAAGGAGGGCGGAGATGCGCGTGCACTCGGTGAGGCTGCCTGGGAGGCCACTGCTGGCCAGGCTGGGCCGCCTGCTGACCTGGTGCGTGGCCGCGCTGGTGGTGCTGGCGGCCTTGCTGGCCCTGCTGGTGGCGCTGTTCGACTGGAACCTGGCCAAGCCCTGGATCAGCCGCCAGCTCTCCACCATGCTGGCCCGGGAAATACGGGTCGATGGCCCGATCAGCCTGTCCTGGTCGCTGGCCCCGGCCACCCCCCAAAGCGACAGATCCTGGCTGCCGCAATTGCACTTTACCGCACGCGACCTGCAGATCGGCAACCCGGACTGGGCGCGGAGCGCCGACCATCTGGTCCGGGCCAGTCTGCTGGACCTGCATTTTTCCCCACTCCCGCTATTGCACTGGCACTGGCATATCACCGACATGCGCGTGACCGGCCTGGACCTGATCATGGAACGGGCCGACGAGCGCCGCAAGAACTGGCGCTTCTCCGACCAGCCACGTTCGCGCTGGAGCTTCGACATCCACCAGATCGTCTTCGACCATGCCCAGATCCGCTATGTGGACCAGCCGCTGGACTTGGACCTGCGCTTCGACGCCCGCCCCCTGAGTGCAGCCGCCATGCGCACCGCCGAGGGCAGCGGCAGCCCGCCTGGACTGGTCCTGCAGGCAGCGGTGTCGGGCCGCTACGGTGAGGCTGAGATACGGGGCCAATTGCGCGGCGGCCCCTTGCCCGACCTGCTCAACGAGGGCAGCGTCTATCCCCTGCAGGCGCAGGGCGACGTGGGTGAAGTCCACGCCGTGATCAGCGGCAATCTCGTCAATCCTCATCAGCTGCGGCGTGCCGACCTGCAGATCCGCCTGAGTGGCGACAGCCTGGACCGGCTCTATGCCGCCAGCGGCGTTCCTCTGCCGGCCACGCGTGCGTTCAGTACCCAGGGCAGCCTGACCATCCAGCGGGCCGAGGCTGCGGGCGCGGGCAAAACCGATCGCGATAACGCCACCAAGGCCTGGGACTGGCGCTATGAACGCTTCACCGGCAAGGTCGGTGAGAGTGATTTCGCCGGGGATGCCCATTACTACCGCGGCCCGCCCAAGAACCACCTGAGCGTGACCGCCCACGCCGATCTGTTGCGGCTGGAGGATTACGTGCCGGCCGCCGGTGGCAAGCAGAAAGAGGGCAAAAAAGAGGGTAAAAGCGAAGGCAAGCGCCAGGATCGTGTGCTGCCTGAACGCCCGGCGCAGCCGCAGCGCTGGGCCAGGCTGGATGCCGACATCGAACTCAAGGCCAGTCGCGTGCAATTGCATGGTGGGCTGGACTGGCAGGACGCCAGCACCACCCTGCGGCTGAAGGACCAGGTGCTAACCGTCGCGCCCCTGCAATTTGACATGGCCGGTGGCAAGGGGGACGGCGAAGTCACGCTCGATGGCCGCCAGAACGACATCCGTTCAAGCCTGCAAGTGAACCTGCATGGGGTGCAGGTGCGCCAGCTGTTTCCGAAACTGGCCAGGATCGACGCCAGCTTCGGCAAGCTGGACGGCCAGGCCCGCCTCAACGGCAGCGGCAACTCGGTCGCCGCCATGCTGGCCAGCGCCGACGGGCGGATCAAGGCCGATCTGAGCCAGGGCACCATCAGCCAGTTCATCCTGGAAGCTGCCGGTCTGAACCTGGCCAACGCGGTGTTTGCCAAGATGTACCGCGACCAGCAGGTCAAACTGCTATGCGGCGCCGCCGATGTGACGATCAAGGAGGGCGTGGCGCAGGTCCGGCACGGCATCCTCAATACCGAGGACGCGGCCATCGACATCTCCGGGCAAGTCGATCTGGGGCAGGAAAAGCTGGCGCTGAACGTCTATCCGCGCACCAAGCAGGTTCGCATCCTATCGCTGCGCACCCCCTTGTATGTGCGGGGCAGCTTCGCCAAGCCCGACATCGGTGCCAGCAAGGAAGGCCTGGCTGCACGGGCCGGGGCGGCCGCCGCCCTGGCGCTGGTAGCACCGGTGGCAGCGGTGATTCCGCTGATCACCCCGGGCGAGAAGATACCCGACGATTGCGCCCCGCACGCTGCGGCCGATGCGCGCTAGCGCTGCAACAGCGCTAGCCCAGGAATTCGAACAGCGCCTGGAATGCCGGCAGGGCCACCACCAGCCGCTGCGGCTCCTGGTGCAGCGGCAGCCCCAGGGCTTGGGCCCCTGCGCTGATGCGTGAGAGGTCGCCGCCTGAAAAGCGCAGCGCCGCGAAAGCGGCCGGGCGCTGCGGTGCAAAGGCGGCCAGCCCACCAAAGCGCGCCTGCAAGCCAGCGGCATCGGCAAATTCGAGTGCGAAGCCGTCTTCCCATTCCCCCAAGCGGGCATAGGCGGCCCGGGTAGCCTCGGGATCGGCATCGGTCACCAGCATGCTCGTGAGACCCTGCACGCCATTGGCATGGCCCATCCATTCAGGGCGCCACACCAGTTCCGGCGTGAAGTGATGGCAGGCGTAGACGCGGCCTGCGGCGAACTGGCCGGGAATCAGGCGTACGGTGGAAAAACGGGCATCGGTGGCAACCCCGTCCAGCAGCACCGGCCGTGAGAAGTGTTGCACCGGCTGCACCACCAGGCCCATTGCCTGCCAGGCGTCGTGGCAGGCCGGCACGTCGGCCACGGCATAGACCAGGCCGTCGAGGCCCAGCGGGCTGTCCAGGATTTCCTGGCGCACCTTGTCGCTGTCGCGGGGCTGGCCGATCAACTCCAGGTAGCCGCCGGGGAACATCACCAGATGGTTGACCGAGCCCAGTGTGTGATAGCCGCGCGGGGTGAGCGTAAAGCCCAGCGCCTGCAGCTGGGCATGGGCAGCGTCGATGTCGTAGTGGGTATTGAGGACGAGGTGATCCAGCCGCGCGGGAATATTTTGCGCCAGCGGGAGCGTTTCGGGCAGACCTTGGGTCATAGAAGCCAATCAACAAGAATGAATCTGCCAGGAAGCGGCAGGCCGCCATTTTACGTGCGGCAAGCTGGCCTGTCATGGCAGGGGATTTGTCTCGGAAAGTGGCCGCGACGCCAAGCTTTCCGATAAGCTTGCCACCAAGCTCTACCGTAGCGGCGCAAGTGGGTGGACGTGGGCAGTCAATCGCCCCGTACAAAGGCAAGTACGAAGACAGTACGATCAGGAAGGGCATTATTTTGGATCAGCAACCGGCAATGGAGGGGAATAGCCCCCTCACCAGCGCCTATCGTCACGCCTTGCTGGAGGCTATCGATGATGGTTTTTGCATCATCGAGTTCATCGATGGGCCGCATGGCCCCTTGAGTGATTATGTTCATATCGAGGCCAACTCCGGCTATTACCGTCATACCGGCATCGAGGGCATCGTCGGCAAGCGCCTGCGTGAAATCGAGCCCGAGAATGCCCAGGTCTGGCTGGATGTGTATGGACAGGTCCTGCTGACCGGCCAGCCGCTGCGTTTCGAGCAGGAATTCAAGGCCGTCGGTCGTCATATCGAGGTCTCCGCCACGCGCGTGGGCCCGGTGGAAATGCGTCAGGTCTCGGTCCTGTTCCGGGACGTGACGGCGCGTCGCCGGACCGAGGCCGCCTTGCGCGAGAACGTCCAGCGCGTGCAACTGGCCCTGGAAGCCGGCGCCATCATCGGCACCTGGATCTGGGATATCCCCTCGGACCGCCTGAACGTCGACGAGGGCTTTGCCGTGGCCTTCGGCCTGGCGCCAGAGCGCGACCTGTCGCGCCTGTGCATCGCCGACATCATGGAAGCGGTGCACCCTGACGACCGCGAACTACTGTCGGCCCGCATCCGTGAAACCCTGGCCCGGGGCGGCACCTACGCCCACCAGTACCGCACGCGTCGACGCGATGGTCGCTACTACTGGCTGGAAGCCAACGGCCGCGTGGAATTGACCCCGGATGGCGTACCCAGCACCTTCCCCGGCGTGTTGATGGATATCGAAGGCCGGCGCGCCGTCGAAGCCGAGCGTGACCGTGACCTGCTCCCCAATTTAGTACGAGAACGACTTGGAGTCTGCGGTTAAAAAAGTCTCTGCAAACTGTTGCGGCGTC